>DATMCL010000192.1:0-3260 GCA_035558375.1 Polyangiaceae bacterium
GAGAAGATCCCCACGCTCGAGCAGATGCTCCGGATGATGGTGGACGAGACGGAGTTCGAGGGCGCGTACCTCGACATGAAGGTCGGCGGCGCGGTGCTCCCGTCCTCGCGCCTCGTCGCGAAGCTGAACGAGGAGCTCGCGGCCCGCAACTCGGACGACGATCCCACCAACGACCGGCGCTTCACGGCCGCGATCGCCATCACGACGGACGAAGTGCGCGATGCCTGGCATGCGGCCAAGGCGCAGCTTCAGGCGGAAGGCATCACGGTTCCGCCCTGCCTCTTCGAGTACGACCCGAACCTCGTGATCAGCGAGGGTTGCGTCGCCTGGGGTCCAACCTGGACCGCCGGCTCGCAGCCGGACAACGTCCAGATGGTGCGCGAGCACGGCGCGATCACGATCTTCTGGACGATCAATCAGTCGGACTTCATGAAGGACTTTCTGCAGCAGGCGGTGCCGAACGGCATCATCACCGGCCGCGCTTCGACGCTCTTCTATCTCTACCAAACGATGGGCACCGTCCCGCCGCGCCCGGGAGCCACGGAATGATCCGCTCTACGCGGTCCGGCATGGCGGCGCTGCTCGCGAGCGCTTCGCTCACGAGCCTCGCGGTCGCTGCTCCCGCTGATCCGCCGCCCGCTACGGCACCCGCGAAAGCGCCGGCGGCTCACGCGAACCCCCCGGCCGCTGCTGCCCCCGCCGCCGGCACGACTCCCGCTCCTGCCGCCGCTCCCACGCCTACGGCTCCCACACCTGCTCCCTCCGCAGCCCCCGAGCCCGCAGCCGTTCCGCCGCCAGCACCCGCCACATCGCCCGCGGCGACGCCGGTCCCCGCTGCGGCAGCTCCGACGGCGCCGCCCTCCGAGATCGCACCCGCCCCCGCCGCAAGCGCACCGGCAGCGACGACGAACGACAAGCACGAAAGGTTCCTCGAGCTGGTCGCCCCCGAGACGCCCTCGTCGCTCGAGCTCTCGCTGAGCATCGGCCCGACCGTCACCTTCGGCGAAGCCGCAAACCCCGAGTATAACCCCTCGCTCACGCGCGTCGGCCTCTACGGAGCCTTCGGCGTCGCCTACCGCTCGAGCTACTTCATCGATCCGTTCGTCGAGGTCGGCATCGGCACGCTCGCGAGCGGCGAGGTGACCCTCCCGGACGGCGCTTGGGGCAAGGGCGGCACGCTCGAGCAGCACCTCGGCGTTTGGACCATCTCGCCCGGTATCACCGCGGACCTCTGGCGCTTCCGCCCGCGCTTCGGCATGGGCATCGGCTTCATCCAGCAGAGCTACCGCTTCAACGGCCAAGAGCACTCGAGCTCGCAGCCGCCGTTACTCGCCCAGCTCGGTCTCGGCTTCGTCGCCTACGACAGCGACCGCCTGCGCCTCGACATCGAAGGTCGCACCGTAATCATGAACGGCGCCGAGGTGACGTTCAGCACGCTCGACCTCATCCTGCGCGTCGACGCCGTCTATTTCGGCGGCAAGTAGCCGGCTCGCGGCCAGCGCTATCGGCAGCGTGCCGGCACAGGTCGCAGCCAGCGCGTCGCATCGGCGAGCGGCTTACCCGCGCGACGCTGAAGAGCGCAACCGACCTGGGCCGATGCACCGTCGTCGGGCCCGAGCGAGCATGCGATGCCCCCAGCTGGGTCCGGCGCGGCACGGCCCGCGTGCTCGGCCTTCGGCCTGCGCGCGCGAGTGCCCCCTTACGCTGGCCAAGCCAGCGTGGGGGCACGGCGCTGATGGACGACCATGCGAGGCACGGATAGTGACGCGTGGGGCGGGCGACGCTGGGCTCGGTCCGTGTGCGCGCTGCGCGCGCGGAGACGTTCGCCACGTATCCGACAACACGCCGGCGTGTGCGTGGGCGTTGTCGGTCAAGGCCGACACTCGGCCCACCTAGCCGCTTCCTCTCAAAGCCGATGCCTGCGCCCGCGTGGGCGTTTCCTGCGCGTCGCCCGCACGGGCGCCGAGGGCTTCCTCGCGGACATCGTGAGCCAGCGACGGCTGTCGAACGACGTGGGTGCGAAGTCGTGGGGCGCCACGCCGTGGGAACGCCCGTGTGACGTAGCGTTGAACGGCGTGGCGGCGAGGTCGTGGCGAGCCACGTGGCGGGAACGTCGCGACAGTGACGCGACGTAGCGGAGCCGGTTGAACGGCGTGGGAACGAAGTCGTGGGGCGCCACGCCGCGGAAACGCCGTGAGAATGGGGCGACATAGCGAAGCCGTTGAACGGCGTAGGGCTAGCTGGGGGCCCCACGCCGTGAGAGTGACGCGTCGAGCGGAGCTGTTGAACGGCGTGGGGCGAGGTCGTGGCGTGCCACGTTGCGGAAACGCCGTGAGAGCGGCGCGACCTAGCGGAGCCGTTTGAACGGCGTGGGGGCGAAGTCGTGGCGCGCCACGCCGCGAAATGCCGTGACGACTGCTGAGCTGGTTGGGCGGCGTGGTGCTCGGCCTCGGGGCTAGGGGCTCGTGGCAGACGGAAACGCGGCGCGCCGTTAATAACCGCCCCGACGCCTGGAGCCGTTGGGGCTTCCTGTTGCTGGGGAGGCCGTGCGCTTCGTATGCATTTTCTTCGGAATGTGCTTGACGGAGATCGAAGGGCTCGAGTGTTGAGAGGCGCTGCTCGCCTCTGTAAATGCCGCTCTGCTGCGTCAGGTCGGGCGGTGACTGGCTTTCGGCGCTTGGATGACTTCTCTGTCGTTTCGACGCGTGAAACGACGTCTTGCGCGCGCAGGCGAGGACGAAAATCTGCGTGTTAGAGAGGAAGCTCAGCGAGACCACGGCGCCGTGAGGGGGCGTGGTCGGGAGGTTCGACTATGTCAGCAGCTATCGTCTTGGAGGGTGGCGACGCTTCATGGCGTCAGGCACACGAAGCGCTCGTTCGTCTCGCCTCGGAGCGGGCGGGGCTCGATTTCGACGAAGGAGGCGCGCTTCTCCGGGCGCGTCGCTCGGGAGCGCATGTTCGGCTCGGCTTCGCGTCGTTCCTGGAATACACCGAGCGTCTTTTCGGCTACGGCCCTCGGCTTACCCAGGAAAAGCTCCGCGTCGCCGAGGCGCTCGAGGAGCTTCCTCAAATCGCAGGGGAGCTCCGCGCGGGCGCCGTCAACTTCTCAGTCGCGCGCGAGCTCACGCGCGTCGCGATTCCGTCTACCGAGAAGGAGTGGCTCGAAGCGGCCCGCGGCCGGACCGTGCGCGAAGTCGAGCAACTCGTGAACGGCCATCGTCCGGGGAGCCTTCCCGATGACCTTCCGGACTCCCGGCTCG
>DATMCL010000193.1:0-4667 GCA_035558375.1 Polyangiaceae bacterium
CCCATGCCGCCGCGACCGAGCAGCTCGATGACGCGGTAGCGGTCGGCGATCAGCCGTCCGAGCAGCGGATCGGCTCGGTGCGGCTCGCGCGACTGCGAGGGCGGGGGAGCGGTCGAGATCCGGCTGAACGCCCGCTCGGTCGGGGGCAGGGAGAGCGAGAGCGCTCCCCCGCAGTTGCCACAGAAGTTCGCGGCTCCGGCGACCGTTGCCCCGCAGTGCGCGCAGGCGATCGCCGTGACCGCGCCGAAGGTCACGGTCGACCCTTGAGCACGAAATCCGCGGCGATCGCCGGGATGCGCGAGCCGGGGCGCGGGCCGTCGACGTTGCCGGTGATGGCGCCGAACACGCTCACGTTGCTGCCTTCCTTGAGCACGAGCTTCTCGCCGCTCGTGATGCGGGCGAGACAGGGCGGCGTCGTACAGCCGTTCTTCACGTCGATGAGCAGCACGGTCGTGAAGGCGTCGGCTCGCGATTCGACCACGCTGCCGTCGAGCGCGACGGCGAGCCCGCGCTGGGCGTCGGAAGCTTTCTCGATGGCGGCGTAGGCCGTGGCGGCGCGTGTGCGCACCGCGGCCGCTTCGGCGGCGAGGCTTTGCACGCGCCGCACCTTGACCGGCACGAGCCGTGGCGCCTGGTCCTTGGCGTCTGCGCGTACGGTGATGGTCGTCTCGCCGAGCGACGACACGCTCATCATCTGGGCGAACGCGCCGGAGCCGTCGACCGTGATCGGCCGGCTCTCCACGCTGACGCTCGCTTCTTTCGCGGTGTGTCCGGCGAGAACGAAGGTTGCCGTCTCGATCACGATGCTGTTGCCGGGCGCCTGCACCACGAGCGGCGTGACGCCGACGCGCACCTTGACCTGCCCGCTCGTCGGCGTGCCGTTCGGGGGCGTGACGACGTAGGGCACCTCGCGCTCCAGCGTCGCGAGCGTGGGGCTCATGCCGGTGAGCTGCCGAGCGACGTCGATCTGGGCGGCGCCGACTTCGGTGCCGGCCGCTGCCGGCGCGAGCACGAGCGGCTTGCCGTCGACGACGACCGCCGAATGCGCGACCGCTTCGACCCGAACGGTGACACGCGGTGGCGCTTGCGTGAGGGTTGCCGTATCGGCGCGCACGCGGAAGTCCACCGGGACGTGCAGCTCCACCGGCTCGGACTTGCCAGGTCGTCGCTCGAGCTCGACGGTGACCCGGTTGTCGCCCACGCGGAGCGGCTCCGCGAGAGCGAGCGACGCACGCGTGCCGTGGAAGGTCGCTTCGCGTCCGGAGAAGCGCACCTTCGACTCGTCCGTGCAGCCCGCGCAGACGAGGGACAGTGCCTCGCGACCGTCCGGACTTGCGGCGAGCTCGGCCGTGATGGTGCCCCGAGAGCGATAGAGAAGGAGTGCGACGACGGCTGCCGTGAACAGCGCCGCGGCGCCCACCATCGCGACTGCTGCCATGGCGGGAATGCGGAAAGGGCGCGGTACTCCCGCCAGGGTCTCCATCAATGGGTCCGCGATGGGCGGCGGAGGTGGCGGTGGCGGCTCCGGCATCGGCCACGCGGGGACCGTCGGGCCTTCGGGAGGGCGAGCCTTTTCGATTCCCGGACGCAAGGGCGCGATACCCGGTCGAGCGACGCCCATGATCGTCTTCTTGGGGACGGGCACGTCGGCTGCTGGTGGTCCGGGCGGCTGGGCTCCTGGCGGTCCGGGCTCGCTCCCAGATCCGGTCGGAACGAAAGCGTCCGGCGGGGCCATGCCGATCATGGTGCCGCGACGAGCGAAGTGAGGCGCGGGCGCGCCCTGCGGCTCGGCAGGTGGCGGCGGACCGGGGTCCGGCGGCGCCATCCCGATCATCGTGCCCTTGAAGTTTGCGGGTCCGGGCGCCGGTGCGGCAGGCGCCGGAGGGGCGCTGGACGTTGGCCGTGCGGCGGGATCCGGTGGTGAGAACCCCATGCCGAGCATCGTGCCCTTGAACGCGGCGGGTCCCGTCGGTGGCGTCGAGGCGCGTGGGGACAAGACCTGCGTGACGGCGGGTACCGCCGGTGGCGTCGAGGCGCGTGGGGACAAGACCTGCGTGCCGGCGAGTCCCGTTGGGGGCGTCGCGGCGGGCGGGGACAAGAGCTGCGTACCGGCGAGTCCCGTTGGGGGCGTCGCAGCGGGTGGGGACAAGAGCTGCGTGACGGCGGGAACGGCCGGTGGCGTCGAGGCGCGCGGGGACAAGACCTGCGTCACGGCCGCGTTGCCGGATTGAGCCGCCGGGGGCGGATCGGAAGGCTCCTCCGCGGGAGGCTCCTCTGCGGGAGGCTCCTCTGCGGGGGAGCTCGGCTCAGGGCTCGTGTGGCCGATCATCGTCCCGCCGAGGGCGGGTGGCATGGCGGTCGGCAAAAGGACACCGCAGCTCGGGCAGGTGACTGCCGACACCGGGGCCGAGGCTCCGCACTTCAGGCAAGGACGCATGCGCCTCCCCAATATAGCCGCAATCCTTGGCCAAAACTCGATCCCCGAACTATGGGCGTGGGAGGCCCGCCATGCTCGCCAAGCGCATCATACCCTGTCTCGACGTTCGGGACGGCCGCGTCGTCAAAGGCGTGAACTTCGTGGGGATTCGCGATGCCGGCGATCCCGTCGAGTGCGCCCGCCGGTACGACGCCGAGGGGGCCGACGAGATCACTTTCCTCGACATCACGGCCTCCCACGAGGGCCGAAAGGCCATGCTCGATGTCGTCGAGCGCACGGCCGAGGTCGTCTTCGCTCCGCTCACCGTGGGCGGTGGCGTCGGCGCGCCCGACGACGTTCGAACGCTGCTCGACGCGGGCGCCGACAAGGTGAGCATCAATAGCGCCGCTGTCGCCGACCCCACGCTCATCGGACGCATCGCCGATGCCTGGGGACGGCAGGTTCTGGTCGTGGCGATCGATGCTCGACGGAACGAGGCCGGTGGCTTCGAAGTCTACACGCACGGGGGGCGCCGCCCGACCGGGCTCGACGTGATCGATTGGGCCTCCCGCGCGGCGGGACTCGGCGCCGGCGAGATCCTGCTCACGAGCATGGACAAGGACGGGACGCGGAGCGGCTACGATCTCGAGCTCCTCCGCGGCGTCGTCGACGCCGTCGACATTCCGGTCATCGCGTCGGGCGGCGTCGGCACCCTCGAGCACATGCGCGAAGGGCTCTCGGAAGGTGGCGCCGACGCGGCGCTCGCCGCATCCATTTTTCACGACGGCATGTACACGGTCGAGCAGGCCAAGGGCTATCTGCGCTCGCGTGGCGTGCTCGTGCGCGGAGGCAACGCGTGAACGTAACGCTCAGAGAGGTGTTGGCAGGGGCCGAGCAGCACGCCGTGCCCCTCACCGCCGAATGCGTGGGGTACTTGGTGCTCGGGGCTGCCGATCAGGTGCTCGGCGCGCCGCGCTCCGTCGGCACCGAGGACCTTTTGCTGTCGGAAGACGGCGCCGTGCGGGTCGCGGGCGGTCGCGCGGCGCGCGCCGACGAAGCCGAGCGCGATCTGCGTGCCGTGCTCGACGCGCTCCTCTTGCCCGCGAGCTCCGCGAGCGCCGGCCTGCTGCGCGCATCTCGCCGTCCGCCGGGAACCGGCATCGAAGGCTTGGTGCGCGAGCTCGAGACCGCGCTCATTCCCGTGAACCGGTCCGCGGCGAAGCGCGCACTCTCGCGGCTGCAGCGCGAGACCCGCCGCGCGCTCGACAGCGGGCGCATTCGCGTCGAGCCCAGCGTGCCGCCGCCTCTGCCGTCTGCCCAGGCGGAGCCGAGTGTGGTGCCGCCCCACGCCGAAGGAGTCGCGGTGGAGCCGCAGCCGGCCGTCGCCGCGCAGCCGCCCGCCGTCGCGCTCCCGCCGCCCGTGGTCACGCCGCCGCCGAGCGTCGTGGCCGAGCTCGCCGCGAGTGAGCCCTTGCCGAGCGTCGCGCTTCCGCCGGTCGCGACCGAGCTCGCGCCCCTGGTGAAACCCGTCGCCATGAGCGAGCACGTTGCGGTGACGGAGCCCGCCGTCGAGCACGCTGAGCTCGCTTCGGCCGCACTGCATGCGGAGCGTCGCGAGCACACGCTCATGCTGAGCGAGGTGGCGCCGCGGGAGCCGGTCGCGCCGCTCGCACCGCACCTCGTCGAGACGCGTCCGGAGCCGGTCGTGAGGCGCGCGAGCCAGCGGCCGGCGCCTCCTGCCGCAGCCATCCGCGCCGAGCCGGAGCTCGCCGAGCGCGGACACACGGTGCCGCTCCCGAACGTGGCTCCGGTGGTGCCCGTGGAAGCCGCTCCCGAAGGCGTGACCCGCGATACGCCCGTCCTCGGAACGCGCGTCAGCGCAGAGCAAGGGCAACTCGAAAACGTCGCCGCGCATTCGGCGGTCGCCGACGACCTGGGGGACAGCGTTGCGCTCGAGGAGAGCGAGCTCGACATCTCCGTCATCGTCGAAGCGCGTGCGGACGTCGTGCCGGCAGCCGCGCTCGACTCTGTCGCGGCCGAGGACGACGACGGTTTCATCGAAGTCATCTTCGAGGACCAGGAGCACACGGTCTTCCCCGAAGACCACGAGCGTCTCGTTGTGGAGCCCGCCGTGCTCGAGGCGAGCGAGACGACCGATCCATGCCCGCCGCTTGCCGCCGAGTCGATGCTGCCGCCGCCGTGCGAGGTCGTGACGGCCGCCCCGTCTCCCAGCGTGGAGCTCTACGCCGAG
>DATMCL010000194.1:0-29437 GCA_035558375.1 Polyangiaceae bacterium
GCCGGACGGCCATCAGGCCCCGGTCGTGTTTCGTCCTGCCAGATGCGGCGAGCGCGCGCGGCGCGCGTCCGGCGAGCGCCGAGGTGCTCGCGAGGCGTCGTGCCGAGGAGCTTCCTGTAAACCCGAAAGAACTGCGCGTAGCTCCCGAAGCCCGCTTCGAGCGCCGCGCGCAGGAGGCTCTCGTTGCCGCTCTGAACGGAGCGCAGGAAGCGCTCGATGCGCAGCCGGTTTCGGTACTCGACGAGCGAGATCCCCATCTCGCTCTTGAACGAGCGCGCGAGGTGCCCGGGGCTGATGCCCATCTCCTGCGCGATGCGCTCGCCCGTCACCACCGGATCCTTCTCGAGCGCGCGCAAAGCACGCTGAGCGAGCGACAGATTGCCGCCGTCATCCGGAAGCGGCCGCCAGCCGATGCCGTCGCGACGGTTGACGAAGAGGTTCGCAATCAGCCCACAAAAAACGGCCGCGCGTGCCTGCTTTCCCGCGTCCACGGTACTGTGTGAGATCGCCGTGTCGTTGAACATCACGCCCACGACCTCGCCCGCCGAGACGAGAGGCGTCGCGGCGATCCAGCCTTCGCCAATCACGGTGCTCCTGTCGTCACATTCGGCGAACTGACGCGCATGCTCGTAGTAGAGCCAGAGCGCCCCGTTCGATTGCGTAGAGCGCAGTGCGTCATAGTCCTCGGGGTTGCACTCGTAGTGGAGTCCACGCTCGTCGGTCGTTTCACCGAGCGCTCCCGTACCCCAGGTTCCTCGGAAGATGAGGCGGGATTCCTTGGGATCCCGCAGGTAGAGACCGACGCGCTCGAGCCCGAGCCGGTCGCGCACGAGCTCTACGGCGCGACGCAGCATTTGATCGGTGTCTCGAAGTGCGACGACCTCTTCGACCGCAGCAAGAAGGGAGATGACTTCCTGCCAGGCAGTCGGATCGCTCGAAGAATGCGCTTCAGCGCGTTCGCCCCCCAGGGCCAGCGAACGCGTCAGCAGTCGACTCGGACGAATCTCGAGAGACATGGGTCCACCGGCCGGAGTAATACCTCAACCTACACCTGGCGACGAGGAGGATTTTCAGTGTCGGCATAGTCACAATTACGGCCGAGCCATTTTTCTGCTGATTTGGCGCTCGATACGCTGGAGCCACAATGGCCAGGCCTCCTTGGACTAAAACCCGTGGAATCTCCCAGACTTCCTAGACTCTTTCGATTCCTGAGCCGTGGCTGGGGCGGGGCGGTACTTGGTCTCGGCGGGTGCACCGCCCCGACCGGGGAGGTTCCCTCCGGAACCGCCAGCGCCCCTCGAGGGCACGGACGCTGACATCGACGTCGCGTCGACGCTGCAGCGCATCACCGGCTTTGGCGCGTCCAGCGTGGACCGAGCCGAACGTCACGGACGATCTCGCCGAGCAGCTCTTCACGGTCGACAACGGCATCGGCCTCTCGCTGCTGCGGGTGCACACCAGCCGGAGGGCGACACGGCGGAGCGCGAAACGGCGCGCAAGGCCGCTGCACGTGGCGCTAGCGTTCGAGCCGTGCGGTGGTCACCGCCTGCGAGGCGGAAGAGCCCGCCCACGTATGCGCTGACCAACGCGCCCACGATCCGCGGCGGCTCGCTCTTACTCGAGGCGCGCTCACGGAGGCGGCCCGCATTCGTCGCGTTGCGCGGCCTTGCTGCTTTGGGTCTACGCCGCCGGCGCCGCACGGCGTAGAAGGGGTCGTGGATCCCGCGTTGGTGCCGGCGCTGTACGACGCGCTCACGGTGGCGCGCCTCGGCTCGGTGGGCGCGGCGGCGAAGCGCCTCGGTAAGACGCCGTCGGCCGTGAGCCAACAGATCCGGCACCTCACGGAAGCGCTCGGCGTGCCGCTCTTCGAGCGGCGCGGGCGCGGCCTCGTGCTCACACCTGCCGCGGAGCAGGTGCTGCCCGCGGCCACGCGGCTGTTCGACGAAGCGGAAGCGGTATTTCGGCTGTTCGGCGAGCTCGAGGGCACGCCGACGACCACGCTCCGCATCGCAGCGAGCGACTACATGGCGAAGCCCTTGCTCGTGCCGGTCTTGCGCGAGCTCGCGCACGAAGGCGCGTCGCTTCACTTCGAGATCTCGACCGCGCACTCGGAGGAAGCCATCGAGCGGCTCGACCGCGGCATGGTCGACATGGCGATCGCGTCGTCCCCGAGCGAGCGGCCCGGGCTCGCATCGCGCGTTCTCTTCGAGCAACCGTTCTTCTGGGTGGCGCCGCGCGAGCCCGGGAAGAAGCGCGCGTCCATCGTGTCGCGCCTCTCGGGTGGGGAGCCGATCCTGAGGCTCGCCCCCGGGAGCATGGGGCGGAAGCTCCTCGAGCGGCTCCTCGACGAGCACGGCGTGCGGCCCCGCTCCACCATCGACGTGCCGAGTGTGTCGCTCCTGCTCGCTTATGCGACGGGCGGCGTAGGCATTGGCCTCGTGCCGGCCCTGCCCCTCGAGCCGCAGGCGCTCCGCTCGGTGACGCTCGAGCGCGCAGAGGTCGAGCCCCTGCCCGTAAAGCTTTTGTTTCGTGAGGGGCGAAGACCCGCCCCCGCCGTGGAAAAGTTCATGAGCATGCTCGAGCGGGAGGCCGCCCAGAAGCGCGCTCGCCTCGAGCGGCTCGCGCCGTTACGGGCGCGGACCGCAACAGGCGCGCGCTGAAAAGCGTGGCGATCGGCGCGCGACGACCCCGAGGGGTGCTAACGTCCCCGCGCCGTTTCGAGCGCGCCATGAAGATCGGAGTGCCGAAGGAAATTCGCCCCGGCGAGCGCCGTGTCGCCGCGACGCCGGAGAGCGTGAGCCGCCTCGTGAAGCTCGGCTTCGAGGTACAGATCCAGAAGGACGCTGGCGAAGGCGCGGCCTTCCCCGACGCCGAGTACGAGAAGGCCGGCGCGCAGATCGTCGCCGGCACGCGCGAGCTCTGGTCGAGCTCGGACGTGATCCTCAAGGTGCAGCCGCCGGAGCAACACGCCGAGCTCGGGCACGAGTCGGAGCTCCTGCGCGAGGGTGGCACGCTCGTGAGCTTCCTCTACCCGGCCAAGAGCACGGAGCTCATCGAGCGCCTGCGCAAGCGCAAGGCGACCGTGATCGCGATGGACCAGGTGCCTCGCGTCACGCGAGCACAAAAGATGGACGCGCTGAGCTCGATGGCGAACATCGCGGGCTACCGCGCCGTCATCGAAGCCGCCAGCTTCTACGGACGCTTCTTCACGGGCCAGATGACGGCGGCCGGCAAGGTGCCGCCCGCCAAGATGCTCGTGATCGGTGCGGGCGTCGCCGGGCTCTCGGCGATCGGCGCGGCGCGCGGGCTCGGCGCCATCGTGCGCGCGTTCGACACGCGGGCCGAGGTGCGCGAACAGGTCCAGAGCATGGGCGCCGAGTTCCTCACGGTGAGCATCCAGGAGGACGGCTCCGGCGTCGGCGGCTACGCGAAGGAGATGAGCCCCGAGTTCATCGCCGCCGAGATGGCGCTCTTCCTCCAGCAAGCGCGCGAGGTCGACATCATCATCACGACCGCGCTCGTGCCCGGCAAGCCGGCGCCGGTCTTGATCACCGAAGACATGGTGCGCGCGATGCGCCACGGCTCGGTGATCGTCGATCTCGGCGCCGAGCAGGGCGGCAACTGTGCGCTCACGCAGCCGGGTGCCGTCGTCGTGAAGTACGGCGTGACGATCGTCGGCTACGTGGATCTGCCGAGCCGGCTCGCGCCCACGGCGAGCCAGCTCTACAGCTCGAACCTCGTGCACCTGCTCGCCGACATGGGCGGGGCGAAGAGCTTCCACGTGGACATGGACGACGCCGTCGTGCGCGGCGCGCTCGTCCTCCACCAAGGGGAGCTCACCTGGCCCCCGCCGAAGGTCGCGCCGCCGCCAGCGCCGAAGCCGCTCGAGCCGAAGCCCCAGGTTCCGCCCCTCCCGCCCCCGCACAAGCCCGGTAAATCGCCGCATGGCGCGGGTGGCACGAACGTCGGCTCGCTCGGCGTCGTGGTCGCCGCGCTCGGCGCGCTGGTGCTCGCCGGCGCGTTCGCCCCGCGCGAGTTCGTGGCTCATCTCACGGTCTTCGTGCTCGCCTGTTTCATCGGGTGGCAGGTGATCTGGAACGTGACGCCGGCGCTCCATACGCCGCTGATGAGCGTCACCAACGCCATCAGCGGCATCATCGTCGTCGGCGGCATGCTGCAGCTGTCGCACGGCATGAATTCGCCGGTCACGCTACTCGGCGCCGTCGCGGTGCTCGTCGCGACCATCAACATCGCCGGTGGGTTTTTGGTCACTCAACGCATGCTGAGGATGTTCCGCCGATGATGTCGGAGAGCCTCGTCACCGTCTCGTACCTCGTCGCCGCCGTGCTCTTCATCCTGAGCCTCGGCGGGCTCAGCACGCAGGAGAGAGCCGGGCGGGGCAACGCTTACGGCATCGCCGGCATGCTGATCGCGCTCGCCGTCACGGCGGCCACTCAGCTCGATAGCCTCGGGCTGTTGGCCGGCGCCGTGGCAGCCGGAGCGCTCGTCGGCGCCGTGCTCGCTCTCCGCGTGGAGATGACGAGCATGCCCGAGCTCGTCGCCGTTCTGCACAGCTTCGTGGGCCTCGCGGCGGTGCTGGTGGGCGTCGCGAGCTACCTCGGCACGCCAGGGCATGCCGGGACGACGGAGCAGCTGATTCACGAGATCGAGGTGTTCGTCGGCGTGTTCGTGGGCGCCATCACGTTCACGGGCTCGATCATCGCGTTCGGCAAGCTGAAGGGCATCATCGGCAGCAAGCCGCTCATGATCCCGGGGCGTCACCTGATCAACGCGGGCATGCTCGCGGCGTGCATCGCGCTCGGCGTGCCGTTTCTCGGGGCCGACCCGGGCGAGGCGCTACAACCACTCCTGATCCAGGCGGGCATCGCGGGCGTCATCGGCATTCACCTCGTGATGGCGATCGGCGGCGCCGACATGCCCGTCGTCGTATCGATGCTGAACAGTTACTCCGGTTGGGCCGCGTCGGCCGCCGGGTTCATGCTCGGCAACGACCTCTTGATCGTGACAGGCGCCCTCGTCGGCTCGAGCGGCGCCATCCTCAGCATCATCATGTGCCGCGCGATGAACCGCTCGTTCATCAGCGTGATCCTCGGTGGCTTCGGGACGGAGGAAGGCAAAGCACCCGCCAAGAAGAGCGGCGACGAGCCGCAGGGCGAGGTGCGCTCCGTCACCGCGACCGAAACCGCGGAGCTCCTGCGCGAGGCGAAGAGCGTCATCGTCGTCCCGGGCTACGGCATGGCCGTCGCGCACGCTCAATACCCCATCTACGAGATTGCGACGCTCCTTCGCGGCCGCGGCTGCCAGGTGCGCTTCGCGATCCATCCCGTCGCCGGCCGGCTCCCCGGGCACATGAACGTGCTGCTCGCCGAGGCGAAGGTCCCGTACGACATCGTGCTCGAGATGGAAGAGATCAACGAGGACTTCCCGAGCACGGACGTCGTGATGGTCATCGGCGCGAACGACATCGTGAACCCTGGTGCGCTCGACGACGCGACGAGCCCGATCTACGGCATGCCGGTGCTCGAAGTCTGGAAGAGCAAGACCGTGGTCGTGATGAAGCGCAGCATGGCGAGCGGCTACGCCGGCGTCGAAAACCCGCTCTTCTTCCGCGAGAACACGAGCATGCTGTTCGGCGACGCGAAGAAGAACGTCGACGCCATCCTCACCGAGCTCCGCGCTACGGCCGTCGCGGCCGAGTAGTCCGGCGGGCTCGTTCGTCCGCGGCGTGCGGCGCGCCGCGGCGTCGTTTCGTGCGTGGCCCGCCGCAGCCGTGAGCCGACCGGCCGGGCTCGGGGTTCGTGTCCTTTCGAGATGCGGCGAGCCCTAGTTCTCCTGGCCGTAGCGTGCCTCGCGGGGGCCGCGTCGTGCTCGGGCTCGGACTCGCACGACGGCGGCGCGAGCCAGGCTGCCGGAGGGGCTCACGGCGGCGGCCCCGGGACGAGCGGCGGGGTCAGCTCAGGCGCAGCGGGAAAAGCCGGCAATGCGGGCTCTGGCGGCTCGGGGCTCGGGGCAGGCACCGGAGGGACCGCGTCGGGCGGGACGGCGGGTAGCGCCGGAAGCACGGCTTCGGGAGCGCGTGGCGGAACGGCCGGTTCGGGGACGGCCGCGGCGGCAGGGCGCGCCGGCTCCGGTGGATCGAGTCCTGGGGGAAGCGCCGGGTCGGGCGGCTCGAGCGGCTCAGCGGGTCGCGACGGCGACGCGGGCGCGGCAGGCAGCGGCGAGGAGGCGGGCGGGTCGAGCGGCCCAGTGCTCACGTCGTTCAAGCTCGCCGTCGTCGGCTCGTCCACGGCGGCCGGCGAAGGCGCGTCGAGCTCGTCGAAGGGCTGGGTGAGCTTGCTCGCGAGCTCGCTCGACACGACGGTGAGTGGCGACTTCTCGGCGTCCAATCTCGCGGTCGGCGGCTACACGACGAGCGAGCTCTTACCGGACTCGGGCGCGGACGGCAGCATCGACGACGCGATCGACAGGAATCCGAACCTCATCATCGTCGCGCTCGCGGGCAGCAACGATCTGTCGGCGGGCACCTCGACGGAAACGTTTCTCGCGCGACTCACCACGCTGCGCGATCACGCGCGCGACGCGGGAATTCCCGTGTTCTTCGTGAGCACCGCGCCGAAGGATCTCTCGACCTCGGAAAAGCAGACGCTACAGGCGTGGGGCGAGCAGATGAAGACGAAGTTCTCCTCGTGCTGGGTGCCGGGGCAGAGCAATGACTACAGTCCCTGCTTCATCGACATCTTCGAGCTCCTCGCGAACGATTCGCTCGGCGTCGCGAGCGAGTACAGCGCGGGTGACGGCATCCATTTGAACGATGCCGGGCACGAAGTGATTTTCGAAGCCGCGCGCGGCATCGTCGAGCCCTACGTGTGCTCGCGAACCGCGTGTCGTTGAACACAGAGACGCGCCGGACCATCCAAGCGCCGCAGCCGACCGAACCTCGGCGGTGTCCGTAACCGCGTTCGTCCATCGGCTCGCGGGAGCGAAGAAAAACGCACGGGGATCCGAACGAGGGGCTGCGGGCATTACAAGCCGGTGGTCGGTCGGAGGAACTGATGAAAAAATCGGTGTCAGTCGGGGTGGTTCTCAGCGCGGTCGTGTGCCTTGCCTATGGCTGCAGTTCGGATGACGACGACAATGGGTCGCCGCATGCGGGGGCTGCAGGAAAGGGTGGCAGCGGGGCAAAGGGGGGGGCCGGGGGCTCGAGCGCGAAAGGCGGCAATGCTGGCAAAGGCGGGACTGCCGGCGGCGGTCAGGGCGGGACCGCTGGTAGAGGAGGCTCGAGCGGGCGCGCGGGTCGCGGCGGTAGCGCCGGACTCGGCGGCGACTCCAGTGGCGGCGGCGGCAGCGACGGTGGCTATTGTGCGAGCGAGCAACCGAGCGCTCCGCTCGCGCAATGTCCGGCGGTAGCGGGCGGCGAGCAACGCACGGTCGATACCTCGTGCAGCTTCGAGGACACGTGCCGCGAGCTCGACTGCGGGGGCACCTGGTCGCAGTTCACGGAGGCGGGCTGCCGGAAAACGACGTGCGACGCGACGAGCGCTTGCGCTACCGGCGAACGGTGCTTGTCGGTGCTGATCGTCGGGAACTGGGACTGCTACCCGAGCATCTACGAGGGGTGCGACGTCTCGGACTGCTCGTGCTCCTGCACGCAAACGGATGACTGCAGGCACCCTGCGTTCTGCCAGCCCGCGAGCGAATTCACGGAGCCCTTCGACTGCCCGAGCGCCGGCTGCGTCGAGGCCGAGACGTTCGTCAACGCACTCGAGGCCTACACGAGCGGCCTCGATCCGGACCATCTCTCCGACGCGGACAAGTCGGTGGTCGCCTGCCAGCGCAAGGCGCAGCGTGAGCTCGACGCGTGCAACGGCGGGGGCGGCGCAGGCGCTGGCGGGCAAGCCGGCGCGGGCGCGGGCGGTATCGCCGGGCAGAGCAACGGCGGCCAGGCCGGCGGCTAGCGAGCTTGCGCGCCGTTGTCGCGGTTCGAGCGCGACATCAGTGCGACGCCCGCCATCACCACGACCCCGAGCGCAAAACCCACCATCGCGTTGCGGAGAAGCTGTTTGGAGCTCAACACGGAGCCGAGAACAGCAAACGACATGCCAGCCGCTCGAGAGCCCCAGGTCGCGTAAAAGGCGGCGAGAAGCCCAGCAGCGTGCCACGCTGTGCCAGCGGAGGAGCATTGGACGTCCGAACCAGGCCGATGACGAGTGGGAGAGTGTTCGGCTGCGCGGTAGCTGCCCTCGTCAGCCTCGCCCTCGCCGGGTGCAAAGCGGACTCGTGTGATCCCGCGCTCGTCGACGTGGCGGTGACCTTCATGAAGGAGCACCAGAGCTGCGTCGTGAACGAGGACTGCGTCGTCGTCCCCGATTTCTGCGAGACACTGCCGCACGGCGACTGCGGGCAGCTCGTGATGAATCGCGAGGGGAACGCTTCGGCCAAATGGGCCGACATCACGAAGGAGCTGAAGGAGTGCGCGCCGGACGAATGCACCGTGTGCGGCGCGGCCATCGTCGCGAGCTGCACGAACGGATCCTGCAACGGCCCGTAATGACTCGGCACGCGTAGCCCTTCTCCATCTCGTCACCGAGCGGCCATGGGGCCGTCTCGGGCTGGGGGGATCTTGTGGGCAATGCTCCTCGGGGCCCTCGATCTGGGGTCGAACTCATTCCATCTGCTCGTCGCCCGCATCGGCCGCCGCGGTGAGGTCGAGAAGGTGGCCGGGCAGAAGTCCATGCTGCGCCTCGAGGAAGCGGTGGCGGCGACGGGCCGGATCCCGCCCGAGGCGTTCGAGCGCGCGCTCGAGGCGGTCGGTGAGCTCGCGGCTGCCGCACGACGTCACGGCGCAACGCGCGTGGTAGCAGCCGGAACGAGCGCTCTGCGCGACGCCGAGAATGGCGCGCGTTTCGCGGAGGTCGCGAGCCTGCGCTACGGCGTCGACGTCCAGATCCTCAGCGGCGAGGACGAGGGGCGCCTCGTGTACGCCGGTGCGCGCTTTCGCGGCGGCGAGCTCCCCGAGCGCGTCGGGGTCATCGACCTCGGCGGGGGCTCGGCCGAGATCGCCATCGGCGACGGCGAGGACTGTCGCTTCGCGCACAGCCTCCCCCTCGGCTTTCTGCGCCTCGCACGCGACCTCGACGTGCACGGTGCGCTCGACGACGATCGCCTTGTGCGTGTGACCGAGCACGTCATGCAGACGGCCGCGACGATCCGCGCGACCGTGCGCGAGCTCGCGCCGCGCGCCTGGCTCGTGAGCGGCGGCACGGCGCGCGCGCTCGGCGGGCTGCTCGGCTCCCAACCGGGCGCGGCCATCTCGACGCGAGCGCTCCACCGTCTCACCGAGCGCTTCGCGCGCTCGGAGCCGAGCAGCCTGATCGGGCTCGGGGTCGAGCCGCCGCGCGCGCGGGGCTTCGGGCTCGGAGCCCTGGTGCTCGCCCTGATTTCCGAGGAGCTCGGTGCGCCCGCGGTGCGGATCACCCCGGGCGGCCTGCGCGAAGGGCTTCTGCTGCGCGCGATCGGTGGTAGGTCTACTCGGCATGCCCGAGTTCATCTTCACGATGCAGGACGTCTCGCGCGTCCATCCACCGGATAAGCGAGTTCTCGAGAACATCACGCTCGCGTTCTTCTACGGCGCGAAGATCGGCGTGATCGGCGGCAACGGCTCGGGCAAGAGCTCGCTCATCCGCATCATGGCGGGCGTCGACAAGGATTTTTTGGGCGAGGCGCGAGCGGCGGACGGCATCCGCATCGGCTATTTCGCGCAAGAGCCCGAGCTCGGAGCCGCGGCCACGGTGCGCGAGTCCGTCGACGAAGCCGTCAGCGACATCCGCGGCATCGTCAAGGAATTCGAAGACCTCAGCATGAAGCTCGGCGAGCCGATGTCCGACGAGCAGATGACCAAGCTGCTCGAGAAGCAGGCCGCGCTCCAGGACAAGATCGACTCCATCGATGCGTGGAACCTCGACTCGCGCGTCGACATCGCGATGGAAGCTTTGCGCGTGCCGCCGGGCGAGGCAAAGCTCAAGGACTTGTCCGGCGGCGAGCGCCGGCGCGTCGCACTCTGCCGCATCGTGCTGAGCCGGCCCGACATGATCCTGCTCGACGAGCCGACGAACCACCTCGACGCCGAGTCGGTGGCGTGGCTCGAGCGCTTCCTGCACGAGTACACGGGCACCGTCGTCGCCGTCACACACGACCGCTACTTCCTCGACAATGCGGCGCAGTGGATTTTGGAGCTCGATCGCGGGCGCGGCTACCCGTTCAAGGGCAACTACTCGTCCTGGCTCGAGCAAAAGCAGAAGCGGCTCGAGCAGGAAGAGAAGGCGGAGAGCTCGCGCCAGCGCAAGCTGAAGGAAGAGCTCGCGTGGGTGCAGGCGTCCCCTCGCGCGCGCCAGGCGAAGAGCAAAGCCAGGCTTGCGGCCTACGAGGATTTGCTCAGCAAAGCCAACAAGGGTCCGTCCGATCCGAGCGAGATCAGTATTCCGCCCGGCCCGCGCCTCGGCGACGTCGTGATCGAGTGCGACAAGCTGCGGAAGGGCTTCGGTGACCGGCTCTTGATCGACGACCTCACGTTCAAACTGCCGCCTGCGGGCATCGTCGGCGTGATCGGGCCGAACGGCGCCGGCAAGACGACGCTCTTCCGCATGCTCGTCGGCCAGGACAAGCCCGACGGCGGCACGCTGCGCATCGGGGAAACCGTGAAGATTGCGTACGTCGATCAGTCGCGCGCGAGCCTCGCGGGCGACAACAGCGTCTGGCAGGAGATCACGGGCGGAGAAGAGAAGCTCCTGCTCGGCAAGCGCGAGATCGCGTCGCGCGCGTACTGCGGGTGGTTCGGGTTCAAGGGCGCCGATCAGCAGAAGAAGGTCGGAACGCTGTCCGGCGGCGAGCGCAACCGCGTGCAGCTCGCAAAGCTCCTCAAGGAAGGCGGCAATCTGCTCCTGCTCGACGAGCCGACGAACGACCTCGACGTCGAGACCTTGCGCTCCCTCGAGCAGGCGCTGCTCGAATTCCCGGGCTGCGCGGTGATCATCACCCACGATCGCTGGTTTTTGGACCGCATCGCGACGCACATCCTCGCCTTCGAGGGCGACAGCCACGTCGAGTGGTTCGAGGGCAACTACCGCATGTACGAGGAAGACCGGCGCCGCCGCTTCGGCGAAGACGCCGACCAACCCCACCGCATCAAATACAAGCGCATCAAGCTCGACTAGCGAGTCGTCCCCACCGACAGCGATTCCCTTCCCGTCCGCTGAGACCGCCAAAGCCCGCAATGCACGCCCCCATGGACAGCCCCATCTTGATCGTGATGGCCCTCGAGGTCGAAGCGCAGGGCTTGTTCCGCGCGCGCGGCGCGGACGTGCTCTTCACGGGCATCGGCAAGGTGAACGCGACGTATCAGCTCACGCGGCGACTCGCCGTGGAGCGATCGCTCGGGCAGAAGCCGCTCGTCGTGAACCTCGGCACGGCGGGGAGCCGCCACTTCAAGCGCGGCAGCACCGTCGCATGCCGCACCTTCGTGCAGCGCGACATCGATGTGACCGGGCTCGGCTTCCCGCTCGGTCACACGCCGTTCGAGAACAACGTCCCGGCGGAGCTCACCTTTCCCGAGTACTTTCCGGAGCTTCCGCACGCGCGCTGCGGCTCGGGCGATCGCTTCGAGGCGCACGCCGAGGCGCTCTTCTGGGACGTGATCGATATGGAGGCGTACGCGTTCGCCAAGGTCTGCTTCCTCGAGGGCCTGCCGTTCGCGTGCGTGAAGTACATCACCGACGGCGCCGACGGCACCGCCGGGGTCGACTGGCACTCGAACCTGCCCGCCGCCGCGCGCGAGTTCGTCAGGGTCTACGAAGAGCTGCTCGCGCGCCGAGCCACGCACCGCTGAAGAGCGGCAGCACGAGCAACGCCACGCGATACGACTGCTGCCCGGCGAGCGTCGCCGTCGCGAAGCCGAGCGCCGACGTACCCGCCGTCACGAGCGCCGCGCGCGCGAGCCTGCGCGGTCCAGATTCTCGCCCGAGCGCCACGGCGATGCCCGGCACGACGAGCCATAGCGCGAGCGCCGGACACACGATTGCGTTGAAGTTGCCGTGCGTCGCCGCGTGCACCTTCGTACCGAGCAGCAAGAGCACCCACAGGCCCAAAAGCCCTGTCACGAGCCCTAGCAGCGCCGCCGACACGCCGAGCGCGACGCGCGCGGCGCGGCCCGTCTTCCGCCCGAGCAGCGCGAGGATTCCGCCGAGCAGACCCCCCGCGAGGGCGTGCCACGGCGCGCGCACGGGCGGCATCTCGGGCGTCCGCGGGCGTTCGGCGCGGGCCAGCACGGTTTCACGCGAAACGAGCGGCCGTGAGCCGCCGGGGCCCGAAAGCCGCACGCTACGCAGCGCGTCCATCAGGCGATCGGGCAGGTACGCATCGTCCCACGCGCTGAGCGGCCGATCGACGGAGCGTCCGAGGCCGAGATCGAAGAGGAAGTAGAGCGGCCAGTCGTGCGCCGTGAAGCGGAGCGCGTGGTCGCGGTAGGTGCGGCGCGCCGTGCCGGAAAGCTTTTGCCGGAGCTCGCCGCCGAGCGCGCGGTCGAGCGCGTCGCGGACGCGCGTCGTGCAGTTGTCGCGGGCGAAGTCGTAGGCGTACGCGGCGTTTTCGGGCTGGGAATTGACGGAGAGCGCCTTCGCGAGCTGCTCCGCCGTCGCGGCGTCGAGATCGAGCGATTGCTCGACGACGCTGCGATTCTGAGCGACGTACAGGCTGACCGTCCGCGTGAGGTACGCGGGCTCGAGGAAGTACCGGAGCGTGCCGCCGAGCACGTGATGCGGCGCGATCGCCGCCTCCGTGTACATGCCGAAGTTGTAAACGAGCGACGGCATCTGCGAGCGCTCGACGAGCAGCGCGTCGTGCCCGAACAGCGTCACGAAGGCGTCGCCGGGCCCCATCGTGAGCACCGACACGCGGTAGTGAATCGCGGGCGGGGCTGGCTCGGCGTGAAGCGCCGGAGCGCCCAGAAAAAGGGCACCGAACAGCGCGAGCGCGCGGCTCGCGAGGAGGACCCGCCGGCGCCTCACCGCGGCATCGGCGTGGGGCGGCTGCGGGGGCTCGAGCGGATCTCGCCACGGCGCAGGCGCCGGTAGAGATCGAGCGACGAGCGCAGGATCGAGAAGGCGTCGCTCGGGCCGAGGATGTCCTCGACCTCGACCATCTTGTTCTCGAGCACCTTGTAGTCTTGGAAGAAGCGCTTGAGCTCACGCACGACGTGCTGCGGGAGCTGCGAGTGATCGGTGTAGTCGGCGACGGCGGGATCACGCACGTTGACGGCCACGATCTTGTCGTCGATGCCCTTGTCGTCGCGCATGCGCATCACGCCGATGGCGCGCGCTTCGACGATCGTGAGCGGGAACACTGGCTCCTGCCCGAGCACGAGCGCGTCGAGCGGGTCGCCGTCGTCGCAGTAGCTGCGCGGCACGAAGCCGTAGTTCGCCGGATAGTGGACGGCGCTGTAGAGCACGCGATCGAGCCGGAGGAAACCGGTCTCCTTGTCGAGCTCGTACTTGTTCTTGCTGCCGCGCGGGACCTCGATCACCACGGGGAACTCGCGTTCGACCAGCGTTTCGTCGACGTAGATATCGTGCCAGGCGTGCACGGGGAACGCGTAGCATAGGTCGGCCGCGGATGCGCTTCTCCTTCTTCACTCGCTCGGCCACGCTCGCACTCGGCATCGCGATCGCCCTGATGGGAGCCGCAAGCTGCGGGCGCACCGGGCTCTGGATGGCCGACCCGTGCGACGAGGAGGGCGCGGAGCGAAACTGCAGCGACACGTGCGGAGAGGGCGTGGAGGTGTGCGAGGAGGGCGTCTGGAGCGATTGCCGCGTCCCCAAAGCCGAGCGCGGCTGCCACACCGTCTGCGGCGACGGCACGCAGAGCTGCGAGAAGGATCGCTGGGGCGCGTGCGAGGTCGCTCCGATTGACTTCCCGTGCGACAACCTGTGCGGCGTGGGCGTCCAGCACTGCGAGAACGGGCGCATGGGCTTCTGCGAGGTGCCGCCGGCCACGCGCGACTGCGAGAGCGGCTGCGGCACGGGACACGAGGTCTGCACGGACGGCGCGTGGCAGCCGTGCGACGCGCCGCAGCCGAACCCGCCGGTGCTCCACACCGTGCTCCGCGACTTCTCGCCCACGACCTCACCCGACTTCGAGTTCGATCGCCACGGCATCCCGGGGGACGAGCCCTTCCTCGTCAAAGAGCTCCTCGGACCCGACGACAAGCCAGAATGGTCGGGCGACCCGAGCATCCACACGGTTCAGAGCAAAGAGACCTTCGACACCTGGTACCGCGACACGCCGGGGATCAACGCGCACATCGATTACGACCTCGCGCTCGAAGCCTCGCCCACGAAACCGGGGTGGTTCGTGTACGACAACCTCTACTTTTTCCCGCTCGACAACGACCCGCGCGGCTTCGGCAACGAGGGGCGGCAGCACGACTACCATTTCACGCTCGAAGCGAAGCTCACCTTCCGCTACGCGGGCGGCGAGATCTTCAGCTTCACCGGCGACGACGACATGTGGGTGTTCATCAATCGCCACCTCGCGATCAATCTGGGCGGACTCCACCCGCGCAAGAGCGCGAGCGTCTCACTGGACGAGAAGGCACCGAGCCTCGAAATCAGCCACGGCGAAATCTATCCGATTCATATCTTTTTCGCCGAGCGGCACACGGTGTCCTCGACCTTCACGCTGGAGACGTCCGTGGCCGATCAGGGATCTTGTCCCCAGTGAAATAGTTCTCCACGAAAGCTTGTTGTACCGAGGGCCCCCGGACGAGAAATTCGCCCGCGTGCGGACATAAGAGGAATGCCTCGCGCTTTCCGATGGTTCACCGAGCACGAGGTGACCATGGGCGACGAAGCATTCCATCAAGCTCCGACTCCGGAGGCACGCCGGCGGCCCAGCGTGCTCATTGCGGACGACTCGGCGGAACAGCGCTGGACGCTCCGCCTGGCGCTCTCGATGATGGGGTTCGACGTGCGCGAAGCCGCGGACGGTCGTGAGCTCTTCTGGGCGCTCGAGGAGCTGTCCCGCGTCGGCAGCCCGGAGCCCTCGCTCGTCATCGCCGACGTGTACATGCCGTCCTACGACGGGCTCGAGGTGCTCGAAGCCTGGAAGGACACCATGGCAGGCCGCGCCGTGATCTTCATCACGGCATTCCCGGACTCGGTCGTGAGCCGCCGCATCGAATCGCTCGGCGCAGAGCTCTTGCCGAAGCCGTTCAGTCTGCGCGCCTTCTCCGAATGCGTGCGGAGCTCGCTCCGGCGCGCCCGAGCGCCGTCGTGATCGAGCGCCTCAATCGAACGACCGCCGTCCCCCTGGCCCTCGTCGCCTCCCTCCTGATCGGCCTGGGGGATTTCGCCACGGGCGTCGAGGTCGCCTTCACGCTGCTCTACATCTTCCCGATCGCGCTTGGCACGTGGTTCCGCGGGCGCGCGTTCGGCAACACGCTCGCGGCGATCTCCGCCGTGCTCTCCGCGGCGGACGAGCTCGCTTGGCGCGTCCAGCACCACATGCACCTCCACCCGTGGTCGATGCTCTGGAACCACGGCGGCTCGCTCGGCATCTTCGTGCTGTGCGTGGAGGTACTGCGGCGCCTGCGCGCGTACGTGGAGAGCGAGCGCCAGAGCCGCCAGCTCGCCGTGGAGCAGCTTCGCCACGCCGAGCGCCTGAACGTGATCGGCAAGCTTGCCGCGGGCATCGCGCACGAGCTCGGCACGCCCCTCAACGTGATCGCCACCAATGCCGAGCTCGTCGACGCCGAGCAGGCGCCGCCCGAGCTCGTCCATCGCTGCTGCCGGCTCATCATCGACCAGTCCGAGCGCATGGCCTCGATCATCCGGCAGCTCTTGGACTTCGGCCGGCGCGGCGGCAGCGACCGGCAGAGCACCGATCTCGGCGCCGTCATCGAGAGCACCGTCCGACTGCTGGAGCCACTCGCACGCAAGCGCCACGTCGAGCTCACGGTGGCGCTCCCGAAAGAGCCCATCATCGTGTCGGTGAATCACCTCGAGCTCGGCCAGGTCCTCTCGAACCTCGCGCTCAACGCCGTGCAGGCGATGCCGAAGGGCGGCCGCTCGCTCGTCGAGCTCCGACGCGACAGCGAGCGCGGGCACCCCGTCGCGGTGCTTTCCGTGAGCGACGAGGGCACGGGCATTCGCCCCGAGGACGTCCCCCGCGTCTTCGATCCGTTCTTCACGACCAAAGGCGTCGGCGAAGGCACCGGGCTCGGCCTGGCCGTCGCCTACGGCATCGTCGCAGACCACGGCGGCCGCGTCAGCGTCGCCACGGAGTGGGGCCGCGGCTCCCGCTTCGACGTGATCTTGCCGCTCCCCTACAAAACCAGCGCTACTTTGCCGACCGTCTGACCCGAGTGGAGCAGCGTGTGCGCACGCGCCGGGTCGTCGAACGGCACCTCGGTCACCTCGGGGCAGCGGATCTCGCCGCGGGCAAGCGCGCCGCCGAGCTCGCCCATTGCCTCCCCGAACATCGCGATCTCGTCGAACAAGTAGGACAAATTGAAGGCGAGCACGCCGACGTTCCTGTCCACCATGTTGAACGGATTGAAGCGCGGCACGCGCAGCCAGCCGAGGGCGGCTTGGAGCAGGGGAAGCCGCTCGCTCCCGCGGCGCATCAGGCTGTGGAAGCCGTAGACGATCACGCGACCGGTCGGGCAGAGGTGATCGTAACCCTTTCGTAACGTCTCCGACCCATTGGCATCGAGGACCACGTGGCAGCCAGCCGGTGCTGCGCGCTCGACGGCGCTCCAGAGCTCTTCCTTGCTCTTGTCGATGACGACCGACGCACCGAGCGCTTTCACGGCGTCCACCTTGTGCGAAGCACCCACGACTGCAATCACGCGACATTCCGCGCGCTTTGCGAGCTGGACGAGCGCGCCGCCCACGCCGCCCGCCGCCGAATGCACGAGCACGACGTGTCCCTTTCGGAGATGGCAGAGCTCGTGAAGGGCGTACCAGGCCGTGAGAAACGCAACCGGAAACGTCGCTGCTTGCGCATGAGTAAGACCTGCGGGCATCGCCTGGACTTGCGCTTCAGGGAGACAGATTCGGCTTACATATCCGCCGAAGCGCGTGACCCCGAGCACCTGGTCGCCGGGGCGAAACGTCCCAACCTCGGCGCCGACCGCGGTCACGGTGCCGGCGATCTCGAAGCCCGGAACGATCGGCCAGCCGACATACTTCTTGGCCGATTCGTAGAGGCCCATGCGCACGACCAGATCTGCGAAGTTCACGCCGACTGCGCGCACCTCCACACACACTTCGTTACTCTTCGGGGTTGGATCCGGAACTGTTTCCAGGTGGAGGCGTGCAGTTCCCCCGGGCCGGCGTACGATTATCTGTTTCATCCGCGACTCATGGTTGTACTACGCCGCTCGGATCTGGCCCGTACCATGCGCCTGTGGAATAGTCTGGGCTGTCTTCCGGGCGGGCTAGCTAGAGAACGCGGCGGGAGCCCTGCGATGCACTCGGAGTGCGCGCGGGAGCGGTAACAGATGGCAAAAAGTCCGGGTGGCCGAAACATCGTGAGCGCCGTCAAGGAGACGCTCGACAGCGTCGTGACGCCGAGCGTGCGCGACACGATCCTAGCGCGCGCCCTGGCCGCGGTGCACCGCGACGAGGTGCCGACGGAGCCAAAGGCATTCGAAGAATTTCTGCAGGGCGCGCTCCACGACGCGCTCGTGAAGGCCCTCGGCCCGGAGCTCGGACTCTCGGTCTCCAACGAGCTGGAGCGCATCGCGACCATCGCGGTGCACAGCAAGCGACGCTCGGAGCCGCCAAAGGCGCGCTCGGAGCCTCCCGCGCGCAAAGCCCTCGAAACGGTGCGACCGGGCCGCGACCGCTCGCAGCCGGTCGCGGGGAAGCAGTCGTTTCCGACCCCGAGCAAGCAGTCGTTTCCGGCCGCCAGCCGGAAGAAGTCCCGTTCGACGATGCCGTCGCCCGACGTGCTCGCGCCCGGAAGCGTCGCGCGCACGGACGAGCGCTGGGCCGAGCAAGAGCGACGCGGCATTGCCCCGACGCTGCCCGCCACCCGGCGCGTCGGCCCCGCACCCGGCACGGCCGACCGCGGCCCGAGCGCGCGGCCATCGCTCGGCGCGCGGCAGTCGCTCGGCGCGCCGCTCCCCGTATCGAACGACTACCCGCGCGGCGTCGCCAAGGCGCTCGGAGTGATCGGAACGGCGTCCGTCGATCCACGTCCGAGCCGTCGTCCGACCGTGCTGCTCGCGAGCCTCGATCCGGAGCTCCTGCGTCTGTTCCAAGCGTGGCTCGAGATGCGCGCGCAGGTCGAGCCCGCGAACGGCGTCACCGCGCTCATCGGCCGGCTCGCGGAGGTCGGCGGGCCGCGCAGCGTGATCGTGCTCGACGGAAAGAACCCGTCGATTCGCCCGCTGTCGCTCGCGGCGCTCGCCGACGAGCTGCCTGCGGGCACGACCGTGATCCTGTGGGGCGTGCAGGCGCATGTGCACGCGCGCATGTGCACCATCACCGCTGCCGCCGAGAAGTGGCCCGTCTACGCGGGCAACACGACGACGAACGAGATCGTGGCGCAGTGCGCGAAGATCGTCGGCTGACGCTACGGCGACGCTTCGAGCACGGGAGCGCGCGGCGGGCGGCGGTGGAGCGCCAAATCGAGCGGCGTGCCCGCGCCGGCGAGGAGCGCCGCGCGCACAGCAAGGTGCGGCACGGCTTCGCCGAACAGCACTTCGACGGCTTCGCTCACCTTGGCCGAGCCGGTCTGCGTGATGGCCAGCTCGAGCTCGAGCGGCACGACGGTCCCCACGATGCCCGCTGCGGCGAGCTCGGCGCGCGCCGCGTCGCCCCCGAGCCCGAGCCCGCGCAGGTACTTGCGTACGTCGACAAGCTTGCCGACGCCGCCGATATCGCGACGCACGATCGCTTCGCCTCGGGCGAGCAGCGCTTCGATGCGGCCCGCTAGCGCGGCTTCACCCCCGCGGGCTTCGAGCACGTCGCGGGCGAGTGCCACGACGTAGCGGGCGCCCGTAACGACGGCGGCGACGGCCGGATCGCCCGGCTCCAGCGGAACCGCGGCGAGAAAACGCAGCCCGCTCGCCGTGGCCTGTGCCAGGCGCGCGACGAGCTCCTCACCACTCGGCGCGTCGATGAGCTTCACGTCGACGTACTCGTCGAGGCTCGCGACGCCGAGCGAGAGCGCGGGGCCGAACGACAAGTCGGGCTTCGGGTGGAAGCCCTGGCTATAGCGGAGCCGCACGCCGGCGCGTCGAATCGCGCGCGGCAGCTCGCGACCGAGATCGAGGTGGCCGAGCAGCGCCGCCGGACCCACTTTCTCGAAGCGCAGGCGAAACGGCCGGGGCGCGCCGCCGGGACGCAGCGGGCGGGAGTCCTCGGGGCGCTTCTTCTTCGGGCGCGCGGGGGCGGGGGCGGCGACGTCACGCGGGGCGGCGTCCGTGCTCGGCACCGCGCCTGCGTCGGGATTTTCGTCACCGTGCTCGCTCGAAGCGGCGAGCGGCGTGGCCGGCTCCGGCGCTACGACCGCTGACACGACGGCGACGCGAGGCTCGGGCGGGCGCGGACGCTCGTGCGCGCCGAGCTTGCGCAAGAACACGAGGCGCTCCTCACGCATCTTGCCGAGATCGCACGCGATGCCGCAGTCGTAGCAGACGAGACGGCGCTTCTCGGCGTCGGCGTCGGCGGCGTTCGTCGCGTGAATGAAGGCGCCCGCCACCTTGCCGCACGGCGGGCTCGCGCGACCGGCGAGCGCCTTGCGGTACTCGCGCGCGAGAAAGCCTTCCTCCAGGCCGATGTCGAGGTGGTCCCACGGCACGCGGGCGCCGACGCGGATGGTGCCGAGGAAGACGCTCGTCTCGATGCCGAAGTGCTCGAGCGCCTCCTGCCAGAGATCGAGCCGCAGGTGATCGTCCCACGAGTCGAAGCGAGCGCCTCCGAGGAACGCGCGCTCGATGACGGCGCCGAGGCGCCGATCGCCGCGCGCGAGAATGCCTTCGAGCACGCTCGTCGAGGCGTCGTGCGTCTTGAGCCCGAGGCCGCGCACCATGCGCGCCGCATCGCGAAGAAGTTGCTGCTTTCGCTCGATTTCATCGAGCGGGTCCATCGCGCACCACTGAAACGGCGTGTGCGGCTTCGGCACGTGCGTCGAGACGCTGACCGTCACCTTCACGTTGCGGCCCAGGCGCTTGCCCACGCCGAGCGCATTCTTGCCGACCTCGACGATGCCGAGCACGTCCTCGTCCTCTTCCGTCGGCAAACCGAGGATGAAGTAGAGCTTCATCTTGACGAAGCCGCGCGAGAAGGCGCGCTCGGCGGTCTCGAGCAGCTGCTCTTCGGTCACGTTCTTGCTGATCACGTCGCGCATGCGCTGCGTGCCCGCCTCGGGCGCAAACGTGAGGCCGCTCGCGCGCACGCGACCGAGATCGTCGAGCAGATCCTCCGCGAGGCCGTACGCGCGCAAGGAGGCGACGCCGAGGCTCACCCTTTCGGGCGCCGTCTTCGCGGCCAAGGTCTTGATGAGCGGCGAGATCGAGCTCACGTCCGCGGTCGAGAGCGCCGTGAGGCTCACCTCGTCCTGGCCCGACTTGTCGAGCGCGCGCATCACGGTGTCGATCACCTCTTGGGGATCGCGCTCGCGCACGGGGCGGTAGATCATGCCCGCCTGGCAGAAGCGGCAGCCTTCGGTGCAACCGCGCGCCACCTCGATGCTCATGCGATCGAAGATCGCCTCGGGGCCACCGACCGGACCGTCGTCGGGGAAGGGAAAACGCGAGATATCCGCGAGCATCCGGCGCTCGATGGGGTAGGGCACGCCGGGCTGCTTGGGCCGCGCGACGATCTCGAAGCCGCTGTCGGCGTCGAGCTCCGTCTCGTAGAGCGACGGCACGTAGACGCCCGGGATGCGCGCGAGCTCGGCCAAGCGCTCTTCACGCGTGCGGCCCGCCTTCTTGCCGCGTACCCAGGCGAGAGCGATCTCGGTCGCGGCTTCCTCGCCGTCGCCGATGAGGACGGCGTCGAGGAAGGGCGACATCGGCTCGGCGTGCGTGCCGACCGGGCCACCGGCGACGACGAGCGGATCGGCCTCGCCGCGCTGTGAGCTCCGGAGGGGAATGCCCCCGAGCTCGAGCATGGTGAGGATGTTCGTGTAGGTGAGCTCGTATTGGAGCGAGAAGCCGACGACGTCGAAATCGACGAGCGGTCGCGCGCTCTCGAGCGCGACCAAGAGCTTGCCGTGCGCGCGGAGCTCGCGCTGCATGTCGACCCAAGGCGTGTAGGCTCGCTCGGCGAGGGTGCGCGGGTCGTCGTTCAGGATCTTGTAGAGCATCCTGAAGCCGAGGTGGCTCATCCCGATGTCGTAAATGTCGGGGAAAGCGAGACAGATCCGCGCCTCGACGGAGGACCAATCCTTCTTGCGCGAGCCGTGCTCGGCGCCGGTGTAGCGGCTCGGCTTCTCGACGCGATCGAGAAACTTCGCGTACGGATGCTCGAAGCGCTGCATGGGGGCAGACGCCCTAGCATTTGTACGGCTCAGATGCCGCTAATGCCGGCTTCTGGCGCGCCACCGCTCGCCGGAACACCCGCTTCACCGCCGAAGCCGCCTTCGTTTCCGGCCCCGGCTTCCGGCGTGCCGGCTGTGCCTGCCATGCCGCTCATTCCACCGATGCCGCTCAGACCGCTCATTCCACCGATGCCGCTCATTCCACTCATGCCGCCCATCCCGCCCATGCCTCCGGCTCCCGCCATCGAGCTCACGCAGTCGGTCGGCGCATTGGCGGAGATGAAGTAGAGGTCGTCGAGCCTCACGTCGACGGCATAGGACTGGCCGTCATCGACCGGAAACACCCACTCTAGGCCGACGAGCTCACTCGGGCTGCCCATCGCACTCCAGGCTTTCGGCATGCCCCCCATGATGTCGTTCCATTCGATCGCGAGTGGCGAGCCCGTCACCATCACCTCGACCTCGGGCGCGACGCAGTCGCCGAACGTGGGATCCCGCGTGGTCTCCGTGCACGCGCCCTTGCCCTCTTGCGGCGCCGACTGCCACGGATAGTTGCTGTTCGTCAGAACCCGCAACGTGAGGTAACCGCTCGGCGACGCGATCGTTCCGCTCAGCGTCATCAGGAGTCCCGTGTACGCAGCGAGGTCCGAGCAGCGGCTGAACCACATGGTGAAGCCGCCCTGCATCATGGGCGAGACGAAGCCGGTCACGTGGAGCCCGCTCGCGTCTTCTTCGCGCTTGAGCTCTCCGAAAACGCTGATGCCGCCCGTGAACGCGCCGTTGCCCCAGGTGACGCCCGTCTCGAGCGGAAACTCGTGGAACACGTCGCAAGTCGCCGAGACAGCCGAGCACGCGTACGGCCCTTCCCCGCCCGCGCCCGCGACGAACGAGCCGCCTGCGCCGACGATCCCCGCGGAACCACCGAGCGACGTGCTGCCGCCCATCGTGAACGAGCCGCCGGTGGCGCCGCTCCCGCTGCTGCCACCGACGCTGGCCCCACCGAGCGCGCCGCTGCCGCCGCTGCCGCCGGTCGTGTGCGTGCCGCCGCCCGTACCGCCCTTCGCGACCTGGCCGGACCCGAACGCGTCGTCCTTGTAGAGAACGTTGGAGCGGCCGCAAGCTCCCGCCGCAAGGCCCACGGTGGTCACCCAAGTCAGCGCGACGCGGCGGCCCCCGGCGCGCGAAAGAGAAGCTTTCCTATTCCTCGCCACGGCGGCGAGCGTAGCAGAACCCGTGCGCGGGGGAGCCCGCTTGCGAGCCGCAACCGCGATCGTAGAGCGAGGTCGTGGCGAATCGACTCGTCGGCGAGACCAGCCCCTATTTGCTCCAGCACGCGAACAATCCCGTGGATTGGTACCCGTGGGGCCAGGCCGCGCTCGAGCGCGCGAAACACGAAGACAAGCCTATTTTCCTCAGCATCGGCTACGCCGCGTGCCACTGGTGCCACGTGATGGAACGCGAAAGTTTCGAGCACGAGGCCATCGCCGAGCGGCTGAACCGGGACTTCGTCGCCATCAAGGTCGACCGCGAGGAACGACCGGACCTCGACGAAATCTACATGGCCGCGACCGTTGCGCTCTCGGGCAGCGGTGGCTGGCCGATGAGCGTTTTCCTCGACCCGGACCAGCGCCCGTTTTTCGCCGGGACGTACTTCCCGCCGACCGATCGCTGGGGCCGCCCGGGCTTCGGCACGATGCTCGAGCGCATCGCGGAGCTGTGGCAAACACGCCGCAGCGACCTGCTCGAGCAAGCGGCCGAGCTCACGCGCCACCTCCGCGCGCAATTCGAGCATGAGGCCGCGGCGCCCGTTTCGGGTGAGCTCGTGGCGGGCGCGGTGCGCGAGCTCGCGCGCCAATTCGACGAACGCTGGGGCGGTTTCGGCCGCGCGCCCAAGTTTCCGCCGTGCGCCGCGCTCGAGCTTCTGCTCCGGCATCACCGCCGCACGGGCGACGACCAGTCGCTCGCGATGGCGCGCCGCACCCTCGACGGGATGAAGGACGGCGGCATGTACGATCAGCTCGGCGGCGGCTTCGCGCGCTACTCGACCGACGAGCGCTGGCTCGTCCCGCACTTCGAGAAGATGCTGTACGACAACGCCGAGCTCACGAAGGTGTACCTCGCCGCGTACCAGGTCACGCACGACGCCGAGTACCGCCGCGTCGCGACCGAGACGCTCGACTATGTCGTGCGCGAGATGCAAGGCAAGGATGGCGGCTATTTTTCCGCGACGGATGCCGACAGCGAGGGCGTCGAGGGCAAATTCTTCGTCTTCTCGCTCGACGAAGTACAGGCCGCGCTCGATCGGGAGAGCGCGGAGTGGTTCGCGTTCTTCTACGACGTGACGCCCGACGGCAACTGGGAGGGGCACAACGTGCTGAACCGCCCGCGCGGGCTCGTCGACGCGGCTCGCACGCTCGGCGTCCAGACCGACGTCCTCGAGCGCTCGCTCGCGAGCTCGCGCGAAGCACTCCTCGAGGTACGACGCACGCGCGTGCCGCCCCTGCTCGACGACAAGGTGATCGCGGCGTGGAACGGCCTGATGCTCGGCGCGATGGCGGAGGGCTTTCGCGTGCTCCGCGACCGGCGCTACCTCGCCTCGGCGGAGCGCGCCGCGCGCTTCGTCCTCGAGCGGCTACGAAGGCCCGACGGCGGCCTTTACCGCACGGCGCGCGCCGGGCGCGCGCACCTCGACGCGTACCTCGAGGACTACGCGTTCGTCAGCGACGCGCTCGTCACGCTGTACGAGGCGGGCGGCGCCGAATCGTTCCTCCACGAAGCGCTCGCGCTCGCCGAGCGCCTGCTCGTCGACTTCGGCACCGGCGCGGGCGCCCTCTTCACGACGGCCGAGCGCCACGAAGCGCTCGTCGCACGCCCGCGCGAGAGCCACGACGGCGCCCTCCCGAGCTCGAACGCCATCGCCGCGCGCGCCCTCGTCCGCCTCTCGCGCCATTTCAGCCGCCCCGACCTCGCCGAGCGCGCGCGCCAAGCGATCGAAGCGTACGGCAAGCTCGTGGGCCAGGCTCCGCGCGCCTTTGCCACGTCCCTCTCCGTGATCGAGCTGCTCGAAGCGCCGCCGCTCGAGCTAGCGCTGATCGGCCGCGCCGACGGCCCCGAACGCGAAGCGCTCGAGATCGCCCTCGCCGAGCACTACTTGCCCTACGTGCTTCGCGCGCACGCGGACCCTGCCGCCGGCTCGTCGCGCCTGCCGTTGCTCGACCAGAAGACGCTCGTGAACGGACACGCCGCGCTCTACGTGTGCCGGAACTTTGCGTGCCGCGCGCCGGTTACCGAGCCCGCGTCCGTGAGCACCGCGCTCGAGACGGCCTAAGGCCGCTCGCTGTCGCTCGGCCGCTCGGTGGGCCGCTCGCTCGGGCTCGCGCTCGCCGGAGGCGATGACGGCGCCGCCGCACGCTGGCTCTCGGATTTCTGAGGCGCTCCGGAGTCGGCCGACTTCTCGCCGAACGTCTTCAAAACGGTGCGCACGTGCGCGAATTCACTCACCAGGCGGGCGAGCGTCGCGTCCGAAGCGCCCCAATCGTCGTTCTCGACGGCCTCCTCGAGCCGCTGCGCCACCGCACGCAAACGAAGGACGCCCAGGCTCGCCGCAGCCCCCTGGAGCGCGTGCGCGAACGCGGCGGCCTTGGCCGTTTCGCGGAGCTTCACGGCGTCCGAAAGCCGCTCCATCCGGAGCGCGACGTCCGAAACGAAGAGCGCGACGAGCTCGATCAGGAATTCCCGCGACACGTCGCGCTCGATCATGTCGAGCCGATGCTGGTTCAGCGTCGGCACGCCCGGCGGAACGCTCTTGCTGTTCCCTCCCCAACTTGCGCTCATGCGACGATTCTCCCTACGGTCTCTTGCGACACGTCGAGCTCGGCGAGGCGCCGATACAGCGTCGCGCGACCGATCCCGAGCAGCTTCGCGGCACGCCCGACGCTGCCGCGCGTCAGCTTGAGCGCCTTGCGGATCGCTCGCTGCTCGAGCTCGCGTAGCGTCACCACCTCGTCCTCGTCACCCAGGAGGTCGTCGCCGACCTGGCGCTCGCTCGCGCCGGGCGAGCTCACCGAGCGCAGATCCGGCGGCAAATCCGCGAGGCCGATCTCCTGGCCGCGGCAAGCGAGCACGCTCCGGTGAATCACGTTCTCGAGCTCGCGCACGTTGCCCGGCCACGCGTGGCGCGCGAGCGCGTCGAGCGCTTCGGCCGAGAGCCCGCGCACGCCGTGGGCCGTGCGGACGCGCAGCTTGTCGAGGAAGTGCGTCACGAGCGCGGGGATGTCCTCGACGCGATTGCGCAGAGACGGCAGCTGAATCGGGTAGACGACGAGACGGAAGTAGAGGTCCTCGCGGAAGCGACCCGCGTCCACCTCGCCGCGCAGATCGCGATGCGTCGCGCAGACGATGCGCACGTCGACCGGGATCTCTTGGCTGCCGCCGACGCGGCGCACCGTGTGCTCTTGCAGCGTGCGTAGGAGCACGGCCTGCGTCGCGGGGCTCATCTCGCCCACCTCGTCGAGCAGGAGCGTCCCGCCGCGCGCGCGCTCGAAGCAGCCGAGGCGCGTCTGGATCGCGCCCGTGAAGGCGCCGCGCTCGTGCCCGAATAGCTCGGACTCCTGGAGCGAGGCCGGAATGGCTGCGCAGTTGATGGCCACGAATTGACCGGAACGCCGCGGGCCGCCGCGGTGAATCGCGCGCGCCACGAGCTCTTTGCCCGTGCCGCTCTCGCCGAGCAAGCACACCGCCACATCGCTCTCGACGACGCGCTCGACCTGCCGCGACAGCTCGCGCATCGCGGGACCGGCACCGACCACGGTTCCCGCGAGCGGGCCCGTGGCGAGCTCGCTCTGCAGGTTCTTCACGCGGTCGACCAGGCGCCGGCGTTCGCAGGCGCGGCGCACGGAGAGCAGCAAGCGGTCGCGATCGACGGGCTTCGTCAGGTAGTCGTAGGCGCCGGCGCGCATCGCGGCGACGGCAGTGTCGACCTCGCGCTCGGCGGTCACGACGATGATGGGCAGCTCGCTGTCGCGCTCGCGCAGGTAGCTGATCACGTCGAAGCCGCTATGCTCGCCGAGTCCCAGGTCCACGCACGCGACGATGGGTGCAGGACCGTTTCCTTCGCGCACGGCGCGCTCGGAGTCGTACTCGACGACCGTGTAGCCGGCGGACTCGAGCCAGGCGCGAGTGAGCATGCGCGTCGTCGCGTCGTCCTCGACGAGCGCCACCACGTCGGTAGTCGGAAGAATCTCGAAGGCCGGGTCGGCGGCGTCCGGGGTCGTCGGATGATGAGTCACGAGACCTGGAACGGCACGAATCGGGCCAAGGATTAGGGCCACACTCCGTGAACGGAAACCCTGGAAAACACTTGAATCCCGCGCACCCACATCGGCACCGTCCCGCCGGCCGCCGTCGCGAGCGTCCCGAAGCGAGACGCCCGGGTTTCTCACTTTGAAACGCTTTTCGGTGCGGGCCGGTCCCGCGCGAGCGCGCGCAACCACCTTCCGCGGCTTTGCGTGGACTTGGGCTGCGAAATCGACATGGAACGGGTCTTGCGGAAGGGGCGTGCATGAGCCCCGCTTCCGATCGGAATCCTCTTCTCTCACCCGGTGTCATCGCGTGCACGCTTCGTGGTCGCCGCGCTTCCGACGCGATCGAGATCGTCACCGAGCGTGATGGCGCCGTGTGCCTCGTCGTCCTCGACGTGCGAGCGGCCCGAGATCAGGAAGCGTTGCGTGCCCGGCTCGCGTCGAGCGCGCTCGTTTCGCTCGCCGAGCACGAGCCGATGCACGTCCTCGCGAACAGCTTGCGCAGCATCGTCTGCCAAGCCGTGGCGGCGAGTGTAGGTGTGGTGGCGCTCAAGGTGCACCCGATGCACGGCCGCGTGGAGCTGTTGAACGCCGGCATGCCGCCGGTGGCCTGCGTGCTGCCCGACGGGCGCCTGCTGCAAATGCCGGCGCTCTCGGGCGACATCGGCCCGCGCTCGCACCGCGCTCACCCGTACGAGCTCATTCCCCTGGCGCCCGGCAGCATCTGGTTCGTCGCCTCCGACGGCGCCACCGGCGGCTCCCTCGACGACACGAGCCAGCTCTGGTCGGGCCTTGGCCTGCCGGAGAGCGCCCACGAGCTCGCGGCGCAGAGCCACGACGGCCTCGAGGAGCAGCTCCGCAAGCGCCTCGGACCGCTTCCGCTCCCGGAGGACGCGAGCCTCGTCGTGGTTCCGACCGTGAGCCCGCGACGCCCGGTGTCCGGCATCATCGAGAACTGACGCGCGCTCCCCGAAATGACGAACGCCCCGTGACCGGCCGTTGCCGGTGACGGGGCGTCGTCGTCTGGAGAGCCTTAGAGCTTCGAGTTCAGCGGATCGTCGGCGCTGCCGCCGTTGCGGAACACGCCGCTGCTGCTGCTCTTGCTGCTGCGCGCTGAAGCCTTGCCGCGGCTCGCCTTCGCGGCCTTCTTCTTGTCGGAGCGCGTCTTGTCGGCTTCCTTGAGCTTGCTCTTCGTGTCGTCGGAGAGGCGCTTGTCGCTCGAGTCGGACGCCTTGTCTTTGTCCTTGTCGGCGCTGCTGTCGCTGCTGCCCGTGGTCGCCGTGCTGTCGGTGCTCGGCGTCGGTGCGGGCGTGCTCGGCGGAGTCGCCGCGGCCACGCTCGTCTGGGTCGGCAACGCCACGGGCGGAGGAGCCGCCGCAGGCACCGGGACCGCCGCCTGCACCTCGCCACCGCCACCGAACTTCGCCGCGCCTAGCGCGCCACCGACGAGCAGGATGACTGCAGCGGCGGCGACGAACGGAGCCTTGCTCCGGCGGGGCTTGAACTCGTCGTCCAAGGAGAGGCTCAGGTCCTGCACGACCGGCATCGTGCTGGGCGGGACCACCGAGTTCGACGGGGCCGACATCGGGGGAACCGAGCCGAGGGCCGGGGGACGGGACGCGTTCACCGCGGGCGGCCAGGCGCTCAGGGTCTGGCGGGCCACGGCGGCCGGGAAGGCGCTCGAGCCGCCCACTGGAACCGGTGCCACGGAGCGAGGAGCGGGCGCCGGCGGCAGCGTTTGCGGGGTCATGTACGCCGCGACGGCCGGAGCCTTTTGGCTCATCGGGGCTGCTTCTTCGTCATCACCGAGATCGGCGACCTCTGAAAGCGGCTTCCACTCGGAGCCGCCGACTTCACAGACCAGCGTCTTGGAGTTGATGGTGCTTGCCTCGAATGCCTCGACGAGCTCGTCGAGCGTCATCATTTTAGGTGCGCCACCAACCTCAACGTACCAGCGGTCCTCGGTCTCGGTTTGCATGCGATTGGCCTCCAGGTGCGGGGATGTACCCGCGTGTGGGACATTCGATTGTAGCGTCGAAATGCCCTTTCAGCGAGGCCGAATGCCGAGAAAAGCACTGAAAATCCAGGCAGGTCGACGGGTTTCCGACTGCCCTCACTGTAGGAATTCGCTCCGGGTGTTTGCGCTTATTTGAGTTGAGGGGAGCTACGCCCCCCTCGCCGGCGTTGCCGGCTTCACCCCGTCCACCTGGCCGAGCTGTTAGTCTGCGAAGTCACCGTGAAGCTCAAGACGCGAACCATCGAGCGGCTGCGTGACGCACTCCTTCAGAGCGGGCGTCGCCCGAGCATGGTCGTCTCGTCGGCGTACGAAACGCTGACGCGCGAGGGCTTGCTCTCTCCCGAAGAGATCACGGCGCTGAACCGCGTCGACCCGTTCGCCGAGACGATGTTCCTCATGATGGCGGCCGACGGCAAGCTCACGAACGACGAGCACGACGCCGTGCGCGGCGGCATTCGCGGCCTCACCGACGAAGTGCTTCACGCGGGCACCATCACCGTCATGCTCGAGAACTACCAGCGACGACTGGATCAGGACGGACGCGACGAGCGGCTCC
>DATMCL010000195.1:0-20854 GCA_035558375.1 Polyangiaceae bacterium
CGTGCCGTCCACGCTGAAGTGTTCCAAGCTCATCAGCCGGGCTTGCTGCGCCTGCGCTATCCGGCCAAATAACAGCTTGGCGACGTCGTGCTGCATCACCCCGCGCGATTGTTGGAGAACCTGCTGTTGTCGAAACGGAAAAGCAGGCTGTAGCCCACTGCTTTGCAGGACGGTCTTTCGCCACCGAGCCTCCTCCGCGATGCTTAAACAGCCTGCAGGCAGGCGGGAATACCAGAGAATATGAACCAGCCGCTCACGTTCGAGGGAACTCCCATCTTGAGAAAGAGTTTCGCCTTGCGCATCCTTTCATCTCGTCAGTCCCTTCTTTCGGTGGCCGCCGTTCTGGTGGGTTGCGCTTCAAATGGTGGCGACCCGATGGGTGTAGGTGGATCAGGGGGCCAGGGTGGAACTGGAATGCCCGCCGCAGGCGCGACCTCCTCCGGCGCGGGCGGCGCTAGCGGAGCCGGCGGCACGAAAGCCGGGACGGGTGGCGTCAGTGCGGGTGCGGGTGGCTCGATCGCTGGGACGGCTGGGAGCTCGTCAGTCCAGGGGGGATCGGCGGGGACGGCCCAGACCGCGGGCTCGGGAGGCGTCGCCGGCGGCGCTGCCACGGGCGGGCGCGCGGGCGAAGGCGGCGCGGGCGGAAGCGCAGGTGGTGCCACCGGCGGCGCGGGAGGCAGGGGCTCGGGTGGCAGCGCGGACGGTGGCACCGGCATGGGCGGCACCGCCGGCACCGGCGGCATGGGCGGCATCGGCGGCACCGGCGGCGAATGCGCGCCGCCCGCAACCTACGCGAATCTCTTCGTTACCGTCTCCGGTAAGACCCAAGCGGAGAGCGACCAGAAGATCGACACGGCCTGGTCCACGCTCTTCAACCCCAACGGTTCGGGGAAGATCTACTTCAACGGGCCCGGCAACGACGAATCGTACGTCAAGGACATTTATAACGGTGATGTCCGCTCCGAGGGCATGTCCTACGGAATGATGACCGCGGTTCAGCTGGACCATCAGACCGAGTTCGACCGCCTTTGGAGCTGGGTCAAGAACCACATGGCGAATGGGACGGGCGAGATCCGATGGTCGTGCCAAACCTCGGGCTCGGGGTGCGCCGGCGGTGGAGCGCCTGACGGCGAGGAGTACATGGCGACCGCCCTCATCTTCGCCTCGCACCGCTGGGGCGACTCGACCGGGCCCGCCAAGATCGCCTACTCGACCGAGGCCAAGTGGGTCCTCGACCTGATACGGACCAAGTACTTCAACTCGGAATACCACCTCGTCAAGTTCGTCTCGAGCTCGAACAACGTGGACCCTTCGTATGTCCTGCCGGCCTTCTACAAGGTGTGGGCCTGCTTCGACCCCGCGAACGCGGAGTTCTGGACGGAAGCGGTGACCGCGGGGCGCGCGTACATGCAGAAGGTCGTGGACGGCAATGGCGTGTGTCCCTACCAAACGAGCATGACGGGCACGAACCCGCAGGGTGCCAACTCCGACTCACTCCGATGCGTCGTCAACCTCATGATGGACTGGTACCTGTTCGGCGAAGATACCTGGCAGAAAGACACGTATGCGCCGAAGTTCGGCTCCTATTCGAACTCCCATAACAACGGCGGCGCACAGGTGGGGTGCAACGCGACCCTGGGCTTCGCTTTGCCGGCATCCTCGGGCAAGACCTTCGTGGACAAGCTCTGGTCGACCGGCGTTCCCTCCAGCAACTACTGGGACGGGGTGCTCTACATGCTCGGCATGCTCCACGTCAGCGGCAACTTCCGCATCTGGTAAAGTCGGGTTGTAGTGCGGATCGTCGGAGGCGCCGGTTGGCGTCAGCGCTCTAGGACTTCGAGCGTCCAGGATGGTTCGCCCGCGCCGGTGTCGGCGACGTAACGTACGGCGTAGAGCGATCGGCAGTCGTCGGAGATCGCGGGTGAGAGCCAGGACGCGGCGCGAGGGTCTGCCGCCGCCTCGATGACCGGGTCGAGGGTCGAGAACGGCACGTCCGGGCTCTCGCGGGTAGCGGCCCACACGCCGTAGTCGTCGCCGAAGAAAAGGGCGAGGCCGTTGACGCTAATGTCCGGCCCTTGCGCGGGTCGACCGTTTAGGCCCGGAATCTCGAAGCCGTCGGCGAACGGCGCGTCAGGCGCCGCGCGCTCGTAGACGAGGCCGGCTTCTTGGCTGGCATCGAAGCCCGAGGTGTAAACCGTGAGCTCATCCGCGGCGATGGAGGGGCTCGCACCGACGGTTCCGTAGCTCTCCGCGTCGAGGACGAACGCCGCATCGGGTGACGCGCGCCGCGCCACCCGAAGTGAGCCGCTGAACGAAACCGTCGGATCGTAGCAGCCGATGTAGGCCCGCAGTCCGTCGGGCGTGAGATCGAGCGTGCGATCCTCGCTCGGAGCGCAGGCTGCATCGAGCTCGGGCAGGGATTCGCCGGGCTCGAAGGCGTCGAGTTTCGAGGCACGCGTCGAGCGCCTGAACGTCTTGGTGCTTGCTGCGTCGGTCGCTGAATACAAGAGCTCGAGCTCGTCGCGGCTCAGAGTCGGCGAGTAGACGCGCACCTCCACGCCCGAATCGAGCACGACTCGAGGTTCTCCGAACGGACCGCTGCAATCAGCGCTGGGCGCTGCGCCCGCAGTCGCGCTCCCGGCGCTCCCAGCGCTCCCAGCGCTCGCGCCACCGGAGCCCGCTCGTCCGGCAACGGCGCCGGATCCAGCGCGGCCTCCGCCCGAGCCTCCGCGTCCGGAAGCGGCACCGCTGCCCGTGCTCTCGCCGCCGGCGCCTTCGCCCGCGCTTCCCGCACCCCCACCGCTGCTCGCGCCGGAGCTGCCTCCCTGCTGCGAGACTCCGCTCGCGCCGGAGCTGCTTCCTTTACCCGAGCTCCCGCTCGCCCCGAATCCCGCGCTGCTGCCTCCCGACGTGTGCCCGCCGGTACTCGCACCGTCACCCTGCTTCGCCGAATCGCTACAGCCCGCGAAGGCGAGAGCGCCGAGGCAAAACGCATAGAAACCGCTCGCCGCGAACAGCATCAAGCGACCACGCCCACCGACCATCTGCTCAGTATGTCACGGCATCGAGCGAGCGTGGAGAGCCTTCGCGCTCGTTTCGCGTCGCCCCGCTTTCAGGCCTCGCCGTTGCATGTCCAGCGAGCGAGTCACAGGCGAGCGTCGCCCGAGCGCTCGAGCGCATACCGTCCGCTTGCGTCGAGATCCAGCTGCTCGGGGTCGAGCGGCGTGAAGACCTCGGAGGCGGCGTCGAGCAATTGCTCGGGCGTGCTCAAGCGTAGGATGCGCCGACTGCTCTCGGCGCGTTCCGGCAGCGCGCGACACAAGAAGCCGAAGTGCTCCTTCAACGGGCCCACCAGTCGCTCGGGTGGGCCGTCGAACCCGAGCGCCATGACGGCGTGGAGGCGCGCGAGGTGCCGAGCGACGTCTGCCCCTGACGGCGCGAAGGGTGTGCGTCCCGCCGAGAGCGCCGAAATCTGACCAAAGATCCAGGGATTGCGCAGTGCAGGGCGCCCGATCATCACGCCGTCGCAACGCGTTTCGTCGAGCATGCGCAGGGCGTCTGCTGCGTACCAGACGTCGCCGTTGCCAATCACCGGAATCGAGAGGTGACGGCGCAGCAAGCCGATGATGCGCCAGTCGGCGATGCCGGTGAAGTGGTCGACGCGGCGTCGCGGATGGACCGTGAGGAAGTCCGCGCCGGACTGCTCGACCACCCGGGCGTTGTCGAGTGCGTCGTCGCTCCGATCGAACCCCGCGCGGAGCTTGGCCGAGAACCGCCCCGGAACCGCCGCGCGCATCGCCGTGAGCAGGCGGCCAAGCGCAACACGGTCCTTCAGCAACGCCGCCCCGACACCCTTACGCGCCGCGGTCTTCGAGGGGCACCCGAGATTCACGTCGACGACGTCGGCACCCGCCAGAGCCATCACTCCGGCCGCCTCCGCCATCAAAGCCGCGTCGTTGCCCATGATCTGCACGCTCAGCGCCACGCCGGGTGTCTTCTCGACCTGACGTGCCAGGTGCCGCTTCGACACGCTCTCGCCCGCGACGCGGACGAACTCCGTGCATACGAGTCCGAGCGGCCCGTAGGAGGCCAGCAAGGCCCGAATCGACGCCGTCGTGATGCCCTCCATGGGAGCGAGCACGAAAGGTGGGTCGAAGGGGAGGCGCCCGTTCATCACGTTACGAACGGGCTCGTCGATCGAGCTCGTTGGAGACGAGCGTCACGGCGTCGTCGGTGTGGAGGCTGACGGGCCCGACACTCAGCACGCGGCAAGGGAGCTCCGCAAGTCGCGCTCGCGTGGCCGCGTCGAACCCGAGGTGGTCGCCGAGGAAGAACAGGGAATCAGGCGTGTCGAACGCTTCGTCCCGCACGTCGCTGCCCTCCTCTGAGAGGCAGTAGTGCGTCGCGCGCGGCGCGTCCGCGAGCACGCAGTCGAGGTCACCTTCGGCCAGGGAGAGTCCGGGCTTCAACTCGCTGAAGCGGTTGCCGGCGTTCGGCGTCTCCTGATTCAACGCCTTCTTCACGAGCAGCGCGAGACTGCGCTCGTCGGGCCGCAGGAATTGGGCGTCCCGACCCGAGATCCGAAGCACACGAGGTGCGCGCGGCCCACCCCGCAGCACCAGATACACGACCACGTCACGCCGAACTCCGTGCGAGATCAAAAGGGCCGCGCGCACGCACCGAAGCAGGACGTCGATGCGCCCGCCCGAGCTCGGCAAGTTCTCGGTCGAGAAATCACCCGACGCGCTCGCCGTCTGCCCCAAGAGGACGAAGCGCCGAACGTGGGCTCTGGTGCTCGCGCCCGCTGGAATCATCGAAGTCTTCTACAGGTCGAGCGCCCGCTCAGCCGCTTTAAACCGCGGACAGACAATGGTAGCGTGGGGCGGTGGCAAATGAGACGTTGAGCGTAGCGGTGAAGGAAATCATTGCGAAGGCCAAGGAGGGCGGACTGGACGCCGGCTACGCGGGCTACAAGGCCCTCTTCGCTAGCCCCGCATTCGCCAGCTACCGCGCCGAAGACCAGCGCGTTGCCCTTCGTCTGATGGTGCTGATGAAGGGCGCCCCGCAAGTCCCCACCGCTGCCATGAAGGAGGCCCACCAGGTTGCTGCCGGGTTGCTGACTGCGCTCGTGTCAGCCCATGCGGAGCCCTCCGATCACGAGCTACTCGGCGTGTGCCACGTTGTCCTCGGCGACGAGGCGAGCGCGGGGGTCGTCTTCCGTGCGGGCCTCGACCTCGAGCGCGCCCGCGACCCACAGTCGAAGCTCTGTGGCACGCTGATGAAGCGCGTCTCGATGGTGTAGCTGGGGTCGTCGCCGTTTTTCGCCGGCGGGGCGACACATCTGCGCGCTGACGAATGCGGGCGAGGTCAAATGCTGGGGATGGTGGGCATGCGGCGTCACTCAGTGCTGCGATTGGCACACGAGGCAGTTTCCCGTCGTGCAGTTCGTCCGCTCCACGCAGCTGCCGAGCTTGCCTGGCGAGAACTCACAGCTTTGCCCGAAACGTTCACAGCGGCTCGGTTCCGAGACCTTCGGGTGGCGCTTGTCGGGGCAGCCGCAACAAAGCAATGCGATCAGCAAGAGGTGGCGCTGCGCTCGCAAGAGCCGAGAATACACGCCTTGGTCCACGGCGGAAGACGTTAGGCGAGGCAGCCAACGGCTCGGATCCGAGCCTCCCTGGGCGCCGCTCCTGGCGCGGATCCCGGTTTGCGGCTACCGGAGTGCATGCTCGAAGGCTCGTTCCCCACGGATGACGCCGTGCTGGTCGCGACACGGGACTGGCTCGAGCGCGCCGTGATCGGGCTCGGACTCTGTCCCTTTGCGAAGGGCGTCCACGTGAAGAACCAGATCCGCTACTCGGTGAGCGGGGCCGAAACGCCGAACGCGCTGCTCGCCGATCTCCGGCGCGCGCTTCAGGCGCTTGCCGGGGCGGACGCCGAGCAGGTCGACACGGTGCTCCTCATCGCGCCGCGCGTGCTCGGGAATTTTCTCGACTACAACGACTTTCTGCGGGTCGCGAACGCGGAGCTCGAAGCATTGGGCCTCTCCGGGACGCTCCAGATCGCGAGTTTTCATCCGGACTACGAGTTCGGCGACAGCGAGCCGAACGACGCGGCTCATCTCGCCGGTCGCTCGCCTTACCCCATGCTGCACCTCTTGCGTGAGGAGAGCGTCTCGCGGGCAGTCGCCGCGTTCCCCGACGCCGCGCGGATCTACGAGAAGAACGTCGCCACGCTCCGCGCGCTGGGTCACGACGGCTGGCAGCGTGTTCTCGCGGGCAGCGAAGACGCGCCTGCGGCTCCGGCCGCGCTGCCCGATGCCGGCGGCTTTGCGGCGCTTCTGCCGGGCTCGCCGGCGCTCGATGTGCTCGCCCAGCTTGGCTTCGACACGCCGACGAAGATCCAAGAAGGCAGCATTCCCGCCCTTCTTTCCGGGAACGATCTGGTCGGGCAGTCGCAAACGGGCAGCGGGAAAACGGCTGCCTTCGCGCTGCCGCTCCTCGAGCGCGTGAACGTCCAAGTGCGCGAGCTCCAGGGTCTCGTGCTTTGCCCAACGCGCGAGCTCAGCGCGCAAGTCGCCCGCGAGCTCAGAAAGCTCGGGCGCGGACGCGCTGGACTTTCGGTCGTCGTGCTTTCGGGCGGCGAGTCCGTGCGCGACCAAACACGGACACTCGAGAAGGGCGTGCACCTTGCCGTCGGCACTCCCGGCCGCGTCATCGACCACCTGCAGCGCCGCACACTCCGGGTGCATCGTGTCGGCGCGGTCGTGCTCGACGAAGCCGACCGCATGCTCGACATGGGCTTTCAGGCCGACATCGAGAAGATCCTGAAAGCGCTGCCGGCGACCCGCCAGACCGCTTTCTTCTCAGCCACATTCCCGGTCTCCATCCGCGAGCTCAGCGCCAAATACCAGCGCGACCCGCGCTGGATCACGGTGAGCGAGGCCGTGCAGGAAGCCCCGGACATTCGCGAGCTCGTCGTGAGCAGTAGCGAGCACGACAAGCTCGGGGCCCTGCGCGCGGCGCTCGCTCTTCACGCGCACGAATCCGCGCTCGTCTTCGCGAACCAGAAACTCACCGTAAGAAAGCTCCAAGAAAACCTGCACGTGTCCGGCTCGAGCGTTGCGGCCTTGCACGGCGATCTCGAGCAACGCGATCGAGACCGCGTGCTCGCGAAGTTCCGCAATGGCAGCGTGCGCGTGCTCGTTGCCACGGATGTCGCCGCGCGCGGCATCGACCTCGACAGCCTCGATCTGGTCATCAACTTCGATCTGCCGAGCCAGCCCGAAATCTACGTGCATCGCATCGGCCGCACCGGCCGGGCCGGCAAAGCGGGCCTCGCGGTCTCCCTACGCACTCCCCGCGACCAGGCCAAACTCGAAGCGATTGAGGCGTACACGGGTCGTCCGTTCGAGGTTTCGACGCAGCCCGAGCCGCCGGCCACGGCATATGCCGCAAGAACCGGCAGCACCACGGCTCCGCTCGATGCAAAGATGGACACCCTGCGTCTCTCCGGTGGCCGCAAGGACAAGCTCCGCCCCGGCGACATTCTCGGTGCGCTCACCGGCGAGGCTGGCGCGCTCCGCGGCGATCAGATCGGCAAGATCGAAATCCACGAGCGTTTCTCGTTCGTCGCACTGGCTCGCGGCGTGAGCGAGAAGGCGCTCACGAGCCTGCGGGCGGGGCGCATCAAAGGACGCCGCTTTCGCGTCGAGCGGGTCGAGTAGGCCAAAGTCGCAGAGGACATGGCGTCCTCTCGCCCGCTCAGTCCGATTGCTCGCCGAGCTCGACCCGGAACCATGGAACGATCGATGCTTTCTGCCCGGGACAGGTTGATCCCATGAATTCCCTACCCGAGCTTCCTCTTCATCCATTTGCGACGGACGACCATCTTTTTGGCCTTTCTCCTTGTGCCGACGCACCCGCACACGACCCAAAGCGGTTGGTGGACCTGTGGCAAGATGCCCATGCCGTGGCGGAATTCTACGCATCGACGGCAGCGGGCGTGATGCGCCACCTGGCTCCACACAAGCGAAGCTCCCACGTTGCGGCGCAACTCCCGGCCGCGACTACGCGCGCCGGCTGAACTGCGAAGAGCGGTTAGCGGTCCAGGCGCGGCTACCGGCTGTCGGTTGCGGCAGCCCCTTGCGCGGACGTGGAGCGTGATTTTAGCGTCCGGCCGTCCCCGAGGCGGCGTTCGGTGGATCGACCGTGGCCTGCCGGATCGACAGCAGCGGAATGGACAGCCGGTTGCGCAACGTGGCCGCGAGGCCACGAGTGAGCCGCGCCGCGCCGCGCGGTGGGCCCGTCAGGCCGAGCACGAGCAGATCGAATTCGCCGCGATCACTGTAGTTGGCGATTCCATTGACGATGCTACCGGCGATGACGACGTCGCTCGTTGCGCGAACACCCGCGCTCACGAGTCCCGCTGCGAGCTCGCCGCCGCGCGAGCTGACGTGAGGCGGGACACGGGACGAGGGGGTGTTCTTTCTCGCACCCTCGACGTGACGCTCGCTCCGTTGCGCGCGGGAGACCACGTGCAGGATGTGCACCTCGGCGGCGAAACGTTGCGCGAATAGCAGCGCCCACGCGACGGCGCTGTCGGTGACGGCACCGAAATCGATCGGGACGAGAATGCGCTCGATCTTGTCGGCACGATCGCGGTCGTGCACCGTCAGCGTCGCGCATTGTGCCAGCGCCGATACCTGCCGAGCGATGTCGTCGCGGAACTGCCAGCCCAGATCGGAGCGCTGGCGCGCCCCCAACACGATCAACTCGTTGCCGGACACAGCGGTGCGTTCGAGGATGCCGGTGACCGGACTGCCTGACGCGAGCCGCGTCGTCGTCGTCGACTCCGGTTCGCCTCGCCCCGAGACCAATCGATCGAGCAGCTGCCCCACGTTGTGGGAGGCCATCAGCTCCGCGACGCGGTTGGCCCTGTTCTGAAACGACCAGGGGCTGCGCCCCGCTTCGACGTGCAGCACCTCGAGCGGAACGCCGAAGCGTGTGGCGATCAGCCCCGCAAAAGACAGCGCCCCCACGATGGGATGCTCGACATCGAGCGCACACAAAACACGCTCGATGCTGGGAGCCCCTTCCAAGAGCTGCACGGGGATTCGCCTACCCTAGCACGTTCGATATCCTGACGCGGGTCACCACGTCCGGGCGTTCCTTGCGCTCGTGGCGTCCCGTGCGCTATTGAATGATTGGCGCGCGCCGCGGGGCTTTCGCCAGCGACAAAAGTGAGCGCCCATGCCGATGAACATTCCCAACGAGATCGTGGTGGCCAAGCTGAGCATCGAGGCGGCGTGCACCGCTCTCGAGTCATTGTTCGAGCGCATGAAGGTCATGCCGCGAGCCGAGAAGGTGATCGTGACCGACACGGTTCGCGAGGCCTGCACGCGCTTGCAGGCCGCGAAGGAGTTGCTCGCCCAGCTCGAATCCGTTCCGTCCGCTGACGAGAGTGCGTAGCACCGCGCTGCGACGTTCCGGCGCGAGTCAGGGAGGAAAGGTCGAGCTCGTTGGCGTCGAACTGGCTTCAGCTGAGCCATTTTCGTCGAGCCACGCGAGGAGCTCGCTGATGCTCGCGTGCGCCAGCGCAATCACGCTGTCGGCAGCTCCGTAATAGAGATTCAGCGTGTCGCGGTCGGGACCGACGGTGAACCCGCATGGGAACACCACGTTGTTGACGTCGCCTGTACGCTCGTACGGCGCTTCAGGACCGAAGAGCCAAGGGTCGCCGCGTCGGAGGCAGTGCTCGGGGTGGTCACGGTCGAGTAACGCGAGCCCGACGCGGTAGAGGGCGCCGGAAGCCGTGACTCGTACACCGTGATAGAGCATCAGCCACCCGCGTTCGGTCTCGATCAGCGGCGGAGAAAGGCCGATCTTGTTCGCATCCCACCAGGCGCCTTTGCGCGCGGAGAGCACGAGCTTGTGCCCACCCCAGTTCCGGAGGTCGGGCGAATACGAGATCCAGATGTGCGCTCCCGTGTCGGCGATCGGCCGATGGATCAGCGCGAAGCTGCCGTCGATGCGCCGCGGCAAGAGCGCGGCGTCCTTGTCGTCCGGTTGCATGACCAGGCCGCAGCGCTCGAAGCTGCGAAAATCCTCGGTGAGCGCGAGCGCCACCCCCGGGCCGCCGCCGCTGAAAGCAGTGTAGGCGACGACGTACTTCCCGAGCTCCTCGACCCAGGTGATCCGCGGGTCCTCGATGCCCCAGAGCTCCTCGGGGAAGTGCTCGGGTTCGGCACGAAAGGTCGGTTCCGGATCGATGACGAAGCCGTCGACGCCGTTCGCGGAGCGCGCCGCGGAGAGGTGCGAATGGCCGCGATGGTCCTCCACGCGGCAAAGCAGCAGCGTCGTGCCGTCACGAAGCAGCGTGGCGCCCGCGTTGAACACGCTGTGAACCGGGTACGGCCAATCCGCCGCGGTGAGCAGCGGGTTAGTGGGATGGCGGCGCAAGATGGGCTTGCGCGTGGAATGGGTCGTCACGAACGCACCGGCTTTTGACGCGGAATGCGCGCGTAGTCCGAGCTTCTCATCTCGACGAGCGCGAGGAGGAAGCACAACGTCGATTCGGCGCCTTGGTTCTCGTTGGGGCGATCCACGTGCAAGCCGTCGCGACAGCCACCGGTTCTCGCGTCGTAGACCGCCTTCCTCAGGTGGTTGTGACCGAGGAACCAATCGAAAGCTCGGCAGGCATGCTCCGCCCAGATCGGCTGCCGGCTCACGCGCAACGCGTCGAGGCAGGCCGAGACCACGCTCGCGGCTTCGATCGGCTGCTGGTCGAACGCCGCCTTTTGCCCGCCGCGCTGATAGAAGCCGTTCGAACCGATCGGCGCGAATAGGTCGTCCTCCGAAATTTGACTCCCCGCAAGCCAGGTCAGCGCTTCGAGCCCAATCGCCGTGACGGCGTCGTCGTGCATTGCGCTGCCGGACACGATCACGGCCTGCGCGAGACGCGCGTTTGCGTAGGTGAGCGACGTTTCGAACCAGGGCCAATCCGGTGCGCTGGTCGCTCGGTAAAGCTCGATCATCCGCCCGACGAGGTCGCGCCTCGTCGCTTGGACCCCGCTGTCGCCGTCGAACGCGCGCAGGTATTCGTCGATGCCGAGCAACCCATAGGCCCACGCGCGTGGACTCGTAAACTCGACCAGCGGCCGCAACGCCGCGTGGAAAAGCTCGTTGCTCAAACTACTCCGGCCGGGATCTACCGAGCGGCCGATGGTCGCTCCGAGCGCCCACACCGCGTGGCCGTGGCTGTCCTCCGAACCCACGTCCTCGCTCCAATGCCGTGAGTACGACATGAAGTTCCGGAACCGGAGTCGATTCGAGTCGAAAGCGTACGCGACGAACGCCAGGTAGCGCGTTTCCAATTCGTCGATGACGCGGGCATCCACGCCGCCCGTGCTGTCGAGCATCGCGATGAGCAACAACGCACGCGCGTTGTCGTCGAGGCAGTAGCCCTCTGCGTAACGCGGGACCGCAAACGCGGCATGTTGGAGAATTCCCGTCTCATCCGTCATGGCTCGCACGTGACGCAGGTCTACGTTGGGCAGGTCCGGCGGCGCGATGGTGACGGTCGGTGAGGGTTCTACGCGGCGCGCGAGCGGAGCGTGGTTGCGAGCCACCTCGAAGCTCTTCAGGTATTCGGTGGCGACGACCGGCCAAACCATGCTGAGCCCGTGCTCTGCGGCACGCTGACCGAGCGATGCTCGGCGCTTGGGGTCATCGAGCAAGCCGGTGACGGCGCGCACCAGCGCGTCGGCGTCACGGGGTGGAACGATGATGCCGCGCTCGTCGCCGAGCAGCTCGCGCGCGTGCCAATACGGCGTCGAGATCACCGCCTTGCCGGCCGACACGGCGCGAGCGAGGGTTCCAGACGTGCTCTGCTCGGCGTTCAAGTACGGAGTCAGGTAGACGTCGGCAGCCGCCAAGAACTCCGCGAGCTCGGCGTCGCTCACGAAGCGATCGTGGAAGGAAACGTGCTCGTGAACGCCGAGTTGGCGAGCGCGGGTCGAGAGCGCGAGGCGATAGGCTTCTCCCTGTCGCTCTTTGACGTGAGGGTGCGTCGCGCCGAGCACGACGAAAATGGTGTCCGGATGCTTGCGCAGGATCGAGGGCAATGCCTCGATGACGTACTCGAGCCCCTTGTCCGGGGAGAGCAAGCCGAACGTCAACAGCACGTTCTGGCCGGCGAAGCCGAGGCGCTCCTTGCTCCCACGTGTCGCAACGGGGCTCGGAATGCCGTGCGGGATCACGTCGATCTTGTCGAGCGGAGTGCCGTGCACCTCCTGCAGTGTGTCCCGGCCGTGCGCGCTCATGACCACGACTCGTTCGGACATCGCGATGATCTCGTCGAGCGTGCTCTTCTGGTCCGCGCTCGGCTTGGTGAGGAGCGTGTGCAACGTAGCGACGACCGGCATCCGCAGCTCTTGCAGCAGCGTGAGCACGTGATGGCCGGCCTTGCCGCCGAAAATACCGTACTCGTGCTGCAGCGAGACGAGGTCGACCTGATTCGCGTTCAGGAACTGCCCCGCACGCCGATAGCCGGCGACCTCGTCTTCCTCGATCTCGAACCGAACGCTCTCCGGATACGAGTGCGACCGGCCCGTGTCGTTCATGGCGACGGTCAGGCACTCGACACCGGGCGCTCCACGTGCAACCGCCCCGCTCAGATCCGACGTGAACGTAGCGATGCCACAGCGGCGCGGCAGATGAGTGCCGACGAAGGCGAGGCGCCGGATCGCGCCCGGCGGGGGTGCGCTCGAGCTCAAGCGCCCTTGCCTGCGACCGGCACACCCGGGGTGCCAGCGACGGTCAGCTCCTGGACGAAGCGATCGATTTGCAACTCGGCGTGCTTCCGCTGGATTCCGTATTGCCTTTCCAGCTCGCCCGCCAAGAGGTCGCGCTTGTCTCCGGGACCGAGCAGCGCTTCGTCGGGTACCTTGGCCCACTTCTCTCTTATCGCAGGGATCACCCGAGCCCAGTGGGTCGCGACTTCTTGCCAATTCATTTCGATTTTTCCTCGTCTCCAAGCGTCGAGAGGCACTGTTGCCGGCTGCGGCAGCGCGGGGCGGCCGAGTTTCGCTAGCGACTATCGTTCGTTCGTTGGTCGGCGTGACTAGTTAGAAAGAGCTAGAGGACCTTCGGCGACGTCCGGCTTTCGCAGGGCACCCCCGCCGCGGCGCAAGTCCTGCCATTGCCACTCCGTGCTCACTGGTGCGCCTCGCACCGAAAGCACCGGGACGGCGAGGCTAGCGCGCACCCACGCAATGGTCCCTGGTGTGGCGTCCGGATTGCGCACTTGCTGGGTGACAGCGTGATTCCCCATGACGATGAGGTCAGAGCTCTCGCTCTGATTGCGCGCGAGGATGGCGTCGAGCGTGTCGCCTTCCACGACGACGCTGGTCGTATCCGAAACGCCCGCTTCGCGCAGGCGCGCGATCGTTGCTGCGAGTCGCTTCAGCGCCACGGTGAGACGTGGCCGTTTCAGTGACGACGCGCCCGCGTGGGAGCCTTTGGACTCGGGAGGCAGAGCGTGCAGCACATCGACGTGAGACCCGAAGGTTCTTGCCAGCAGAATGGTCCAATCCAGGGCGACGTCGGTCGCGACCGAAAAATCCACGGGCAGTAGGATGCGGCGTGCGAACATTGCGGGCACGTCCACGGGTACGGTGAGCACCGCACACCGGGCTTGGCTCGAAAGGTCGCACGCGGTGCTGCGCCTCTGCCACCAGGCGGACCGGGCGGCCGCGCCGATCACGAGCAGATCCGCTTCGGCGCGTTCGGCTTCCGCAATAATCGTGGCAGCGGTTGCTCCGTCGAGAACCTTCGTGCGCACGTGCACCTTGGCACGAGCGCCCTCGACGACCTGCGAAAGTCGCTGCTCCGTGGCGTGCGAGGCCATCACCGATTCGACGAGCTCAGTTCGTGACTGAAACGGCGTCCACTGCGCGCGTTCGCCGCTCGTCCGAACGTGCACGGCTTCCAATGTGGCGCCGAAGGTCGTGGCGATCGACGCCGCGCACCGAAGGACCGAAGGAGCGGTTCGCCCTAGGTCGATGGGGCAGAGAATGCGCTGAATGGACGCCGTCACTCGGCCACCCGCGACCGTGCGAGCGGCGAGCGCTTCATGCAGTAGCGGCAGCCGATTGCGCGCTTGACGCGAAAGTGCGTGCGGATCGGATCGATGCCGTCCCAGGTATCCATGAGGGTCCTTCGCGGAGCTCGCGGATCACTCGGGTTTGAGCGAGAGCTCGGTCGTGGCGCCTCGTCGAACCCGATACGCCGAAGCTCGCGATTAGCGATGACTTCGCGCAGCACGTGCCACCATCGCCCGGCGCAGAATACTGCGCTGAACGGCGACACTTCGACGCCTTCTACTCAAGATACACAGCTCCGAGCGTTCTGTCAACGGCACCCCCGCGCCATGACCGGCGTCGCGGGAGAGCGAACGGGCGCGTTTCGGCGAGGTGCTGACGGACTACGCGAAAGCCTCTGGCGTCGCAAGGGCTTCGCTCACGACCGGGCGACGGAGTGAGCGAGCCTCACTCAGGCGTGCCGCACTTGGCCCAGACGAGGACTTGGTTCTTTTCGGCGTCAGTCGCCACGGGCAGCCCGGAATCCTCGGGAGGCATGGCGCCGCGTTCATCCTCGTAGAGCTCCTGTGCCGCAGGGATTGCCGCTGCCTTTGCTGCCGCGTAGGTGTCGAAGTTGATGGTGGTCGGCGCCGCCTCCGCACCCATGCCCTTGCGGTCGTTACCCGTCTTGGTGGAGGAATGGCAGTTCACGCAAGTGGTGTGGAACAGCGTTACCTGCGCGTAGGTCGGAACGGTCTCCTTGGCGCAGTCGACCGCGGGGAGCTGCACCTCTCCTTCCTCGGTCGGTTCGGCAGCGTCGCTTGCGCAGCCGCCCGCGAAGAAAACCAATCCCAAGCCCATTCCGATGAGTCGCATCATGGGCTCATGCATAACCTGAGGCGCCGCAGACGGGCCAGCGTTTCATGTCGTTTGCAGGCGGCGTAATCGGAATTTTCCGCCCAGCGACCCCCCTGCAATGCTCGAGTAGCAACTGCGCTGCTGCTAGCGAAATGCGACGTCGGCGCGCACCGTCACTTCGACGCGGGTTGGGAGTCCACGCGACGTTCGATCCCCAGCCATTCTTGCTTGGCGCGCACGTAGGTGGCGCTCACGGCCTGCTCCAGCTCTTCGGGGTCCAGCGCCTTCATCCCGTGCAGAACGAGCTCATCGCGCAGGCGCGTTGCAATGCGCGCTCGCGCCTCGGCGAGGGTGCCCGGCCAGCCCCCCGCGATGACCCGCCCTTGCTCCTTGATGTTGTCGCAGACGGAGCGGGCCCACGCCGTCCCGATGGCGAGCGAAACCTCCTTCAAGACGGCGTTACGTTCCATCACGCTTTCCCATCCGCCGGCGCGGCATCGGTGGGCGCCTCTTCCCGTACCGGCGCCTCGCGAAGCTCCTGCGCCGAATCACCCGCGCCCGGCTCGATTGGTTCGGTGGCGCCAGCATCGGCGGTGGGGTCATTGCGCTTCGAACGACGCTCGTCGCGCCGAGCGAGTTTTTCGGCCTGTCGCTCTTTGCGCGAGACCTCTTTCTGCCGTTTCTTTACACTCGGATGTCCCGGCATGCAGCCTTTCTCGTGTGCGCTGGCTTGCGCCGGGCGCTCGTGCGTAGGAGGAGGGGCTTGGGTGTCCCCGTGCTGGTGGTCGCGCAGCTCACGACCCTGGTCGAAATGGATTTGGTGTAACCGGCGCGCTGCACGTCGCCGCCCCAGGAAACGACCTTCCGCGATCGCTTCGAGGGCGAGGAGCAGACAGAACGATTACCGAAGAAGCCTCAACTACTCCTACCTTCGCCGACGCGCAAGCTCTCCGGCGAGCGAAGACACGTGGAGTGCGCGGCGTGACTGTTTCGATTCGAACCACGCGCGTGCTTTGACTTTCTCGCAGATCAGAGGTAAAGTGAACGAATTCGGGCTGCAGCGGCCGTTTCTCGGCGCCTCATTGGGGCGCGCGCGGACTGCAAGATCGACGCTGAGGCGTCGGGTCACGTGATGACCGACGGTTGACGAATTCGACGGCTTTCGCCTTCGAACCCGTCGGCGTGCCCGCACGGACAGAAAGAAGCCGGCATGACAGTAAGTTCCACGGGCCGTGACGTGAGCGCGGACGAATCGCCCATCGCAGGGCTCTTCGTGCATACCCTGCGCTCGGGGTGGGGGCTCGCCATCATCTCCCATGAGCTCGACGGCAAGCGCCATTTCCTGTTCGAGGACGGGCAGCGGCGCGCGCTCGCGACTGGCTTCGACGCGATGATGACGCGCATCGAAGCGCCCACACTCGAGCAGCACGCCGCGTACGCGAAGCTGAGAAAGCTCGTTGCGCCTCGGCGTGACGACGGTGCACCAGGCTGGGCGGGGTTCGAGGAGCAGCTCGAAAGACTGCGGCAGTCTTACCCTGAAGGGTTGTCGGGGGCGCAATGGGAAGCGGACTTCCGCGGCTCCAGCGCCGAGAAGGGCGGTCGCGAAGCCGTCATCGAGCACGCTCGCGCGAGTCTGTCGCGGGGGCAGCTGGACGCTCTTTCGAGCGCCGGACACTTCGAGGAGGTTTGGCCCCTCGTCGTCTCGGTGTTGCAAAAGAGCGGGCTCGTCCCGGCGGCGCAGTTGCGGCAGCCGGTACGGGGCGAGCGCGTGCGCGACGTGGCCGTGGCGGCTTGCAACCTCCTCAGCGACAGCGGGTTACATGCCGATCGCTTCGACCGTTTTGTGACCGCCTTGACCGTAGCGACCGGGGTTGTCCCTTCCTGGGAGCTCGTGACGGCGCCCGCCGCGCTTCTTTATCCCCGTGATCACGTTCACGTGGAGCTCCAGAAGGTTCGCCGTCAGCTCAAAGTGATCGGCAGTCGTCGAGCGATTCCCAAGCTTCCGAGCGGGACCGCGTACGGTTCCGTGTTGGCACAGATCCGTGCCCTTGTGCACAAGCTCACCGACCACGGTGAGGCGCCTCGCGATCTCCTCGACGTGCGCGACTTCATCGCCCTCACTCTCGCGCCGCCGCGGGCGCGAAAAGGCAAGCCGCTTACCTGAGGCTGGCGAGGCGACACTGGTTCGCGCAGATGATGCGCGCGGACCGCTGGCCGGACTTGCATTTCGGCCATTCGAGGGCTCCCGCGGAACCTTTTCGCCGCTCGCCGGTAGTCAGGGGAGATGGACGACGCGGAGCTGGTTCGGAAGGTCGTGGACGGTGAGCACGATGCCTTCCGCGAGCTCGTCCTGCGCTACGAGCGGCCGCTCTTTCGATTTTTTGCGCGCTTTGGCTTTGCGCCAACGGTCCGCGAGGATCTGGCGCAGGAGACGTTTCTGCGGGCATATCGCGCGCTCGAGAGCTTCGAGCCGGCGCGGGGGTCGCTCGCGGCGTGGCTCTTCACCATCGCGCGCAACCTTGCGGCGGACGAGCGCGCGCGAGCTCGCCATCAGGGCGAGGTCCAAGCCGTGGACGTTGCGACGGAGACGCCCTCGCGCGAGGACGGGCCCGCCGAGCTCAATGAACGCGCCGAAATCCTCGCGCGTGTTCAACGGGCGCTCGAGGGGCTGCCGGGGGCGCTGCACTCGACGTTCGTGCTCGCGGAGATCAAGGACCTCAGTCTGGTGGATGTCGCAAGAATCGAACGCTGCGCGCTCGGAACGGTGAAATCACGCGTGCATCGCGCGCGCGAGCAGTTGAGAGCGGCGCTCGGCGAAAAGGAGAGGTCACGATGACGTGCACGCAAACACAGGAGAAGCTCGCTCGCGGAGAAGCGCTCGACGACCTCGAACGGGACCACGCGCTCGCTTGCGCCGATTGCGGCATCCTCGTCGCGCTCGCTTCCACGCTCGATGCGCTCGATCCGGGCGTGCCCGCGGGTTTCGCCGACCGCGTGATGGCGCGCATCACGGCCGAAGCGGGCGGCAGCGCTCCGGAGCCACCGAGGCCGCCCCGCTGGTACGAGGGGCGCTGGGCAGGCGCTTTGCTCACCGCCGCTGCGGCGCTCGTTGCACTCCTGAACGCGGCAAAGTTCTTCGTCTCGGTGCTCCTGCCCGTGGGCTCGTTCGGAGGCGCGCCGTGAGCCAGCGTAAACCGCTCCTCGCGCTGGCGGCCGCGCTCGTGATGCCGGGTCTCGGCCACGTTTATCTCGGGGATTTCGTGGGCGGGGCGTCGCTCTTGTTCGCGGTTGCGCTCACGGTGCCCGCCTTCACTCGCTTGGCGCTGTGGGCGCCGCCTGCCTGGCTCTGCGGAGTCGTGCTCATGGGCATCGCGGTGGCGCTCGCGCTCTATGCCGGATCTGCGGTGCATGCCTGTCGACGCGCGAAGCACGCGCCGAGGGCCGCGCTGCGTGCGTTCCAGCGCCCGACCGTCTACGCGCTCTATGTTGCCGTCGGATACGTGTTCCTGCTCGAGCCCGTGTCGGCGCACGCCCGCAACCAGTGGCTCGAGACGTTCGTGGTACCGAGCGCGAGCATGACACCGGCGATTTTGCCGGGCGAGCGCCTCTTCGCCGACAAGACGGTCGGACGCCGCGGCGGCGCGACGGTCGAGCGCGGTGCGATCGTGGTTTTCACGTATCCGAACGATCCTAGACTCACCTACGTCAAGCGCGTCGTCGGGCTGCCCGGTGATCGCATCGACATCGACGGGGCGCACGTGCGCATCAACGGCAAGAACCTCACGCTCGGCCCAGCTCACGACGCCTTCGCCGCGAGCCACGGCCTCATGGCGACGCGCGAACAGGGCGCTCACGGTTCCTACACCGTGCTCTGGCCGGGCCAGTCCGGCGCGGCGACGGCACCGCCTTCGACGGTGACGTACGTCGTGCCCGCCGGCGCCGTTTTCGTGCTCGGTGACCAGCGCGGCCACGCCATCGACTCACGCACCTTTGGACCGGTCCCGCTCGCCAACGTGAAGGGCGTCGTCCGTCAGATTTGGTTTTCACGCGGAGCCGGCGAAGGCGTCCGGTGGAGTCGCATCGGGCATCTCGTGGGTTGACGCCCCCGCATGTTGCGTGCGAGCGCTGCTGCAGTTCGCCAGGTACCGGTTCCAGCCGACGCTCGTTCACAATGGCACCGAGTTCGCGACGGCGTCTGCATTCGTTCAAGCTGGTGCGGCTTTTGCGCGTTGCATGCCGGTAACGGCTCCGGCTGTTGACAACGTCACTGGACGAACAATAGAGTCCGCCCCCAATTCTCCCGCATTAAACGTGCGTCCGAGCCCCGGGGCCTGTCCGGTGGTCGGACGTGGACCGCCGCCGGATCTCACGGCGCGCTTGCACAGCCGAATCCCATGAATCGAGAAACCGCCGAAGTTGCCCAATCGACGATGACGTCGCTCGATTGGGTCATGGTCGCCCTGTACTTCACCGTCCTCTTGGGCGTCGCCTGGTGGGTGGTGAAGAAGAGCAAGAAGACGGCCGACGACTACTTCCTGGCCGGCCGCGACCTGAGCTGGTGGATCATCGGCGCGTCCATCTTCGCTTCGAACATCGGCTCGGAGCACATCGTCGGGCTTGCCGGCTCCGGCGCCTCCGATGGCATGGCGCTCGCGCACTACGAGCTGCACGCCTGGTGTCTGCTGTTGCTCGGGTGGGTCTTCGTGCCGTTCTACATGCGCACGCAGGTCTTCACGATGCCCGAGTTCCTCGAGCGGCGCTTCTCGGTCGAATCGCGCTACGTGCTCTCGATCGTCTCCCTTTTGACCTTCGTCGTGTCGAAGATCGCGGTGGGCATCTTCGCCGGCGGCGTCGTGTTCGCGACGCTGCTACCCGAGGTGAGCCTCACTGTCGGCGGCGTCTACATCAGCAGCTTCTGGATCGGATCCATCGGCGTCATCCTCCTGACGGGCCTTTACACGACGCTCGGCGGCATGCGCGCCGTCGCCTACAACGACGCGGTTCAGGTTATCGTGCTGATCGGCGGCTCGCTGCTCCTCACGACCTACGGTCTGAGCAAGCTCGGGGGTTGGGGACGCATGCGTGAGCTCGTCGGCTCCGACATGCTGAATCTGTGGAAGCCGATGACGCCGGTCGGCGTCGAGAGCACGTGGTCGCCGGTCATCGAGCAGGACGCGTCCGGGCGGCTCGTGAAGCAGGCGTGGTACTTCAATCAGCAGTACCCGTGGCTCGGCATGGCCGTGTGCGCGCCGATCATCGGCATGTGGTACTGGTGCACGGACCAGTACATCGTCCAGCGCGCGCTCGGCGCCCCGAACGAAACGCAAGCCCGCCGCGGCAGCATCTTCGCCGCCTTCCTCAAGCTCTTCCCGGTCTACCTGTTCATCATCCCCGGGCTGATCTGCTTCGCGCTGGCGAAGAGCGGGGCCTACCCGGCGCTGTCGCACATCGTCGGCCCGGACGGCCGGCCGATCGCGGCCGAGACGCAGGCGGCATTCCCGCTGATGGTGAAGTACCTGCTGCCGGCCGGCCTGCGCGGCATCGTCGTCGCCGGCCTGCTGTCAGCGCTGATGGGATCGCTCGCCGGCGTCTTCAACGCCTGCTCGACGCTCTTCACCGTCGACCTCTACGAGAAGTGGAACCCGGGCGCCTCGCAGGCCCAGATCGTCCGCACCGGCCGCATCGCCACCGGGGTGATGGTGCTGATCGCCATCCTGTGGCTGCCGGTCATCCAGGGCGCGCACGGCCTCTACAACTACCTGCAGGCCGTCCAGGGCTACCTGGCGCCGCCGATCTTCGTGGTGTTCTTCTTCGGCGTGTTCTTCAAGCGCCTCAACGCGCAGGGCTGCCTGTGGGCGATGATCGTCGGCTTCATCGTCGGCGTCTTCCGCATGGCCGTCGACACGCCGATCACGC
>DATMCL010000196.1:0-8834 GCA_035558375.1 Polyangiaceae bacterium
CTGGCCGCCCAAGCGGCTGGGGCACGCCACGTCGTCAAGCTCTCGACAATTGACGTGCATAGCAACGTCGGGACGGGCCCGTGGCACGCGCGTGGAGAAGCTGCTGTTCGCGAGAGCGGGCTCGAGCTCACGTTCCTTCAACCGAGCGGCTTCATGTCGAACGCCCTGGCTTGGGCGAGCTCGATCCGCAAGCAGGGCGTGTTGCGGTCGTCGACCGGCACGGGCCAAATCGCATTCATCGATCCCGACGACATTGCCGATGTCGCGGTCGCGGCTCTCACCACCCACGACTACGATGGCCAGTCGCTGCTCATCACTGGGCCCCAGGCGCTCAGTTACGCGGAAATGGCCGGCAAAATCGGCGCAGCGACCGGTCAGCACGTTTCCTTCGAAGCGATCTCCGACGCGGCGGCATACGCCGGCGTGGTGGCTTGGGCCGGGCTCGGTGCGTACGCGGATGCGCTCGTGGATATTTGGCGCGCGATCCGCGAAGGGCGGCTGGCCACGGTTACGGCAGGGGTTCAACAGGTCTTGGGGCGTGAGCCCAAGTCGTTCGAGACCTGGGTTGAAGAGAACGCCGCCGCGTTTCAGTGACTGTTGCGCGGCGCGGACTGACAGGAGCTCAGGTAGACGAGCACCGTTCTGATTGCCTCGTCTTTCGCCGAACCGCGCGAGATGAACGCCTGCTGCTGCCGCGCCACGCCGTGCACCAGCCCTTCGACCAAGTGCGGAAGAACGAACAGCATCCGACTCCTCTCGGTCGGCGCGTGACGCTGCTCGCTCGCGCCCACCATCACCCGTTCGAACGTGCTCTGCAGCGCATGTTGGAAGCCATGTGTGCTCGCCGGCACGGCTGCGGAGACAACCTCGTGCAGCTCCGCATGATCGGCGTGCAAACTCGCCAGACCGTCGACCAGCTCGCGCGTGAAATCTTCCAACGATCGGGCGCCACAATCCGCGCTCGTTCGCTCCATTACCTCGCGCACTTGTTCCACATGCCGATCATGCAGCGCCGCAAAAATGGCCTGCTTATCGGGGAAGTACTGGTACAGCGACCCCACGCTCACGCCCGCCGCCTCCGCGATGCGATTCGTCGTGATGGCGCGCGCCCCCTCTCGCCTCAAGACCCGCTGAACGCCGTCCAGCACCACGTCCACGGTTTGACGCGAACGCTCTTGCTTCGGCTGACGGCGTGCAACTACTCGTTCACTCTTCTTCACGGGACGCCGCAGTGTACAACGATTTGATCAATACGGCCGCCCCCAACCCGTTCACTTCAGTGAATGCGCTCGAGCCCCTGATGCTTGAGCCAGAGCTCGTAACGTTGCTTGCGTCGTTCGATCTCGCGTGGCGTCAAGACGGGCTCCTGACGGGCGCGTCGCGGGACGGAGGCGCGCTCGGCCGCCGTCGCCGTGACTTGTGGCGCCGGGGGCGGCTCGGGCGTGGCGGGTGCGGGTGCCGCCGGCGGGTCGACCGCGGGTGCCGCCGGGGGTTCGACCGCGTTGGCCGTGGCTGCTTGCGGCGATTCAGCCGCACTCGCGCTCGGGGCCGGGGGCATGGCGCGTGCCTGGGTCGGGAGCACTGGGTGTGGTGCGGGGACGTCGAACCAGAGCGCCTTCACCTTCTCGGTCATGAGCGCCATGCGGGGTGCGAACGCAGCGACAGCGAGCGCGAGCGTGCCGAGCACCCCGGCGGCACCGAGCGCGCGCGCCATGCGCCTGCGGGTCGCGCGGGCGCCATTGCCTGTCGGGCTCGACGTGTCGCTCACTATTTCGACGACTCCTCCGTTTCGTAGGCTCGGTCATCGACCTGCTTGGTCGCCGTGCCGGCCTTGCCCTCGCTCTCTTCTTCCCTTTCCTCTTCGGCTGACCACGTGCTCGGTTGCTCGCTGTAGAGCTCGGCCGCCTTCACGTACTGGCCTTCCCCGACCGCGCACATCACCATGCCCACCGCCACGGCTGCGGCTCCACCAATGATCAAGCCGGTCGACGTGCCCTGGCTCATCTCGGAATCGCGCGCCTTGGCTCCAATGCCGAGCCCGAGCGTGACGCCCCCAGCGACGCCCAGGATCCTCGACCCAATGTCGAGCGCTTGGCCCAGGGTCGCCGCCGAGCCACTCTTCTCGTTGTTGGCGAGACGGTGCAGCGCGTCGCTCCGATTCACGCGCTGACCGCCCTGTTTGAATTGGGTGAGCAGGAAGCAATAGCCGGGCTCCGCCTGCACGGGCACGCCGGGGCGCACTTTCGCCGTCGTCCCCGCACACGCCGTGAGTCCCATCAGGCATCCCAATGCGCCGAGCTCGCACGAAGTGGCCCGCATGGCGAATACGATCGCACGGCTTCCCAAGTGATGTCACGCGCTCGACGCCGCAGGCGTGGTGCCCGCCTTCTTCCAAGAAGCCCGCGCGAGCCCCGCCCCAGCAACGCTTTTCAGCCTACGCCGCCCGGCGCGTGCAGTTTGCCCCATCATTGTTAGGGGACAGCCTGCACGAAACCGCGCGGCGTGTGCTGCCAGCACCGAGCGGCAGGCCCAAACCAATTCACTGGACTAGCCCGCGCGCTCGAGCGGATCATCGAGACTAGGCGTCACCGTCACCAGAGGCGCGACGCCCGGGCCAGCCATGAAAGCCATCATCGCTCTCGATCAGGGTACGACGAGCTCTCGTGCGATCGTTTTCAACCGCGACGGTTCGATTCGCGCCGCCGCCCAGCAAGAGTTTCAGCAGATTTTCCCGCAGGCGGGCTGGGTCGAGCACGACGCCAACGAGATTTGGAAGACTCAGCTCGAAACGGCGCAGGCCGCGCTCGCGAAATCAGGGCTCGCGCCCGGCGACATCGCGGGCATCGGCATCACCAATCAGCGTGAGACAACGGTCATCTGGGACCGCAAGACGGGCGAGCCGATCCACAACGCCATCGTCTGGCAGGATCGACGCACCTCGGCGTTTTGCGACGAGCTCAAAGCCAAAGGTCACGGCGAGCTGATTCAGGCGCGCACCGGGCTCGTGATCGACGCTTATTTCTCAGGCAGCAAGGTGCGCTGGCTGCTCGACAACGTGCCTGGCGCCCGCGCCCGGGCGGAGCGCGGTGAGCTCGCCTTCGGCACGATCGATTCGTGGCTCGTGTGGAAGCTCACCGGCGGCGCGCGACACGTCATCGACCCCACCAACGCCTCGCGCACGATGCTCTGCAATCTGCGCGGTGAATGGGACGACGAGCTCCTCGGCATCCTCGGCGTGCCGCGCGCGCTGTTGCCCGAGGTGCGCTCGTCGAGCGAAGTGTACGGCGAGACGACGCTCCTTGGCGGGCCGATCAAGCTCGCCGGCATCGCGGGCGATCAGCAAGCAGCGCTGTTCGGACAGAATTGCTTCGAGCGCGGCATGGCGAAAAACACCTATGGCACCGGCTGCTTCATGCTGATGAACATCGGCACCGAGCCGCAAATCTCGCGCCACAAGCTGCTCACGACCATCGCGTGGAGGCTCGGGGGACGCACGGAATACGCGCTCGAAGGCAGTGTCTTCATCGGCGGAGCGGTCGTGCAGTGGCTGCGCGACGGGCTCGGCATCATCGAGACCTCGGCCGACGTGGAGAAGCTCGCCGGGACCGTGCCGAGCAGCGGCGGGGTGTATCTCGTCCCCGCGTTCGCCGGGCTCGGCGCGCCGCATTGGGATCAGTACGCGCGCGGCACCATCACGGGGATCACGCGCGGCACGACCGCCGCGCACATCGCACGCGCCGCCCTCGACGGCATCGCCTTTCAGGTGGCCGACGTGCTCGAGGTGATGAAAGAGGACAGCGGCATCGCCATGAACACCTTGCGCGTCGACGGCGGCGCTTCGGCAAACGACATGCTGATGCAGTTCCAAGCCGACATCCTGCAAGTGCCAGTCGTACGCCCCAAGGTGATCGAAACGACGGCGCTCGGCGCCGCGTACCTGGCGGGCCTCGCCACCGGATTCTGGAAAGACCGCGCCGAGATCTCGAAGGTGTGGCAGGTGGATCGAACCTTCGAGCCGCAAATGACCGCGGACAAGGCGGCGCACCGTCGCAGCCGCTGGCACCAGGCGTTGAGCCGCGCGCGCGACTGGGAAGATCACCGCTGACGGCGAGCTCAGGGCCTCAGAAATCCCCGACGACGCTGACGCTACCCAGGCCGAGCTTGGCCTGGGCACGCACGGCCGGTCGCGCCGTGGCGCTCTCGGAGTGCGAGCCCGACGAGGTGACCAAGAGGATGGTTCCGAGCGTGAGGCCGGCACCCGCGGTCGCGAACGCGATCGTCGAGATCGTGCCCTTGGTCTTCGCGCTGTCGAGGGCGTCCCGTTGCGCCTCGCTGCAGACGTGATTGGGGCAAGCCGTCTCGAGCGCCTTCTCGTCGTTGCGCGCCGACTGGCCGAACACGATGCCTGCTCCGAGGCTCGCCGCGGCGAGGGCGTAGGAGGTGTAGGCGAGGACCTTACCCGTGTTCGAGCCGTGGTCGGCGGGGTGCGCGGGCGCGGCGGAGGTCGGAGCCGTCTCGCGCTTCGCACCGGCCGTCGCGGCGGTGCTGGCTGCCGCCTTCTCGGGTCGCGGCGCATTGGGGTCGCGCTTGAGCTCGAGCGTGACGAACGCGGAGGCGCTCGGCAAAAGCTTCACGCTCGAGCTCGCCTTGAAGAACCCCGGAGCGGTCGCTTCCACCTCGTGGTCCCCCGGGTCCGTCGGGAGCGCGATGCCGACCACGGAATCAGCGACCTCCTTGCCGTCGACCTTGACCGTCACGTCCACGTCGGCCGGCGCATTGAGGAGGATCTTCATGTTGGGAATGCGCGGCTTGATGTCCCGAAGCGTCGCCGTGGCGCTCTCGTAAGCTGCCGACAAGGCGGGCGACGCGTCCGCGGGCAACGGCTCGCGCAGGAGCTTGCGGAGCGATTCGCTGCCTTCGACCCAGCGTCCCACCTTCACCTGACACTCGCCGAGGTGACGCAGCACGATCGGCGAGTGCTTGAGCTTCTCCGCAGGCTCGAGCTTCTCGAGGGCCTGATCGCAGTGGTCGCTTTGCGCGAGCTTGACGCCCTCGACGGCAAGCCCCCGCGCGGCTGCAGTCTCGGCGGCGTCGTCCTGCGCCAGCGCCGTTCGAGGTGCGGCGAAAGCAGAGGTCAAAGCCAACGCTGAAAGGAGTGGTGCGCGAACGAGTCGAGAAACGTTGAGAGCAACCATGATTTGTCCCGTGGCTCGATTTTCGAGCAGGAGGTCAAACGACCACGCCCCGAGGGCGTTAAGCCTTCGTCTCTTTTTTGGAATGGGGTGTCTTTTGCCCGACCGAGAGTGGCCGTTGGGGAGAACGCCCTTTCAACGGCAAGACGCGACGAGGACACTCACGATGGCGAAAACCCGATTTATCGAGCTCTTCTCCGCTATATCCGTGCTCGCGACGAGCGCGGCTTGTAACTCGCTCACGAAGCTCGACGACTACACCATCGCACCTGGAGCGACCGGCACCGACACCGAGTCCGTGTGTGTGTCGAACGCCAAGTGCACCGACGACGCGACGCTCGCGCACGGCTCCGGCGACAAGGTCCCTGCGGTGTGCGTGAAGCAGACGGGACGCTGCGTCGAGCTGCTCAGCGAGGACTGCGATACAATCACGGGCGACTACGCGAGCGACGATGCCGTCGTCATCGGCTCCTTGTTTTCGACCAAAGGCGCGCAGGCCGCCACGAACATCCAGCGCCAGCAGAGCGCAGAGCTCGCGGTCGGGCAGATCAACGACGTGGGCGGGCTGCCGCTGAACGGCGCCACGCCCCAGAAGCTCGTGCTCTTGTCGTGCGACGAATCGACGGATCTGACGCGTGCCGGCAACCATCTCGTCGGCGAGCTCAAGGTGCCGGCCATCGTCGGCCCCAACACGAGCCAGGACACGCTGGATTTGTCGACGGCCGTCAGCGTGCCGGGCGGCACCGTCGTGATGTCGCCGACCGCCGTAGCGTCCAGCGTCGGCTCGCTCATCGACGAGGACCTCACCTGGCTCATGGTCCCCACGGACGTTCAGCGGGCGCCGCTCATGATCAGCCAGATCAACGCGCTCGAGAAGGAGCTCACCCTAGCCCGCGCCACGACGACCGTGAAGCTCGGCGTCGTGTTCCGGGACGACGCGCTCGGAATCGGGACGCGCACGTCACTGAACGGCTTGGTGTTGAACGGCAAGCCCATCTCCGACGCGGTCAACCTCGGCAACCGGGTACATATCAACGCGTACGACTTCAGCGCCCCCGACCAGAACGCCATCGTCGACGAGTACGTCGCGTTCTTGCCGGACATCATCGTGCTCGCGGGAACCGCGGAAGCCATCACACGCGTGATGGTGCCCCTCGAAAGCGGCTGGCCGGCGGGCACGCCGCGGCCTCATTACGTGCTGATCGACTCGGTGAAGGTGCCCGAGCTCATCACGGCCGTGACGGACAACGACGAATTGCGCGCTCGCGTGCGCGGCACCGGCATCACGCCCGCGCCCGCGTCGAAAGCCGTCTACGACGCATTCAAGGTCGACTACCAGGTCGCCTATCCGGGAAGCTCGATCATCTCCGGGATGGGGCCTGCGTACGACGCCACGTACGCCATCGCCATGGCGATGGTCGCGGAGGGTGACCCCCAGCCGAGCGGTGAATCGGTGAAGGCCGGTCTTCGCCGCCTGCAGGGCGGAGACATGCAGATCGATATCGGTGCCACGCGGGTTCTCGCCGCCTTTCAGCACCTCGCGACGGGCGACAGCATCGAGGCCCGCGGCACGTTCTCGAACCTCGCGTGGACCAAAGACGGCACCGTTCAGGGCGGAACGCTCGAGGTCTGGTGCATCGGCGCGGCCACCGGCAAGCCGGCTTATCAGAGCTCGGGCCTGAGCTTCGACGTGATGACCGGAGCGAGCCAGGGGCAATACACCGCATGCCAATGATCAGCCCCTCCTACATCGAGCTCGGTCCGCTGAGCGTGCCCTTCGTCGAGGGCGAGATCATCGCCGACAAGTACGAGTTCGTCGGGCTCCTCGGCTCCGGCGGCGTGGCTTACGTCGTGAGCGCGCTCCATCTCGAGCTCGGCGAGATGGTGGCGCTGAAGTTCCTGCGACCGGAGTCGCTAGAGTACGAGGACGTCGTCGCCCGGTTCGCTAGCGAGGCGCGCGCGGTGGCGCGGATCAAGAGCGAGCACGTCGCTCACGTTTACGACGTGGGCACCCTGCCCGACGGTGCGCCATTCATCGTCATGGAGTACCTCGAGGGCAAGGATCTCGCGGACATCCTTGCCGAGCGCCGCCGCCTGCCCGTAGAGGTGGCGGTCGACTACGTGCTCCAGGCCTGTGAGGCGCTCGCGTGCGCCCATGCCGGCGGCATCGTGCATCGCGACATCAAGCCAGAGAACCTGTTCTTGTCGCAGCACGCGGGAAGCGCCGAAGTCATCAAGGTGCTCGACTTCGGGATTTCGAAGAGCGCGATGGCGGCAGTCGGAGGTAGCGGCCGCAAGTCCGCGAAAACCATGCTGCCGATGGGAACCCCCGGCTACATGTCGCCCGAGCAGATCCGCGCCTGCGGCACGGTCGACGCGCGAACGGACATCTGGGCGCTCGGCTGCGTGCTCTCCGAGCTCATCACGGGCGCGACCGCCTTCGATGCGCCCACCCAGGTGCAGCTCGGCGCGCTCATCCTCGAGCGCGAGCCTGTGCCGCTCCGCTCGCTGATGCCCGAGGCGCCGGCCGAGCTCGAAGCCATCGTGGCCCGCTGCCTGATGAAGAACCCCGAGGACCGCTTCGAGGACGTGGCCGAGTTGGCCGTCGCCCTGTACCCGTTCGGCCCGCGGCGCTCGCGCATCTCCGCGGAGCGGTGCAATCAGGTTCTCCGCGGACAGGGCGCGCTGCTCGAAGTGCAGAGCGTGCCCCCACCCTCGGGGAATACCTCCGTGCCCGTTTCGAGCACGGGAGCCGTCGTGAGCCACGTCCCCGTCGCGCTCGCCAGTGTGGACCCGTTCCGAACGAGCGCACCGGCGACGTTGAGTGCCATCGAGCCCGCACGACCGAAGCGGCGCCCTGGCTTCGTCGCGGGCGCCGCCGTGGCGGTTGCCGTGCTCGCTGGTGCGGCCCTCGCCGTGAACGTGGCCGGTCGCGGCAGCGCTTCGCAACAGGGAGCCGCTGCAGCGGCATCGCCTGTTCCTGCAACGACGCCGCACGCCCAACCGCCGTCAGGAGCGACGGCAGCGGTGCAGACGACGACCGCCGGCAAGAGCACGACTGGCCCGGCGGCTCCGCCCGCAGCAACCAGTGAACCGGAGACGGCTAGCGCGGCCGGCACCGCCCGGGAGCCCGCGAGCCCCGTCGCAGCGCGCGCCAAGAAAGGCCGGCCGCGCCCCGCTGCTCCAAAGCCGGCGCGCGAAGCCGACAAACCGCAAGCTGCTCCGAAGCGCGCCGCGGTGGACGAAGCGGAACCCGACGTCGGCTACTGAAGCGGCGGGTGACGCAGACGCTCCGCGCGTCCGAAGCGCATCGCCAACCCAAGCGCGGCGCACATCGGAATCACGACCGAGAACGCGCCAATTGCGCTCGACAGGTAGCAGCCGAGCACGGCGCCGACGACGAACGACGCCAGCGCCTTGCCGACCAGCCCGAGCCGAGAGCTCGAAAGGTTCCGCACGAGAGAGTCGCCGCCGCGTTGCCACCCGAAGCGCGCCACGAGCGCATCGACCAGCTCGAAGACGAACTGCGTCAAATTGCCCGTCATCACCGTCGTCGGGCACGAACGAGCCAATCCTTCACGGGTGAAGGCATTCTGGAACGCCATCGCCGAGACCAGCCCCGACTGACGCACGGCAAGCACC
>DATMCL010000197.1:0-22374 GCA_035558375.1 Polyangiaceae bacterium
GTCGGCGATCCCGCTTGCAACTGGCCGACGCCGAACGCGGCGAGCATCAGCGCGGGGCAGCTCGGGCTCACCGCGACGCGACGCGGAACGAGCGTAACGCTCTCCGTGACGGGCGTGAGCGCGACCACACGCTGCGCCGTCGCAGCGGGAACGGTCGCCGTCGGGGTGCGCGCGGGAACGGCGACGACCAAGCTCGTCTCGTTCGCGATCGAGCGCGGGTAGTGCGGCGTCTCACGCGGCACGGGCGCCGGCTATTTCTTGAACAATTTACCGAAAAATCCGCCCTTTTCGCCGGTGGCGGGAACGGGCGTGCGGGGCGGATGATGGGGGTCGCTCTGGCGGGCTCCCGGCGCGTCGCTGGCTTTCCGTTGGCCTTGCCCGCGCGCCATTTCGTGGAGGCGAAGCTCGCGCTGCGCGTCGACGTGACGCGGGTCCTTCTCGACGATCATTCGAAAATCTTCGAGCGCCTGGCGTTCCTTGCCGAGGCGCTTGAGGAGCTGCCCGCGAAACCAACGCACGCGCAGGTTCGCGGGCTCGAGCTTCGACGCGCGGTCGATCTCCTTGAACGCGCCGGGTACGTCCGCATCGGGCTTCGTCGCGCGAAGCCAGGCGACGAGCGCAATGTGATCGGCTTCCTCCGGCGCGTCCTCGAGCGCGAGGCGCGCCGCTTCCTCGGCGGCCGGGAGGTTGTTGCGTTTCAGCAAGACCTGCGCCTTTTGGAAATTCGTCGACGCGCGGAGCAAGCGCTGAACCTGCTCCTGCTCTTCAGCAGATTCCTCGCTGCCGCCGTCTTTGAGCGTCGCGTCGTACTCCGTGCGGCGCTCCGCGTCGGAGAGCACGCGGTGGGCTTCGCCGATGCGCGCGAAGATGCTCATCGCGAGATCGCGGATATCGGCGTGCTCGGGCGCGAGCCTGTCGGGGTGCCAGCGCTTGGCGAGCTGGAAGTAGGCGGCCGCGATCGCCGGGGTGGGGGCGTCGGTGGGGACGCCGAGGATCTCGTAGAACGACTGTTTGTCGGCGGCGGCGCGTTGCTCGGCTTCGAGGCGGAAGGGGTCCTCGGAGGGAGCAGGGCTAGGGCTGGGGCTAGGGCTAGGGCTTGGGGTTGGGGGAGCGGGAGAGGCAGCTGCTGCTGGGGGAGTGCGGGGAGAAGGCGCGGCGGCGGCTGGCACAGGCGCGGCGGGAGTGACGCTGCGGCGCTCGGCGCCGATGGGTTGGGAGCCGCTGCCCGTGTCGAAGTGTTTGAGCAGGAAGAGGGTGTAGAGCAGACGCTCGAGGGCTGAGGGCTCGAGGAGACCGCGGTTCGTGAGCTCGGCGAGCGTTTGGGGCTTGGCGCGGAGGACGTCGACGACCGCTTGCTCACCGGGCTCGAAGTCGAACCGCGCGAGCGGAGCGTCGGCGTGAAAGCGCAGGACGGAGCCTCCGAGGCGGGCCAGCGTCTCCGCGCTGCGACCGCCGTCACCGGCGAGGCGCATGACGCGCAAAATCAGGGCAAGCGGCGCGCACGGCTGCTTGGGCCCACCGGCGCGCTCGAGGAAATTGATGCCCTCGTAGAAGCCGTAGGCCGTCGCCGGCGGCAGCAGCCGGAGCTCCTTCACGCGCCGGGCAACTTGCTCGCGGAGCAGGGCATCGAGCGCCGCTTCGTCCACCACGACCCACTCGAGCAAAAGCTCACCGAGCCGCTTGCCGCCCTCGCGCGCCGCTTGCAGCGCGGGCTCCAGGCGTGACGGTGAGAGGATGCCCCGCGCGACGGCCAGCTCGCCGAGCGGCGCGATAACCGTCGCGCTGCGTGCCGCGGCGGGAGCGCCCGTCGATAGATACACCGCATGCTTCTTGTGCTCCGGATCCTCGAACACGATCGTGCCGGTGAGGCGCCGGTCGAGCGCGTAGACGAGTAGGTGGCCGAGGGGAGTCGCGGCGAGCGTGCCGCTGGCGGTCGGAGCTGGCTGGCTCATGGTGGCGTCCCCCCGGGGCCGGAGGAGCCTAACACGTGGCCTCCGGGCGCGGGATTCGCTACGCTTTTTCTCATGCCCCACGGGACGGTGCTGGTCGTCGACGACGAGCCGTCCATCCTCGGGACACTCAAGAAAGCCCTAAGCCTCGAGGGTTACTCCGTCGATGTCGCGGGCGGCGTGGCGATCGCCGACGAGCGGCTCGCGAAGAAAGGCTACGACGTCGTGCTCCTCGACGTCGCGTTACCGGACGGTGACGGGCTCGAGTTGCTCGGTCGCTGGCGCGAGCGCGGCGAAGAGGCGGACGTCATCGTGATGAGCGGTCACGGGACGATCGATGCCGCCGTGCGCGCCACCAAGCTCGGCGCGCTCGACTTCCTCGAGAAGCCGCTCTCCACCGACCGGCTGCTCGTGATGCTCGAGAACGCTTTCCGGCTCCGGCGCGCGCAGGCCGAGGCCCGCGAGCTCAAGGCCGAGGCGGGCCACTTCGACGAGCTGCTCGGCCAAAGCCCCGCGATGGCAGGCCTGCGCGAGCGCGTGCTCAGGGCTGCTCGCTCGGCCGCGAGCGTGCTCGTGACCGGCGAGCGCGGCACCGGAAAAGAGCTCGTGGCGCGCGCCATTCATCGCGCCTCGCCGCGCGCCAAATCCACGCTCGAGCGGCTGAATTGCGCCGCCGTGCCCGCAGAGCTGATCGAGAGCGAGCTCTTCGGCCACGAGGCGGGCGCCTTCACGGGCGCGACCAAGCAACGCATCGGCAAGTTCGAGCGCGCTCACGGCGGCACGCTGTTCCTCGACGAGGTCGGGGACATGCCGCTCGGCATGCAGTCGAAGCTCCTGCGCGTCCTTCAGGAGCGTGAGCTCGAGCGCATCGGCGGTAACGAAACGCTGAAGATCGACGTACGCGTCGTCGCGGCGACCAACCGCGATCTGCGCGCCGCCTGCGAGAAGGGCGACTTCCGCGCCGATCTCTTCGACCGGCTCAACGTCGTGCCGATCGAGCTCCCGCCGTTGCGCGCGCGCCGCGAGGACATCGCGCTGCTCGCCAAGACCTTCTTCGAGCTCGCACGCACCGCCAATGCGCGGCCCACGATGACGCTCGCGGACGATGCGCTCGCGGCGATGGCGCGCCACTCCTTCCCGGGTAACGTGCGCGAGCTGCGCAACCTGGTCGAGCGGCTCGTGATCCTGAACCCCGACGACGCGATCACGGGCGAAGACGTCGACCGCGCCGTGAGCTCGCCCGCGGCGGCTCCGCGCCCGGGGCTCTACCGCACCGGGATCCCTTTTCGAGTGCTTTCCGAAGAGGCCGAGCGCCAGATCCTCGAGGAAGCCCTCGCGCATCACCAGGGCCAGATGGCGGCCACGGCGCGCGCGCTCGGCCTCGAGCGAAGCCACCTCTACAAGAAAGCCCGCGCGCTCGGGCTACGCGGCGGTGACAAGGACGGCGACAAAGACGAAGAGTCGGCCTAAGCCGCGCCTCATCCAGCGACGGATGATTGCGGGGCTCTAGCGCTTCCTCAGCTTCGCGAGCTCGGCCTTCGCCGCGGTGAGATCGGCCTCCTCGGCCGGGCACAAGAGAGCGCTCTCGAGCTCGAACACCGCGCGTTTCTTGTCGCCCGTCTGCGCGAGCGCCTCGGCGAAGCCACGGTGCGTCTGAAAGCCGAGCAGGTCCATGTAGATCGCGGACTCGCCGACGCGCGCCGCCTCGGTGAACTCGTGGCGCGCGAGCCGCCGTCGTAAAAGCTCACGGTAGAGGCTCGCGTCGTGCTCGGACAGGCGCGCGAGGCGCTCGAGCAAGGCGATGGCGCCGTCCGCGTCGTTGCGCTCGTCGGCGAGCTTCAAGAGCGCGTAGAGCGGCTCGACCTGCGTGGGATCGAAGCGCTCCGCGGCTTGCACGGCGGCGAGGCGCGTCGCTGCGTCGTGGAGCGCGCCAGCGGCTTCCGCGAGCAGCATTTGGACGTCGTAGCCGTCGTGGCCCTCGCCGAGCATGGCGCGGAGCTCTTTCATCGCCTCGGCCGGGCCGCCCTTGGCGAGCGCGAGCCGCGCGCTCAGAAAACGCACGTCGGGATTCTTGGCGTCGAGCGCACGCGCCCGCTCGAGCGCCTGCTCCGCGGCATCGGCGTGCCCGGCGCGGAAGAGCGCGAGGGCGCGCGCCGCGTGACGCGAGGCGTTCTTCGGCTCGCGTTGGACGAGCTCCGTGACGAGCTCGATGCCGCCCGTGCGCGAGAGGGGGACGAACTGCGAGGCGTAACGCGCGAGCGTCGCGTCGAGGCTCGTCGCGAAGCGCTTGTCCTCTTCGGCCGGCGCGATACCGAGCGCGCTCTGAAAGACCTCGGGCGTCGACTTGCCCTCGCCCCAGAGCCGCAGCATCGCGGCGAGCGCGTTCATCCCGTGCTTTTCGCCGAGCAGCGCGACGAGCCGGCTCGAGGCGTAATACGCCGTGCCCACGTCGGTGAGCTGCTCGGCGCGCGTGAAGGCCTTGTTCATGCCCTCGACGGAGGGCAGCCGCCCGGCGCGCCGCAGCTCGAAAAGCTCGGGATCCTGCTCGCGCCGCCACTCGGGCCGGGCGAGCTCGGTCTCGTACTCGGCGAGGCCCTCGGTGAACCAGCGCGGCACGCGGCTCTGCGAGAGCTGGATGTGGAACACGTGCGAGAGCTCGTGCCAGAGCGTCATGCCGAGGTTGAAGGTCTCGGTCTGCGGGCTCATGGCGGCGAGCGTCTTGCCGAAGCAGACGCCCTGGATCGCCGTCTGAGGCAACCCGCTCGTGCGCACCGCAAAGTGCTCACGCTGCGCGTAGAGCTCGACGCCGATCGGAGCGCTCGGTTTGAAGCCGTAGTGGCCGACGAACGTCTGGTACGCGCGCTCGAGCAACTCCGGCACGTAGCGCTCCAGCACGGCGCGATCGGCCTTGTGGTAGCGGAACGTGAAGCGCTGCCCCGTGACGCTCACGTAGTTCAGCGGGATGATCTTCTCGAACAGCGAAAGCGTGTTTTTTACGCGCGGATCGTAGGGATCGAGCGCGAATGCGCGGCTGAGCTCGGCCGTGCCGTCGGCGTCGCGACCCGCACGAATCAGGTTCACGCCGAGGCTCGCGCGCGCGACGGGATCGTCGGGATCGAGGCGCACGGCTTCGCGCATCAGCTCGACGATCGCGTCGTAGCGGTGCTCCCAGTCTGCGAACTCACCCACGATCGCGAAGAAGCGCGAGCGCTCCGGATTCTTCGCCAGGACGAGCTGCTTGTCCGCCGCGAACTCCGCCGGCTTCCCCGCGAGAAAGCTCACCGCCGCTCGCAGGCTCAGGAGATCGAGATCGCCCGGTCGTGCGACGAGCCCGCTCGCAATCCGCTGACGCGCCAAGTCGAGGTCCACGTCACGCAGCGCAACGCCCGCGAGCACGAAATACGCCCGCGCTTGCCGGGGATTCACCGCCAGCGCCGCATTCGCAAGGCGCTCCGCTTCCACGAAATCGAGGGCCTGCGCGAGCCGCACCTCGGCCATCCACACGAGCGCATCCGGATCGAGGGGAGCTCGCGCGAGCACCTCGCTCACGACCTCTTCGGCGCGCCCCGGCTCGTGCTTCTCCAAGAACAGCTCGGCGCGCCAGAGCAGGAGATCCGGATTCGTCGCACCGGCTTCCTCCGCCTGCGCGAAGGCTTCGTTCGAATCGCGCGGCGACCGCAAGAGGTGCGCCGCGCGCCCCACGAGGGCGAGCCCGTTGCCGTCGCGCTCGGTGATGCGATCGTCGTTGTAGTCGCTGATGAGCGTCATCAGCGGCTCGCGGGCGTCGGCGCGACGCCCGAGCTCGACGAGCACCTCGCCGAGCATCAGCCGCGCCGCGCGCGCCAAAGGCTCCTTCGCGACGGCGCGCAGCGTGGCCTCCGCTTCGGCGAGCTGACCGCCCTTTCTTTGGGCTTCCGCGCGCAGGCAGGCCGCGCGAATCGCCGTGTCACTCGGTCCCGGGGGCAGCGCGGCGAGCAGCGCGAGCGCCTCCGCGTAGCGGCCCGTCTTCACGAGCACGGCGCCGAGCCCGAGCCGCGCGCCGGTCGGATCCGCACCCGCAAGGCCGGCACGAAAGCCGTCTTCGGCGGCGCGGTAGTCGCTCGCCGCGTACGCCATCCCCGGATCCTTCGCCACGGGTGCGACAGCGGCGGACGACGCGGCCTTCGGCGCAGCACGCGGCGGCGCCTTCGTCGCCGGACCGCACGCCACCGCCAGCAGCAGAGCCAAGCCGAGCGGAGGACGAGCCAAGGCGCGCATGCTTACCAGCTGACACCGACGGGCGTGCCGCGTTGGGCCCCAAGCACCGCGGCCGCCGAGCCATCGCGGACGAACACCTCGAGCTGCCCGAACGAGCCCACGAGCGCCGCCAGCGCGCCAGGCGGCACGTCGGCGAACGTGGCGACCACCGCCAAATCATGCCCCAAAACCCCGACACGGCGGGCGCCCCCGGCAGGAAGCGCCCCGCTCGAGAGGTTCGTGAGCAGGTTCCCGAAACGATCGACGACGACCACACACCCTTCCGCGCTCCTCGCCCCAATCACCGGCTCGGGAACGTGGCGCGAGGGCGCGAGCGTGCACGCCGGACCCACCGCGTCGAACGTCGTCGCGCCGCTCGCGAGCAGCGCGCCCACCGGAGCAAACAGATCGCGTCCGTGGAAGGTGCGGCTGCTCACGCGCAAGCCGAGACGCTCGGCGTCGATCTCGCGCGCCTCGAAGTCGGACACCCCACGCGCAACCACCTCGAGCAAGCCGTTGTCCGGAGCCACGAAGAGATGCCCGGCGCCGCGTCCAACCACCGCCCGCCGGACTGTGCCCACGCCGGGGTCAACGACCGCCACGTGCACGCTTCCGTCGGGAAACCAGCGGAAAGCCTGCGCGAGCCAAAAAGCCCCATCGCCCACCTGCTGTGGCTCGATGGCATGCGTCACGTCCACGACCGTGAGCCGCGTGCTTCGCTTGAGGATCACCCCCTTCATCACCCCCACGAACGGATCACGCGTCCCGAAATCGGTGAGCAGCGTGACCACGCCGCACGTCATCATGCGTCCTCCGCGCCCGCCGGTGCAGGCCGCCAGCGCGCGAGCCGGCGCGGCCAGGGTTCCCCACTCTTTCGTCGTTGCCACGCCGAGCGCAAGAGCGCGTGGAGCGCAGCCATGAGCCACGACGCAGGCTCACCGCTCTCCCATGCGCCGAGCTCGACCGCGCCGCCCTCCGCGCGAACCGTTGCGCGTCCCTGCCACACGCCGTCTGACGTGGAGACGGCGACCGCGTAGAGGCCGTCCGCGCCCGACGCGGGGTCGATCCGGACAACCAGGCGCGCCCCGTGCGCGGGACGGTCGAGCACCTCGTCGAACACCGAGCACCCGGTACCACTCCCAACCGCCCGGAGGGGGAATGCCCAGAAGTGTAAACTGGTTGAACCACCAGTGTGAAGCAGGCCCTACAGATCGCGAATGACGCTATGCGTTACGGAGACAACTGCGCGATTTCTCAGTGTCAATTTTGGAAACGGCGCTGGCACGGCGTTCGCTTGAGCTAGTTCACCAGAAGGCACCATGCAGCACCTCCACTGGCTCCTCTGGGTTCCCCTCGCCGCCACGACGGTCTGGGTCATCGCCGGTCTTGCCGCCGTCCTCGGCCTCACGCGCCGCAAGCCCCGACTGCTCGCGGCGCCGCCGCCCGTGACGGTGCTGAAGCCACTCTGCGGCGCGGACGCGAACCTCGCCGGAAACCTCGAGAGCTTCTTCACCCAAGACCATCCACGCTTCGAGCTCGTGTTCGGCGTGACGGACGCGGACGATCCGGCGCTCGCGATCGTGCAGGCGCTCGTCGAGCGTTATCCGCACGTGCGCGCGCGCGTCGTGGTTCACGCGGGTGAGGGCGCGCTCAATCCCAAGGTCAACAATCTGCTCGGTATGCTGCCGCACGCGGAGCACGACCTCGTCCTCGTGAGCGACAGCAACGTGCTCGCTCCGCCCCACTACGTGCGCGAGATGGCGAGCGTGTACGAGCGCGAGCAGCCGGGCCTGGTCACGAATCTCTTCGCCGGCCTCGGCGAGCGCTCCCTCGGGGCGTCGCTCGAGAACGTGGGCCTCACGGGCTTCGTCGCGGCGGGGACGGCGCTCCCCACCGCGCTCGGCGATGCCGTGTTGGTCGGCAAATCGGTGCTGTTTTCGCGGATATTCCTGGAGCGCGTGGGCGGGCTCCGCCGCTTCGCCGACGTGCTCGCCGAAGACTTCGTGATGGCGCAAACGTTCGTGCACGCGGGCGGAAAGATCGCCGTCGCGCCCAGCGTGCTCGCGAACGTCACGGGCAAGATGACGGTGACGAGCATGCTCGCGCGCCAGCTTCGCTGGTCGATGATGCGCTGCCGCTCGCATCCCGTCGCGCACCTGCTCGAGCCCGTGGCGAGCCCGCTCGCCATGCTGCCGCTCGCGTGGTGGCTCGTCGGACCCTGGGCGCTCATCTGGGCAAGCGCGCTCCTCCTCGTGCGCGATCTGGGCGGCTGGCTCGTGCTACGCGGCACGACGCGCGCGTTCCTGCCCGTGCTGCTTGCGCCACTCCGCGAGTTGCTCGCGCTGGCCGTTTGGCTGGCAGCGCCGCTCAAGCGTCACGTGGCGTGGCGCGGCAAGCGCTTCCGCATGGGCGCGGGAACGCTGCTTTACCTCGACAGCGACCGCTTCAACCGACCATCAGTCGCTTGAGATCGACGTTCGCGCCCGCGAGCACCCGCTCCTGGATCGCGACGAGGTTCTGGATGCCGATGAGGGCCAAATCGACCATGCGATCGATCTCGGCGCGCGGGACGGCCTCGCCCTCCGCGGTGCCCTGGATCTCGACGATGCCGCCGCGTCCCGTCGCCACCACGTTGAGATCGACGCGCGCCACGCTGTCCTCGGCGTAGCAAAGGTCGAGCGACAGGTCGTCGTCGACGTGCCCCACGCTCACCGCCGCCACTCGATCGCGCAGCACCGGGCGCGCGAGCTTGCCCGCGATACGCAAGCGCTCGAGCGCGAGCGCGAGCGCGATGAACCCCGCCGTCACGGAAGCCGTGCGCGTTCCGCCGTCGGCCTCCAGCACGTCACAGTCGATGGCGATGCTGCGCTCGCCAAGCTTGTCGAGATCGACTGCCGAGCGCAGCGCTCGTCCGATCAGGCGTTGGATCTCTCGCGCGCGCCCGCCGAGCGGTCGTTCGCGACCGTCGCGTGACTCGCGCCGCTTGGGGTTCGAGCGCGGGTGCATCTGGTACTCCGCGGTGACCCAGCCACGACCGCGGCCGGCCATGAAATCCGGCACCGACTCGTCCACGGAAGCGGTCGCGAGCACGAGCGTGCCGCCCGAACGGTAGAGCGCGGAGCCTTCCGCTAGCTTGTGAAAACCCGGCGTGACCTCGACGGGCCGGAGCTCGCCCAGAGGTCGGCCACCACGTCGCTGGTTGGGCATGAGGCGCTTTACCATGCCCGGCGCATGCTAAGAAAGGCGCCGTGAACCGCGAGCCCGTGTTCCGGCGCGAAGGAATGCTCCGTGTCTCGGAGCTCTTCACGAGCGTGCAGGGCGAGGGCCCGAGTGCCGGACACCCTTGCGTTTTTCTGCGCCTCGCGCACTGCAATTTGCGCTGCAGCTGGTGCGACACGAAGTACAGCTGGGATTTTCAGAGCTACTCGATCGACCGGGAAACACGGGTCGAGACGGCAACGGAGCTTTCCAGGCGCATCGCCGCGTTCGGGATCGCGAGACTGGTGATCACGGGGGGCGAGCCGCTCGTTCAAGCGCGAGGAATCGGCGAGCTTTTGGCCATTTTGCCCGCGGACCTGGCCGTCGAAGTGGAGACGAATGGGACGCTCGAGCCACCTCCCGCGCTCGCGGAGCGCGTGACGCAGTGGAACGTCTCGCCGAAGCTCGCGAACAGCGGTGAGCCCGCGGAGCGACGCGTCGTCCCGGCGGCGCTCGCGGCGCTGCGAGCCACCGCTCGGGCATTTTTGAAGCTCGTCGTCGCCACGCTCGCCGACGCCGAGGAAGCTGAGGCGCTGGTCGCGTCCACGGGATGGCCCCGAGAACGCGTGCTTTTCATGGCCCAAGCCGCCACGCGCGCGGAGCTCGGCGAGCGCGGGCCCGTCGTCGAGGCGGAAGCACTACGGCGCGGCTTACGCTACTCGCCGCGCCTGCACGTCGAGCGCTGGGACGGCGCCCGCGGCAAATAGCGACCGACCGCGGCCCTGCCGCTAGGGCGGTATATCGCCCCAAACCACGAGCGCGGCGCGCGTCTCCGGATCCAGCTCGACGGAAGTGCGCAGAGCGGTACCGAGCTCAGGCGGGACGCGCTGGCGTTCGGCTTCGAGCGTCGCGAGCCAGAGCACGCGGGCCGCGATGCTGTGCTCCTCGAACGCATCGACGGAGCACGCCGGATCCACGTCGAACGCACACAGACGCGGGGTCGAGCCGAGGTCCCCGCGGAGCAGCCATGAACCGACGCGCGCCGAGTAGCGACCCGGCAACGTCGCGACCTGCGCGACGCTCTCGATGGCGGAGCCGGCAGCGGCGCGCTGGACGAGATCCACCGCGGGGCTCGCCCCCGGAATCACCTCGAGGGAGCGAGCGAGGGTCGCCCACACGTCACTCGCCGTGACGGCGGCGTGCACGTCTTGCCCGGCGAGCAGGCGCCCGGGCAGCTTCACGATGAGCGGCGCGCTCAGCCGATCCTCGGTCATCGGGCCCGCGGGATCGTAGGGCAGCTCGCCCGTGGGCCCCGGGCCGGCGTCGCCCATCACGACGATGAGCGCGTTTTCCCAGGCGTTCTTCTGCTTGAGCAAAGCAAGGAGCTGACCGAGCCCTGCATCTTGCTTGGCGAGCGCCAGATCGCCGACCTCGCGCAGTCGGGTCCAGTCGTCGTCGCGAAGCTTCTTGGCGACGGCACGCGAGCGCAGCGCACCAAGGATCACGCCCGCGCGGCGCGGCTCCATCGCTCCGTTGTAGTCGAGCGGACGCAGGTGCTGCGCTTCCTCGCGCGTGACGTCCCACGGTGGATGCGCGCCACGCGCGTGAATCACGACCAGGTGCCGCGCGAGGGGTCGTTCGTCGAGCTCATGGCCGAGCCAGCTCGTGGCGCGTGCGAAGGGCTCGGTGGCAGCGATGTCCTTCACGGGGGAAAAGGCCTCGAAAGCGTCCCACGCGGCGTCGAAGCCGAACGGCGCGAAGGTCGTCGGCACGCTCGTGAAGAAAGCCGCGGTGCCGTTCGCTTCCTTCACCAAGCGCGGCAGCGGGCGCAGCGTAGGCGCGAGCTTGAGCATCGGTGCTTCCACCTGGTGCGCGCGCGGCAAAAGCCCCGTGAGAAGCGACGCGAGCACGCTGCCCGAAGCGCTGCTCGGCGCGCGATAGCGACTGAAGGCGGCCCCGTCCCGCGACAGCGCGCCCAGCGTGCCGAGCGTGCCGGTGGGACCCCATGGCGGCAGCCGCGCTTGCTCGACCGCGGACATCACGACCAGCACCGCCACCTGCGAGCGCGGCACGCGCGCCGGCATCGGCTCCTTCTGGAGGAGCTCGGGCTCGCCGAACGCGATGCGCCCGCCGCGCGAGGCTTCGACCGCCTTGAGCTCGAGCAGCACCGGTTCCCCAGCAAAACGCGAGAGATCCACGTCGAGCGGCAGCCACGTGCTCGACTCGCCGCCGGCCACGCGGCGGCTCTCGAGCGTCACCGCCTCGGCGCCTTCACGCCGCGCCACGATCTCGAGCGCGCCGCGCCCCGTCCCCCAAAGACCGAGCGCGACGCGCAGGCTCGTGCCTGCCACGGGCCGCACGAAGCAGCGCACCGTCGTCGGCGCGCGCAAGACGAGCGCACGGCGCGGAACGTTACCGAGCGCGACGTTCTCGACGATGTCCGACACGGTCGGCGCCGCGTAGCCCTCGTCTCCCGCGCGGTCCTCGGCGCTCGAGATGCGCAGCCAGTCGAGCTCCGCCGTCGGCCCGCGCGAGCCGCGCGGCGAGCCGCCGAATTGCACGTCGAAGCGATGCAATCCCGCTTCGAGCTCACTGCCGAGCTCCGGCAAATCGAAGGTCCGCGGCTCGTTTTCAGGCAGCTTCACGACGCCGAGGCGGCGCCCGTCGACGCTCACCTGAACGCGCCGCGCGCTGCCGGCTCGCCCGCGCAAGCTCACGCGCAGGCGCTCGAGCGGGCGATTCAGCCAGAGCGAGTACGCAAGCCCTCGCGTGCCGACCTCGAGGTACGTCGTGCCGTCGCGCGTGACGACGTCGTCCGGTCCCGGAACGAGGGGACGGAAGGCGGTCCACGGCGACAGCGCTTCGACGCCGAGATCGAGCAGCCGTCCGTGGTGCTCGACCTCGCACGTCGGCACGCGATCGATCAGGAGATCGCGATCGCCGCGCTCGAGCCGCGGGGCTCCGGTCGGGTCGGGATTTTCGGCGACACGCTGCACGCTCGCGACCGCGGGCGGCGGAGCGGCCGGTGGCGGCGGGGGGAGCGGGTTTTCGCGCCCGCGACAACCGAAGAGCTGAATGGCGCAAAGCGCGGCAAAAAGCGCGCGTCGCGCGACGGGCAGCGCACTCATCGGGGAGCTTCGGGCGGAGCCGGCGCCGCCGAAGCAGCGGCCGTAACGCGCGCGCGCTTGCCGGCGGAAAGCGTAACCTCGGCGCGACGCGGGGCGCCGGTCCCACGCACCTCGACCCGGTGCGCACCCGCCGCGGCCGAGATGCGCCGGAGCGGTCCGAGGCCGACGAACGCTTCGTCGACGTAGATGGGATCGGCGCCGCCCACTTCGACCTCGATGATGCCTTGGCCGTCTGCCGGCTGAATGCCCGCGGGAGGATCGAGCACCTCGATCGAAAGCGCCGCGGGCGCAGGCGCGGCGGACGTCGCCGGCGCGGCGGGCAGCGGCGCTTCGGGGGCGTTGTGCTCCGCGGCGGGGGGGCGCTCGGGCTCTTTTTCGCCGCCGATCAGCGGCAGGAGCAGGTAGGTGGTGGCACCGAACGCGAGCGCGCCGGCGACGGCGGAGCGGAACAGCAGCGTGCCCACCGAGCCCGTGTCGGCGGGCTTCGCGGCCGGCTTCGCTACCTCGCGGACGCGGGAGGGAGGCTGCGTCGGCAGCTGCTTGGCGTCGACGGGCTCCGGAGGTTCGGAGACCGCAGCGAGCGCCTTGGGCGGCTCGGAGGAGCGCATCGTCTGCGACGGATGCGGCGCGGGAGTCGGAGTCGGCGCTGCTGCCGGCGGCGGCTCCGAAGCCTTCGCCTCGAGCGCACCGGGTGGATCCGAGCCGACGCGCATCGTCGCTGGGATGGAAGGCTCCGCTGGGCTCGCGACGCTCTTGCCGAGCCCCGGATCCGGCTCCGGATCGCTGCCGAAATCGGCAGGAGCCTCGCCGATGAGCCCGATCACGTGCGCGCCGAGCTCGGGCTCGGGGGCTGACGAAGCATTGTCGGTAAACGGGGGCGCATCCGAGCGAGCTGCCACGGGAGGCGCGCCGCCCATTCCCTCGAGCGTCTGGGGCGCGATGCCGAAGGTGAACATCGGCTCGCTCTCCGTGGCCGGCGTGAGATCGGGATTGAGCGGCATGGCGGGCGCGTCGCCGGGAACGCGCAGTGCGTCGCCCGCATCGGGGGGCTGCCGGACCGCGTCGCCCGCGGCCGTATCCGCGAGCGCATCGTGCTCGAACCAGCCTGCATCCGCGGAATCGACGGCCGTCGCTGCCGTGGGCACCGCCATCGGCGACGTGAGCGACGGCGTGCGCGGTCGCCCCGGCTCCGGCGGAGCAACGCTGCGGTGCGCGGGCGCCGCGACGAACGACGTGATGCCGCCACGGCGCGCGATGTCGGAAAGCACCACCTCGAGCAGGCTCGCCCCGACCGCGCCCGACACGATCAGCTCGACGGGCGACTGACCGGCGAGCAAGCGGCGCACGACGCCGGACGTCGGCTCGGGCGTGCACGCGAGGTACGCCTCGGTGAGGGGGCGATCGAGCTCGACGCGCTCGAGCCGCAGGAGCGCGCTCGCCGAGACCGCCGCGAGCGAGGCGCGCGCGTCCGCGATCGGCTGCGCAAGAATGTCGAACAAGCTCCCCGAGAGCTCGCTGCGGCACGGCGACTCGTCGGGCTCCACGCTGAAGCGACCCGCACCGGCCCCGAGCAGACTGCCGAGCACGGGCGCACCGCGCAAAAAGCTGCCGTCCGGCGCGCTGCGCGTGAGCGACACCAATTTTCCCCCACGCACCTGCGCCTCGAACAGGAACGCCGCATCGCGCACGGAAACGCGGGCATTCCGGCCGCCGCGGCAGGTGAGATCGAGCACGAGGCGCGGCGTGAGCCCGTCGAGCCGCCCGCGCACTTCCCCGCCCGCCTGAATCCGCTCCTCGACGCGGGCCCGCGCGCGCAGGATCTCGCGCACGCGCTCCACGACCGCCGAAGCCGTCGCCTCCTTGCGGAGGTAGCCGTCCGCGGCGGCGCCGAGCTCGCGCACGCGCTGGAGCAAATCCTCTTTCCACGAAAGGAGAATCACGGGCACGTCACGCACGGCCACGTCGCGCTTGATCTCGTGGCAGAGCGAGAAGCCATCGAGCTTGGGCATGAGCACGTCGCTCACGACCGCGTCCGGCCAGTGGCTGAAGACGTATTCGAGGGCGCGCTTCCCGTCGTGCGCTTCGAGCACCTCCACCCCGACCGAGCGCAGGATCTCGGCCATGAACCAGACGACGGCGGGATCGTCGTCGGCGACGACGATGCGGCGGCCATGCAGCGAAACGCCCTCGCTGTCGCGGGCGCGCTCGGGCCCCCGGGCACCCGCGCGCCGCTCGCCGCCGCCCCAAGGAGCGAACGGCACGCCACCTTCGGGCCCCGTCTGCTCGAAGCGCAAGCCGCCCCCCGAGCGCAGCGTCACGAGCTCGCGCACGCGCGCGACCGCGCCCCACACGGCGGCGAGCACGTCGTGACCCTCGCCGAGCGCCACGCGCGCGTTCGGCGCCGACGTCTCGAGCGCGTCGACGAGACCGCGCTTGAACTCGCTCGCGATGCGCTCCGAGAGCGCTTGGACCGTAATCTCGCCGAGCGGCTCGCGCGCCGGAGGCGTTGCCGAGCGCTCGCGCAGCTCGGCCACCGTGCGCCGCAGCGTATCGGGGCTGCACGGCTTCGGCAACACGCGCGCGACGCCGAGCTCGACGAACTGCGCCGTGCTTTCCGGCTGCGCGAAGCTGCCGACGATCACGACCGGCGGCCGCTCGATGAGCTCGTCCGCAAAGAGCTTCGCGACGGCATCGCGCGCGCCCGGCAGGTCGCCATCGACGACGACCACGTCGGGCCCGACGATGTGCGCGAGCTCCGCAAGGCGCGGCGCATCGTCGAAGCGCTCGCACTCGATCGACGGGCCGTCAGCCTCCGACAGCGCGCCGGCGAGCGCCGTGGAGCCAAGGACGAGCACGCTGGTCGGCCAAGACGGCGCGGCCGCGCGCGCAATCGACTCCGGACCCCGCTGCGACACGGGCGCGCCGAGCACGAGCGACGGCAGCACATCGAACGCGCGCGACACCTCCTCGAAGGGCGCGGGCTTTCCAGCGGCGGCGGCCTGACGCACGCTCCGCTCCGCCTCGGCGAGCGCTTCGGCGACGCTCGCGAAGCCGAGCACGCGGGCCGCCGAGCCCACGGCGTGCACGCGCCGGAGGAGTCCCTTGATGCGGTCCGCGTCGCCCGGCTCCTGCTCCGCCGCGACCAGCGCGCCGCGCAGCGTCTCGAGCCGCCGGGGAAGGCTGCCGGCAAATTCGGCACGTGCCCCGGTGAGCCGGGCCTCGTCCTCGCGCGGTCCTTGCGCAGCGGGCATGCGCGGGCCGTAGCATACCACCCGACGATCGAGCGAGATTTCCGCGATTCGCGTCGTTGTTTGCTACACTTGGCAGGTGGCCCAAGTGGGGATTTGGCGGAGCTTCTGGGGTGGGAGCCTCGCGGCGCTGACCCTCGCGGCAAGCGCCTGCGGGCAGCGGCAGGCGCCGCAAGCCGTGGACGCGGGTGACGGCCCGGGCGCCGAGTTCGCGCACGACGAGCTCGAGTACCGCGACCTCTACGCGAAGACGCCGCTCGCCGTGAGCGGCCGCGTGCTCGATCGCAGCGGGATCCCGCTCGCGGGCGCGGTGCTCGCGCTCGGCAACGACAGCGCGACGAGCGATGCCGGCGGGCGCTTCACGTTCGGCCGCGTGGTGCGGCGAAACGCGCTGCTCGTCGTCGAAATGCCGGGATTTCGGGTCGAACGGCTGCCCGTGATGCTAGCGCTTCCGCTCGAGCAGACGGCGTCCGAGCTGCCGCCCATTCTGCTTTTCCCCGACGAGCTCGCGCGCCTGACCTTCGGCGGGGATGTGCAATTCGGGCGGCGCTACCTCGACACGACGGGCTCGGCGCCTCTCGACGCGATCCCTCCCGACGACCCCGCAGCGCTCATTCGTGCGAGCAACCCCGGACCCGGCACGGCCTCGCTGCTCGCGCCGATCAAGCCGTGGCTGTCGGATGCGGACTTCGCGAGCGTGAACCTCGCGACGGTCGTCACCGACACGCCGGCCACGCCGGACCTCGACGACGCGTCCCTGTTCTTCACGCTGCCGGGCTCTCTGCCTCCGCTGCGCGACGCGGGCGTCGACTACGTCGCGAACGGCAACGATCACATCGACGACTACGCCGACGCCGGCGTCAGCGACACGCTCGCCGCGCTGGACGAGGTGGGGCTCCTGCACAGCGGCGCAGGGGTCGATGCCGACGCGGCGTTCGAAGCGGCGCGCACCGAGATCCGCGGCGTCCCCTATGCGTTCCTTTCGTTCGTTTCGATCGAAGGCCTACCCGTGCCGAACGCCACGGAGACACGCAGCGGTTCGGCCGATCTCGACGACGACGACCGCGTCACGAGCGCCCTCGCCCGTGAGCGCGACGCCGGATTCGTGCCGATCGCCGAGCTTCACACCGGCTACGAGTACTCGGAGGCGCCGCTCGACGACACCACGATGGCCCGCATGGAATCCGTCGCCGACGCGGGCGCGGCGCTCGTCGTGTGTCACCACCCGCACGTCGCGCAGGGCTTCGCGTTTCACGACGGCACGCTGATCGCGCACAGCCTCGGCAATCTCGTGTTCGATCAGGATCGAATGGACGCGGAGCTCGGCTTGCTCCTGAGCGTCGATCTCGACGGCGAGCGACTCGTGAACGCGGAGGCGCGCGGCGTCTTCCTCGACGACTACGTCCCTCGGCCGATCACGGGCCACGTCCACGATCTCATGCTGCAGCGCCTCGGCGAGTCGTCCGCGCCGTGGGGCACGCTCGTGATGCCGTACGGCGCGAGCGCCTGGGTCATGCCGCCGGAGCGCGCGGACGAGCTCGAAACCGTGGATCGCCACATTTCCGAGCCTTTCCATATGGGAAACGAGCGTTTCGCCCTCGTGGATCTCCGGCATTCGCTCGAGCCCGGCGAGTCGATCCTTTCGGTGAGCACCAAACAAACGACCACGAGTCTGCGCATCGGCCGCGACCTGCTCGTCCTCGGCGACATGGAGGACCAGGACGTGGACGACACGGATCTCGAAGCGCCAGCGTTCGAGACGTCGGATCTCGCCCGCGAGCTCTCGAGCTATGTGTGTCGCAAGGACGCCTACCGGGGCGCCGCAGCGCTCTGCTCGATTCGCGACGAGGCGAGCACCACCGAAGCCACCATGACGCTCCGCGAGCCCCTGCGTGTGCTCGGCGACACGGCGAACCTGCCGAACAAAGCTCTCACGCTGCTCGCCATGGTGAGCGCCAACGGCGCCGGGCCCGTGCGCGTCGAAGCGCGCTACTCCGCGAGCCTCGGCGACGAGGAATTCGGCGTAGAAACGCCGATCGAGCTCGCCCCCGGAAGCTACAACTGGATCGCGGAGGTGCACGACCTTCACATGCCGCCCGACTCACCCGATTACCCGCGGAGCGCGAGCAATCCGTACGACTCCGAGCTGCGACGCCACAACGCGCGCGCACTCCGGCTCACGGTGTCCCAGGGCCCCAGCCGCTCCGGCGCCGGCATCTTCCGCATCGACGACATGGCCGTCATCGCGTGGCAGGAGGAGCTCGACCCGCGGGGTACGACCGAGCTCGACGTGCCGCACCCGCGCGAGTTCTTGCGGGTCGAGGGCGAGCCGGGCGTCTACGTGCTCGACGTCACCGTGCGCAAACGCGTCCCGAAACCTGCGCTCGCTCCCTGATTTCTAGAGGAGAAACGACACGCCGACGCTGAACGTCGGGCGGCCGACGCGCATCGTCAGCGTCACGCGGTCGGTGAAGTGGAAGCGTCCGCCCGCCCAAAGGCCGAGAATACCGAGGTGATCGTCGTGCTTGCCCTTGAGGCCCTCGCCCGCGCGAATCGAGACGCCGGGCTCGCCGAACACCGACCAGCGCCGGCTCAGCCAGAAGTTCCACTGCATGACCACCGGGATCCAGACGCCCTTGTCGACCCAGTCGGCACCGAACCCGACGCCGATGCTGTTGTTGATGCTGGGAATGAAGCCGTTGTGCAGGACGCGCACCGTGCCGCGAAAGCCCACACCGGGGAGCCAGCCGGCATACGGCGCGAGGAGGGCGTGCGGCTCCGCCTCGAAGATGTAGTTCGGGTGCAACCCGGGAAACTTGATGACCATCTCGTCGGCGTGGGCCGGCGCAGAAGTCGCGAGTGCCGCGAGCGCGCACGCACCCGCGAGGAACCTATGAAATGCCTTCATTCGTTGCCTGCTGCGCGTTCGAGGGTCGCCCTGACCAGCGCCGCGACGCGCTCCGGATCGGCCTCGCCGCCATGACCGAGCACGCTGACCCCGTCGACGAGTGCGACGGACGCAAGCCGGCATCCGGCTTCCAAGGCTTCGAACGGCTCGCTGTCCAGACGGGCCACGGCGACGCAACTCGGTAACACGAGTCCCCAGAGTGGAGCAAATGCGTCGACGAGCGGAATGCCCACGAGCTCGAGCGACACGCTTTCCGTCACGCGCATCGTCGCGAGCAGGTGCGGCGCGGGCGCCACAGGCACGTCGCCCGCAACCGCCGTATCGCTCACGCGGGACAGCGAGGACAAGATCGCCCCAAGCTGCTGCTGCGAGCCCGCGAGCCCGATGCGCGGCATGCCCTCGAACCCCGTGCGCGCCACACGTTGCGCGAGCGCGGCGAGCACGGTGAGGCGTTCTGGCTCGGCGAGCTCGACGCGCCGGTGCCCTCCGGCAAAGCGCCGCACGGCCCCGCCGCGCAAAAGGCCCGAAAGTGCGCCCAAAACGTCGAGATCGGGCGCCGGAACCGCGTCGAGTAGCTCCGTGAGCGTGTGGGGGCGCACGAGCACCTCGAGCACGCGTTGCTCGACGTCGCGCTGCTCCGGCCGGGCCAGCACGACCGCGAGCAACGCATCGAGGCCGAGCGCGAGACCATCGACGAGCTTCTTCATCTCGTCGAGCTGACGCATGCCGTCCATCAGGAGCGCTTGCGACGGGCGCTCGATGCGCCGCACCGTGACCGACGCGCCGCCGACGAACGCGAACGAGCCCTCGGCTTCGGCGAGCAAACGGAAGAGCGCCTTCTCGCCGTCGACGCGGCGGTACACGGCGTCGACCACCTCGCCGTCGCTGAGCCGCACCTCGCCGAGGCCGCTCGGCGTCGAGAGCGACAGCGTGCCGCTGCGCCGGTTCGTGCCGAGCAGCTGCAGCAGGTCCGCCACGCTCACCTGCTTCAAATCGCCGCGAAAATCGCCGCCTGCAGCCGCCGCCGGCACGGAGTGACCGAGCGCGTGAACGCGCTTCGCGATGAGCTCCACGTCCCAGCGCGGCAGCTCGTCCTCCGCGCGCGCGCCAACGCCCTCGACGAGCACGAAGCGCGGCAATGCGGAGAGGCCCGGCAACGCGGACAGCGTCTCCGCGAAACCCGGCGCCGACGCCACGGCGCCGGACACCAGCATCACGCCGATACGCGTGCCTTGCACGCGCTCGGCCGCGCCCGCGAGCCCATCGGCGATCGCCACCTCGAGCCCGTGAGCGCGGAGCTTCGAGGCGAGCGCGCCGAGCTCGTCGATGTCCGGTTCGATGAGGAGCACCGGGCGCGCCATTACTCCGTCCACCGCAGGCCGGAAACCTGGCTCAGGCGCTGAATCAGGAGATCCGCGAGCAGTGGATCGGCCGCGTGAACCGCGCGTACGGACTGCCCTTCCAGGCGCCCCGCGAACGCGTACGCGCCGTGCTCCGCGAGCAGCGCGCACACCTCGACGTTGGCGCAGCCGGGCGACTGGCTCACGTCGACGGCGTGCACCTGGCGCGGCGCACCGGGACGCACGACATCGCCACCGAGCGCACCGCCGATCCCGACGCCCGCATGGCGCGTGACGATCGCGAGCGTCGCACCACCCCGCAACGCTTCGCGCAGCGCCGTCTGCACGAGCCCGACCACTTCGAGCGTCGGCAGCTCGATGACGCGCGGCGCCTCCGTCACGGGCCCGGAACGCGCGCTCCCGGGCGGCACGGACAAGAGCGCATCGACGAGATCGGGTAGCGTGAGCTCGCGCAAGCGGAGGCGCTCGACGATGGACGCGCGACACACCTCGGCGCGGTGCCGCGCCACCCGCAAAAGTCGCGACAAATCCCCGCCGTCATGCGGGTAGACCGCGACCCCGACGCCCACGTCGTACGCCTCCGGATGGGGACCCACGAGCAAGCGCTCGAGCACGCGACGCCGGCACGCGTGCGCGCCCATGCCGTTCGTCTCCGGCAGCAGCAGATAAAACTCGTTGGCGTCGACGCGCGCGAGCACGTCGGTGTCGCGCACGGCGCCGAGCACGCGCTCGACGGTGCCGAGCGTCGGCTCGGGCGCGTCCGCGGGAGCGCCTGGCCGCGCGTGCACGCTGATCGTCGCAAGCGCGAAGCGCCGGCGGTGGCGGCGCGCCATGTCGATCTCGCGCCCCGCGACGTCCACGAAGTACGCGAACGTGTACGCACTCGAGCGCGGGTCCTTCATGCCGCCGCGATCGGCGTCCTCGCGCACGGCGATCAGCGCGAGCGCCGTCGCGCACTGCCCCGTGAACGTCACGAGCGTCGCCTCACGCATCTCCGGAGAGAGCGCGCTGAGCAGCCCGTACACCAAGAGCACGCCACCGAGCTCCCGCGACAGCGCGAGCCGGAGCACGCGGAAGCCCTTTTGCTCGGCAAATCCGAGCAGCTCGAGCTCCTCGCAGAAGGCCGGTGCCTCGAGGTCCTGAGCGCTTTGCGCCGTGCGCATCAGCTCGCGCGAGCCTTCGCCGGCCGGCAGATAAACGAGCGCACGCCGCGCTCCCGCTTCGGCCACGGCGCGCAGCAAGCGCTCGCACGCTTCGCGCCGCGACATGCACTCGGCGAGCTCGGCCACGCGCGCGAACAAGGCGCGCTCGAGGCCGAACGTGTCGACGCGTCGCAGGACCTCGCGCACCTGCTCCTGCTCGGCGCGACGCGAGCGCACGCCGCTGAGCGCCGTGAGCACGTCGTCCCCCGTGAGCGGCATCACGAGCACGCCCGTCGCACCGAGCGCCATCGCCGCGCTCCCGAGCTCGAGGCCGCTCTGCCGCGTGAGCGCGTAGATCGCGACGTGCGGCGCGAGCGCGCGGATATGATGGATCACGGCGAGCCCGGCGTTCTGGCCGAGCGCCACGTCGACGAGCGCCACGTCGGGCACCTCCGTCGAAACGCGCGCGAGGCCCTCGGCCAAGGACTCGCTCAACGCGAGCGAATCCCCCGCGCTCGTCACCGTTTGTCTGAGGACCGCCGAAGCGTCGGCGTCCGCCAGAATGCCCACCACGGCGAGCGCCGGCGCGCTCGCGATCACGCCTCCACCTGACCCGCAAACACTAGGCGCGCCGGACCACGCAACGTCACCTCGAGGCTCTCGCGCTCGACGGTCACCGTGAGGCTTCCTCCCGGAAGCTTGATCTCGATCGGCTCACCGAAGGGCGAGCAGCCGTTCACGGCAGCCGCAGCGCCCACCGCCGCTGCGCCGGTCCCGCAGGCGAGCGTGCGTCCGACGCCGCGCTCCCACACCAAGACCTCGAGCTTGCGCGGGCCGTGGATGGTGACGGCCTCGACATTCGAGCCGCCGGGCAGCGATGCCGAGAGCGCGGGGCCGACCTCGTCGATCGTGCGCGCGTCGATCTCGAGCCCCAGAGAAATCGCGTGCGGATTGCCGATATCCACGAGGTGAAACTCGCGCAGCGTGCTGCCCACGGCGAAGCGACGGCTGCCGGTCACCCGCGCGCGCCCCATGCCGAGGCTCACCTGCCCGTGGAGGTCGTCGCGCTCGACCTCGGTCGCCTTGATGCCGGCGTCGGTCTCGATCGCGTAGTCGATGCGGTCGACCCCGTCCCGCCGCGCGAGGTGCAGGGCCACACACCGCAGACCGTTTCCGCACATTTCGGGGCGCGACCCGTCGGCGT
>DATMCL010000198.1:0-8438 GCA_035558375.1 Polyangiaceae bacterium
CAGGCCTCGGCGTAGCGCATGCTCGCTTCGGGCGAGGAGTTGAACGGCACCCAAGGCAACCAGCGCTCGAGATGCCAGCGCGAGCCTTCGACCGCTTCCCAGAGCTCGGGACCGTCGCTGCCGTCGATGGGCACGAGCAGCGTGCGCCCACTCATGACCGGCGAGCGGCGCAGCGACGTGCGCGCTGCGAAGACGAGCCCTTGCGACGACTTGTCGAGGGTTCCCGAGGGTCGCTCGTGCTTGGGCTGCTTCATGGGCACTCCGCCTTGAGTGCGAAGAGCTCGAGGTGCGCCGCTTCGTAGTCGCGCCACGCGAGCAGCCATTCGCCGGGCTTGCCACCGCGCGCGAGCGCCGGATGCGGCTGCATCCCGCTCACCCGATTCACGATGCTCGGCATCGACACACCGTCGCGCCCGAGCGGCGCGAGCTTCAAGCGCGACTCCTCGAACCACGCCGTGGCGGCGCCGGCGTCGTCACCGACGATGGCCGGGCGCATCCCCTTCTCTGCGAAGTTGCGATGCCAGAGCGGCTGGGGCTTGCCGTACTCGAGGAACGCCACGAGCGCGCCGCCCTTCTCCTCGTCCCAGCCGACGAGGCAGCCGTCCTTGCCGCAAGCCAAGCGCGGCTGAGGCACGCGTCCGACCACCTTCGCCACGGGGCGCAGCGTCCCGAGCACGGTGTCCACCGCCGGACGCTTGCCCGAGCGTGCGATGGGCACGGCTCCCTTGGTCTTCTCGAGCTCGGCGAGCGGAATGTTGAGCAACGTCACCTGCGAGCGCTGCCCGGGCGCCTCGAGCGCAAAGGCAATCGAAAGCTCGCCGTGCGCCACGGCTGCATCCGGCGCAGCGAGCCGCTCGGGCAGGCCTTTGATCGGGACGAGCGCCGTGAGGCGCACCGGCTCCCCGAGCGACTCGAGGCTCGAGCCAAGCCGAACCGCCATCAGATCGTTCGAGCCGGGCGTGAGCTCCTCGGACCAGGTCACGATGAAGCCGTTGCCGTTCCGCGTGAGCGAGAGCGAGCCGTCGTTCGGCTTGCCGCGCGCGATGCGTCGCGCCGGCGTGGCAATGCGCCCGTCGGCGCCGAGCAGGCGCACGTACACGCCCTGCTGCTTGCCGCCGTCGTCGTGATAGAGCGCCACGACCTTGTCGCCCGCCTCGTAAATGCCGAGGTCCTGTACGTTGCTGGCCTCGGGCGTCACGGCGAGCGGCTCCCCCTTTCGGCGGAGCGCGTCGTCGAGCAGCGCCACGTGCCCTTGCTTCCGGCGCGGGTCCGCGTGGTTGTCGACCCAGCCGACGAGCACGCCCTCGTTCGTCCGCATGAGCGACGGCGACGACACGGCTTGCTCGAGCTGATACGGCCGCGGCCTCGCCACCGCCGTCACGCGACACCCGCGCGGGGTCGCCTCTTCCACGGCGACGCTCGCGTGGGCAAGCAGCGCACGCACCGGACTCGCCGAGCCTTGTGCGTAAGCGGACTTGAGCGTCTCGAGCGCGGCCTTCGGATCCTTGGCGAACGCGCCCTGCGCGTCGCGCACGAGCGCCGCGAACGGCTCCGCTTCGGGATCCACGGACGGCTTCGGCGCGGGCCGAGACTTGGCGGACGCCGTCGCGGCCGTGCGCACGCCGGAGCTCGCCGAGCCGCGCTCGCCCGCGGGATGCAGGTAATGAAGCCAAATGCCGTAGCCGCCGAGCACGACGACCGCAGCGGCCAGGAGCGGCAAGACGCCGCTTCCACGCGACGCCTCCGTCTGCACCATCGGCTCGGGCGTGACCTGGTCGCTCGTCGGCTCTGCGTCGGAGAGCTCGAACGGGTTCGCCTCCGAGCCCTCACCGGAGATGAGCTGGTCGATCTGCGTCGCTTCCGCGTCGGAGTGGAAGCTCTGCTGGCGGAGGTTCGAGACCGACGATGCGGCGACGCCCTCACCAGTCAGCGCCTCCGCGAGCGTGTCGGTGAACTCGCGCGCGGTTTGGAAGCGCCGCGCGACGTCACGGTCGAGCGCCTTCTGAAACCAAGTGTCGAAGCCGAGCGGCAAGTCGGGCCGGAGGCGCGAAGGACGCGGCAAGGGCGCGCTCGCCACCTGCGCGAGGATCATGGCGACCCCCTGCTCGACGCTCCACACCGTTTGCCCGGTGAGGCACTCGTAAACGATGCAGCCGAGGGCCCAGAGATCGGAGCGGTGATCGACCTCCCCCTGGCCGCGAGCCTGCTCGGGGCTCATGTACGCCGGCGTGCCGAATAGGGCGCCTTCCCGCGTCAAACGCACGGTCTTCGGGTCGCCGTCGTTCGTCGGCTCGTAGAACTTGGCGAGCCCGAAATCCAAGAGCTTGACGATGAGCTTGGCGTCTTCGTCCGTGCTGACGAAGATGTTCTCCGGCTTGAGGTCGCGGTGCACGATGTTGGCCTCGTGCGCCTTGCCGAGCCCGCGACCCGTTTGCGTGATGACCGTCAGCGTCGTCGGCACGTCCAGCCGTCGCGCCCGCGTGAGCAGGTCGTACAGGCTCTCGCCCTCGAGCAGCTCCATCACGAGGAACGGGCGCTCCTCGAACATGCCCGAATCGTAGACGTCGCAGATGTGCGGGCTGCGCACCGCGGACGCCGCGCGCGCCTCGCGGATGAAGCGCTCGCGCACGACGCGCGACGTGATGAGCTCCGCAGCCAGCACCTTCACTGCGACGCGCTTTCCGATGTCGACGTTCTCTGCTTCGTAGACCGCAGCCATCCCACCCCGCCCGATTTCGCGGGTGATGCGGAACTTCCCCTGGAGCACCGTGCCGAGAGGAACGTTGGACTTGTTTTGGACGGCCATCGAGCCCTGAGAGCACCGAGCCCGGGAGGGCCCGCTGCGGGTTCCTAAACATAACCGACCAAAGCCGTCGGCCAAACGGCCGGTAAGGTTTCCTAACCCCAAAAACCGCCGGCAAGATTCAAATCGGCGAGACTTCTATGCGAAACACTTCGGAAACATGGGCCCCGGTACCTCCCTGGAGGCGGCGTCGGGCGGCAGCACTTTTTTTCTTTAGCCCCCGCCCCTGCTGAACACCTACGGAGACCGTCATGAAGAAAGTCGAGGCGATCATCAAGCCCTTCAAGCTGGACGAGGTCAAAGAGGCCCTGTCCGAGGTGGGCATCCAGGGCATGACCGTTACCGAGGTGAAGGGTTTCGGCCGCACCGGCGGTAAGAAGGAAGTCTACCGAGGGTCGGCCTACGTGGTCGATTTCGTCCCCAAAGTGAAGCTCGAGATCGTCGTCCCGGATCAGATGGTCCACCAGGTGATCGACGCGATCGAGAAGAGCGCGAAGACGGGTCGCATCGGAGACGGAAAGATTTTCGTATCCCCCGTGGACGAGGCCGTCCGCATCCGCACGGGAGAGCGCGCAGAAGAAGCCATCTGAGGGTAGTCTCGAGGGGAACATACCGGCGAGCCCGGGCAGGGAATGCCCGCGGCTCGCCGTCCGTTTGGGAGCGCTGTGATGGATGCGAATTCCGCTATCGAGCTCGGCAAGAAGCACGGGGCCGTGATGGTCGATCTCAAGTTCATCGACTTGATCGGAAAGTGGCAGCACACGTCAGTGCCGTTCCACCGCTTGGTCCCGGAAGCCTTCGAGGAGGGCTTCGGCTTCGACGGCTCGTCGATTCGCGGCTTCCAGCCCATCAACCAGAGCGACATGCTCCTGATGCCCGATCCGGGGAGCGCGGTGATGGATCCTTTCACCCGTCACCCGACGCTGTCGCTCGTCTGCACCATCCAGGACACGATCACGCGCCAGCGCTACACGCGTGACCCGCGCTACGTCGCGCAGAAGGCCGAAGCGTACCTGCGCTCGACCGGCATCGCCGACACGGCCTACTTCGGACCCGAAGCGGAGTTTTTCATCTTCGACGACGTGCGCTACGCCGCCGGCTCGAACGAGGCGTTTTACTCGATCGATTCGAACGAAGCGGTGTGGAACACCGGTCGCGACGAGGGGCCGAACCTCGCGCACAAGATCCGGCACAAGGAAGGCTACTTCCCCGTGCAGCCGCAGGACACGCAGATGGACCTGCGCACCGAAATTTGCCTCGAGATGCAGCGCGTCGGCATCGAGGTCGAGGTGAGCCACCACGAGGTCGCGACCGCCGGGCAAGGCGAGATCGACATGCGCTTCGACAGCTTGGTCACGATGGCGGACAAGCTGATGTGGTTCAAGCACATCGTGAAGAACGTCTCGCATCGCAACGGCAAGACCGCCACGTTCATGCCGAAGCCGATGTTCGGCGACAACGGCAACGGCATGCATTGCCACCAGTCGCTGTGGAAGGAAGGCAAACCGCTCTTCGCGGGCGACGGCTACGCGGGGCTGAGCGACATCGCGCTCCACTACGTGGGCGGCATCCTCAAGCACGCGCACGCCATCGCCGCGATCACGAACCCGACGACGAACAGCTACCGAAGGCTCGTCCCGGGCTACGAGGCGCCGGTGAATTTGGCCTATTCGAGCCGGAATCGCTCGGCGGCGATCCGCATCTCCACCTACTCGCCGTCGCCGAAAGCGCGCCGGCTCGAGCTCCGGTTCCCCGACCCGAGCTGCAATCCGTACCTCGCGTTCGCGACCATGCTGATGGCCGGGCTCGACGGCGTGCAGAAGAAGATCGATCCGGGCGATCCGCTCGACAAGGACATCTATGCGCTCTCGCCCGAGGAGCTCAAAGACGTTGCGCGGATGCCCGCGTCACTCGACGAGGCGCTCGACGCCCTCGAAGCCGATCACGAGTTTCTCCTGAAAGGCGACGTCTTCACGCGCGATCTCATCGACATGTGGCTCGACTACAAGCGTGAGCAAGAGGTTCAGGCGATGCGCCTGCGCCCAACCCCCTACGAATTCTTCCTCTACTACGACATCTGATCGCCACCGGCCCCCGCGCCAAATCATGTAGGCCGAGGTCCCACAGAGGGCATCGATAGGCAATTCCCGCTCGCCATCCGTGAGGGCCCCCGGGCCGCCCCGGCGTGCTAGAGTGGACGGTAGGGCGCCAGGCCAAGGGGCTAAAACCTCTGGCTTTTTACGCCTAGGGGGCCTCCCCCAAAGCAAGAACCATGGGCTCCGGACCCGGTCCGTCACAACCTCCCAAAGTGGGCGACGCGTACGAATCGACGCTCGAGGTCACTGTCTCGCGCGACATGCGCGATCTCATCACCGTCGCGTCCAAGCAGCAGGCGCTCTTGATCGTGCTGTCCGAGCCTTGCCTCGGAAGCCGCGTCCTTTTGGCGGAGGCGCCCGTCGAGATCGGCCGCGGGGTGCGTGGCGGCTTGCTCATCGATTCCGACTCCGTGAGCCGGCGCCACGCGCGCGTCGACTGGACGGGCACCGTTCACAAGGTCGTGGACCTCGGCTCGACCAACGGCACATTCGTCAACGGCTCGCGCGTCACGCAGCACGAGCTCCGCGATGGCGATCGCGTTCAGATCGGAAAGGTGCTGCTCAAGTACCTCGCCGGCGGCAACATCGAAGCGGCGTACCACGAGGAGTTCCAGCGCCTGATGCGCTTCGACGCGCTCACGGGCGTGTTCAACAAGTCCCAGTTCGGAGAGGTGCTGCGCACCGCGGCACAAAACGCCCGCGCCGGCACGCCGCTCTCGCTTTTGGTGCTCGATCTCGACCATTTCAAGAAGATCAACGACACCTACGGGCACGTCGTGGGCGACGGCGTCCTCTGCGAGCTCTGCTCGGTCACGCGCGAAGCGCTGGGGAAAGAGGTCACGTTCGGGCGCGTCGGCGGCGAGGAATTCGCGGCCCTCTGGGAGGGCGGCACCCGCGCCCGCATGCTCGAGCTCGCCGAGCGGGTCCGCAAGGCGGCCGAGTCCCATCCCTTCAGCTTCGAGGGCAAGCGCCTCGCCGTCACCGTGAGCATCGGCGTCGCCGAGTACCAGCCGGGCAGCGACGAGAGCGTCGAGACCCTCTACGACCGCGCCGACACGAAGCTCTACGAAGCGAAGGCGGCGGGACGAAACCGCGTGCGCGGATAGAACGCGGGAGCGTGCGGGATTGGGGGGTCGGGAGGGCGCGCGATGCGCGGTGCTCTCGCACTGCGACGACGCGCGTCATCGCCCACCTCGACAAAAGCGAACGGGCCCGCCATCGCGTGAAGCGACGGCAGACCCGTTACTCTCCCGAGCGCTCTTAGGCGCGCAGGGCCGACGCGCGGAGCTTGCGCGTCGATGCGCCGTTCGCGGACGACGGCGGGGCGGCCTTGGCGGCCTTCTTGCCGTTCGACTTCGCGGGCTTGGCGCTCGCCTTCGAGGCGGGGGCCTTCGAGGCGGGGGCGGCCTTCGCCGGCTTCGCGAGCTTCACGCCGAGGAGGTCCGAGGCAAGCTGCGCGGCGCGCTCCGTGCTCTCCCAGCTGAACTCGTCGCGACCGAAGTGGCCGTAGGACGACGTGGGCTGGTAGATGGGGCGGAGCAGATCGAGCTCCTCGATCAGCGCGCGGGGGCGCATGTCGAAGTGCTCGGTCACGTAAGCCGCGAGCTTCTGGTCGTCGACCTTGCCCGTGCCGAAGGTGTGCACGTAGACGCCCATCGGCTTCGCGACACCGATGGCGTAGGCGACCTGCACCTCGCAGCGGCTGGCGAGGCCCGCCGCGACGATGTTCTTCGCGACGAAGCGCGCGTAGTAGCAGGCCGAGCGGTCGACCTTCGACGGGTCCTTGCCGCTGAAGGCGCCGCCGCCGTGCCGGCCCATGCCACCGTACGTATCGACGATGATCTTGCGGCCAGTGAGGCCGGCGTCGCCGAAGGGACCACCGATCACGAAGCGACCGGTCGGGTTGATGAAGTACTTGGTCTTCGAGTCGAGCAGGTTCTTCGGGAGCGCCTTCTTGACGACGAGCTCCATGACCGCTTCTTTGAGGTCCTTGTGCTTCACGTCGGGTGAGTGCTGGCTCGACACGACGACCGTCTCGATGCGCTTCGGCCGGTCGTTCTCGTACTCGACCGTCACCTGGGATTTTCCGTCCGGACGGAGGAAGTTCACCTTGTTGGCCTTGCGCACGGCCGCGAGCGTGCGGCTGAGCGCGTGGGCGTACATGATCGGCGCCGGCATCAGCTCCGGCGTCTCGTCGCAGGCGTAGCCGAACATGAGGCCCTGATCGCCGGCGCCCTGCTCCTTGAACATGCCTTCGCCCTCGGTCACGCCCTGCGAGATGTCCGGCGACTGCGGCTCGATCGCCGTGAGCACCCCGCACGTCTCGTAGTCGAAGCCCATCGACGAGTCGGTGTAGCCGATGTCCTTGATCACGCGCCGAGCGAGCTTGCCGAAGTCGATGTTCGACTTGGTCGTGATCTCACCCGCGACGACGACGAAGCCCGTCTTGCAGAGCGTCTCGCACGCCACGCGGCTCATGCGGTCGCCCGCGAGCGCAGCGTCGAGCACCGCGTCGGAAACGGCGTCGCAAATCTTGTCCGGGTGACCCTCGGTGACGGACTCGGAGGTGAAAAGGTAGCTCATTCGATCGATTCCTCTGGAAAGCGCCTTGGCGCGAAGTCGTCCGGTGTGCCCGGAGCCGAGCCCCAGCCGGAGGCGCGGGGAAGCTAGCATGAAAAGCCGAGCGCGCCGGCCCGTTTGAAGAGCCATTTTCGGCGGGTTTTCGGGCGCTTCTCGCGGCTCGTCGCGGCTCGTCGCGGTTCGTCGCGGCAGCGTTACTCGGGCGTGCCGCCGCTCGAATCCACCCGGTATTTCTCGGCTTTCGTGCGGTTCAGGGTGACGCGCACGATCTCGCCGCGGCGCACCAAGGTCAGCTTAACCCGCTCGCCCACGTTTCCCGACAACGCCTCGTGCAGGCCTTTCGGGCCGAGCGCGCGTGCGTCACGGCCGTCGATGAGCAGGATCTCGTCGCCGGGCGCCACGCCACCCTTGGCCGCGGCAAGCCCTTCGGGGACCTCGCGGACGAACAGCCGCCCGTCGGGGCCTCGCGAGAGCACGGCGCCGATCGTGCCTTTGGAGGGGCCACAGTGCGCGAGCACCGTGACGAGCAGCGCCGCGCCGAGCCAGCGACCGAGCGCGGTAGCGGCACGGCGGGCGACGCTCCCGCACGTCACGAGCGGTAGCCGGCGTTCACGTCGACGTAGCCGTGCCCGAGGTCGCTCGTGACGTAGGTGAAACGCCCCGGCCCGCGCCCGAGCCGGAGCTCGACCGCGTAGGTTTCGGCCGCCATACGCTTTTGCGCTTCGGCCTCGAGCTCGGCGCCGAGCGTCACGCCGGCGCGCACGATCTCGACGCCGGCAATGCTCACGCCCGCCTCGCGCGGGTCGAACGCGACACCGGCGCGGCCCGCTGCCGCGAGGAGCCGGCCCCAGTTCGCGTCGTTGCCGAAGAGCGCCGTCTTCACGAGCAGCGAGGTCGCCACGGTGCGCGCCACGGTGCGCGCGTCCGCCTCCGTCACGAGACCGCTCACGGTGATGTCG
>DATMCL010000199.1:0-4533 GCA_035558375.1 Polyangiaceae bacterium
CGAACGCTGGTACCGGTGGCGCTGCGGGTAGCGCCGGTCGAGCCGCAGGAGGCTCGAGCGGTGTCGGCGGTGGCAGCGGCAGCGGCGGCGGTGGCAGCGGCGGCGCCGCGCCGAAAGGTGGCGCGGGTGGTGCTGGCAGCGATGCGGGCGGAAAGGGTGGAAGCGGCGGAGCCGGAGGCGAGGGCGCTGGAGCGGCGGGTGGCGGTGCCGGCGGTATGGCGGGTGCGGGTAACGCAGCCGGTACCGGCTCCGGCGGCTGGCAGTGCCCGAGCGGCGCGACGGGCACTCCAATGCTCACGGGAACGCCGACACGCGTCGCGAGCGTCCCGCCGTCGGACAGCTTCAACATGAACAACGGCACCTTCGGCATCATCGAAGGGCCCGTGTGGGTCGACGACGCGCTCTACCTGAGCGAGCTCGGGAACACGTCCTACACCTCGCAAGACACCGACGTGAGGAAGGCTCGCATCTTGAAGGTGACGAGCGATGGTAAGGCGACCGTATTCGTCGCCGACTCGGGCAGCAACGGCCTCGCGATCAACGGCAAGGGCAACCTCGTGGCGGGCGTTCACAAGGACGGTTCGATCACCGAGTTCGCGCTGCCGTCGGGTACTCCCACGACCGTGGTGAGCATGTACATGGGCGCTCGGTTCAACTCGCCGAACGACCTCGCCGTCCATTCGAACGGCACGATCTACTTCTCAGATCCCACCTACCAGGCTCCGAAAACCCGGCCGCAAACGGCGACGCGCGTCTATCGCGTGCCTCCGGGCGGCCAGGCCGAGCCCATCCCGAGCGCGGGCGCCCCCGATACGTTCACGAATCCGAACGGCGTCGCTCTGTCGCTCGCCGAAGACTACCTCTACGTGAACGCCATGGTCGGCCGTCGCTACCCGGTCCTCGACGACGGGACGCTCGGCCCCGGCGAAGATTTCGCGGCGGGCTCGAACGCGGACGGAACCGCCATCGACTGCGCGGGCAACTTGTACGTGGCTAACACCGAGACCAACCACGCGACCGTGTTCACCTCCACCGGCAGCATGCTCGGGACCATCACCATCGGCGAGGTGCAATCGATCACGAACCTCGCCTTCGGCGGGGCCGATCACAAGACGCTCTACATCACGGCGCTCGGCAGCGGCACCATGAAGGGCCTGTTCACGCTCAACGTCGGTATCGCAGGAAAGCCGTACTGACCGAGACGGGCCGCGTGGCGGCGGCTTCCGCTCCTCACTCGGGCGGCGTCGGACACTGATTGGGATCCGTGATCATGGCCGGATCCGCGCTCTTTCCCTCGACGTAGTGACAGGTCCCGTCCACGGGCGAGCTCGTTTGCTTCCAGGCGCAGAACTCGACGCCCGCGCAAGCCTTACAGCCGACGGTCTTGTCGGCGCTGATCGTCTCGCAGTGAGCCTTCTTCTTCGCGGCGGGCGCGTCGGGTGAGGGGACACCGGTGGTGCCCGCGCACGACCAGGCGACGAGCGCGGTGAGGATCCAAAGCGTGCGGGTGAGGCGATTCATGGACTGATGTCTCCTCAGATCGGCTCGATGGGGACGTGGGGCAAGCGCTCGGCGACGATCGCGATGGCGCGGACGATGAGAAACCCCGGCCAGATATTTTGCGGCGTGGTCGTCTCGGTGAATTGAGCCTCGAGCTTGAGGTAGGGGGTGTGCGGCTTGGCTTCGACCCAAACCGACAAGAGGTCCGGCGCGTCGCCGACGACGCGCAGTGAGCCGCGGTAGACGTGGCCTTTGGCCGCAAACGGCGTCGGCTTGTAATCGGTGTAGGCCACGACGCCGCCGTCGATCGTCGGGCATGCGTACGGCACCTTCGGATCGCCCGTCGCCGTTCCAGCTTCGAGCACGTAGAAGGACGGCGTCGTGCCGCCGTTCGTGTAGCCCAAATACGCTGAAATGGCGCCGAAGCGCACGCCGTGCTCGCGGGCGGGCGTAACGAGGTCGATGCGCGTCGTCTGGCTGTACGGCGCGCCGCCGTACGTTTTCTTGAATTCCTCGACCGAGCGGTAGAGGTGATCGCCGGCGCCCACCGTGCCGATGCCCGTGTGAATGTCCTTCACGTTCGCGTTCGACACCGGCAGCGTGAAGCGCACCATGCTCATCTGTCCCCAGAACGGCTGATAGTTCGGGATCTCGCGATCGTGCTTGGCCGTGATGTCGTAGTAACGAAAGCCGTCTTGTGGCATCGCTTTGGCGACCGCGTTCGCCCCCTTCGTGATGCCCACCTGCGCGGCGAGCCCCGAGAGCTGAGCGTCGTAGGCGCCGAGCGGCACGCCGGCTTGCCCCTCGGCCCAGAGAGCGAGCGCTACGCCCGTGCGCGTCGCGTCGTTGCTGGTGGCGTCGGGGAAATGCTTTTTGATGTACGCGTCGAGCGCGTGCGAGGTGTTCGAGTCGAACGAGATGGTGGCCACGGCTCCTCCTCCAGCTCCACGTGGAGCTCCGGCGACGGGACGTTCGTCGCGCCCTCGACCTTTCTAGACGCTTCGCGCCGCGTTTTCACCCGCCGTCGCACGCGGACTGAACAAATGACCAACTACACCCGGGTTTTTCGTAGCGCGCGTTCAGCTTCGCTCGAAGCGGACGACCGCGGACCAGCGGCCGTTCTTCAGATCGCGCGGGTTCGGCTCCGGAAGCAGCGCAAACGGTCGCATCAGGAGCGGCACGCGCTTGAGGCGCGCTCCTTCGCGGAACAACGACCGGGCGGCGCGCGTCTTCCAGCCCAACGCCTCGAAGAAGGCGAGCCCGTTCGGCGGCGCGAACTTGAAGGGCGCGTTCACGAGCGCGTCACGCATCGTGCTCGAGATCTCGGCCTGGATGCGCGGCGAGTTGAAGTCGAGCACCCACGACGAAACCCGCGGACAAGCGAGAAGCGCGCGGCCGAGCTCGGCGACGGCGTTCGGCTCGAGGTAGATCACGAGCCCTTCCGTGATCACGGCCGCACGGCGCGCACCCTCCGTGTAGCGCTCGAGAAACGTCGCCCGTGCGGCGGCGTCCGACAGATCGACGGCCACGCGCTCCAGGCGACAGCGCGGCTTTTCGTCCGCGAGGAGCTGCTCCTTCTCCGCGATGAGCTCGGGCAAGTCGGCTTCCACCCAGCGCAGGCTCTCGGGCAAGGTCAAGCGGTACGGGCGCGTATCGAAGCCTGCGGCCAAGTTCAGGATCGTATCCGTGCCGTCGGCGAGCAGGTCTCGCACGATGTCGTCGATGAGCTTGGTGCGCGTGATGAGCGCCCACTCGCTGTGCCGGGACGCGGCGTTCGCGATCGCTCGGCCCCGGTCGCCGGCCATGCGATCCGCGTACGGGTCGCTGAAGAGCGCATCCTTGCGCGCCGATTCGCGCGCGCGGTACGTCGCCACCCACCGCGCCGTGTCCGAAACGTTGCGAACGAGCTCGGTCATGGGGCGATTCTTAGCGCAGGATGGGCTGCTCGCACGGTGCGGTACAGTGTCGTGAGCGTTGGCGTCGGCACCCCGAGCGCGGCGGCGCGTTCGAGCGCGTAGCCGAGCGTCTCCTCGAGCTCGAGCGGGCTCCCGCGCAGGGCGTCCTGCTGGGCGGACATGCGGTGCTCGGGTGCGGTCTCGCGGTAGCGCCGGCCCACCTCGGCAACGAGGCGAACTGCCTCGTCGTCGCCGGCTCGTGCGATGCTGGCCACGGGCAGCGGCGCGGCGTCTTCGAGCGTGATCCCTTCGGCGTCGGCGAGGGCTTTGGCCTCGCGGGCGCCTGCGACGATGACGCGGGCGGCGTTCTCGTCGCTCAGAAACTCCGAGGTGAGTCGACGCGTCAGGATCGCGAGCGGAAGCTGCGCGATCCAGCCGACGAACTTCGACCATTCGAGCCGCACGACGTTCGCGGCGACGGCCGAACGGATGCCGGCTGCCTCGAGCACCGCGCTCTGCTCGCGCGCTAGCCCGCCCTCGGTGCCATCTAGCGCACCCAAGTGCAAGCAGACGTTGCGCGTGAACTTGACGGTGCCGTCAGGCAGAAGCTCGCCGCTGAAATCGGCGACGCACCCGAGCACGCGCGCGCGTCCGAACGCTTCGGCGAGGAGGCGATCCTTCACGACGCCGTTCTGCACCGAGAACGCGCACGAAAGCTCGAGCTGTCGGAGCGCCGCGAGCGTGCGCGTCGTGTCGATGGCCTTCGTCGCGAGGATGAGCGTATCCGTGGGAAGAAGCCGAGCTTCATCCGTGCTCACCGTGCAGCGTGTCGCGATGTTCACGAGCCCCGTGACGACGAGTCCGTTCGTCCGAACGTGCTCGGCGCGCTGCCCGCGTGCGACGAGCGTCACGTCGTGATCAGCGCGCGAGAGGTGTGCGCCGAGAATGCTCCCGAGCGCGCCGGCCCCGACGATCACGAAACGCATGGCGCGCCTCGCATTCTCAGATCCTGCTGCTCAACGCCAATCCGTGCACGCGCGACACCCTGCGGCAACGCACCATCCGTCATTCGTTGAAATAGTACCGTGTTGGTGCGTGCTCGTGCTGCATGAACCTTTCAGCGGCGGTTGACGCTTGG
>DATMCL010000200.1:0-3248 GCA_035558375.1 Polyangiaceae bacterium
CCGTTGATGAGCGTCGCGAAAGGGACGCCGAAGCGGCGCGCGCTCACGGCGAGCGAAAGGCGGAAATCGCCGACGACGAAGTCCGGTCGCACCTTCTCGAAGAGCGCCAGCTCCTCGGCCACGTAGCGTTCGAGGACGCTCGTCGTGTACAGCCGCTCGCCGCGTTCGATCTTCTTCAGCGCTCGTTGCTGGTCGATCGTGAATAACGGCAGGCGTTCGAGGCTGCTTCCCCGAAACGCCACGTCGTCGAACGGGCCGCAGGCGAAGGTCACCGCGTAGCGGCTCGGGTCGAGTCGAGCCGCGAGCGCCGAGAGCCGCACGACCTGGGAAAGAGTGATGGCTTCGGCGACGAAAAGGACCCGGACGCGGCGCCCTCCGGCATATTCACAAAAATTAGACATAGTGCGGGTAGGTGGCTTGACGAGCCTGAATTCTCGGATCATAGAGTTAGACAGAAGTTAGTCAAGCCATGGTCTCGCTGGATTACGTTTTGGTCGGAGGCGGCCTTCAGAACGCCCTCGTCGCTGCTGCCCTCGTGCAGCAAAACCGAGCGGCGCGCGTCGCGATCATCGAGGCGGCGCCGAGGCTCGGCGGCAATCACCTCTGGTGCTTTCACGCCCTCGACGTGCCGGCGGCCGCCGCGCCGTTCGTCGAGCCGTTCGTCGTGCAGCGCTGGCCACGCTACCGGGTGCGTTTCCCGGAATATTCGCGAACCATCGACGAGCCCTACGCGGCGGTGACCTCGCTCGCGCTGCACGAGCACATGGTGGCGCTTGCAGCGAGCTCTGCCTTGGAGCTCCGGCTCGGCGTCCCAGCTCGAAGCATCGGCCCCGGCCGCGTGGAGCTCGCGTCGGGCGAGGTCGTGACGGGACGGGTCGTGATCGACGCACGCGGTCCCGAGCGCTTCGGCGAAAGCGGGGCGCTCGGTTTCCAGAAGTTCGTCGGTCTCGAGCTCAAGGTACGTCCCGAGAGCGCGCCTCGCGAGCCGATGTTGATGGACTGCTCGGTCGAGCAGGTCGACGGGCTGCGCTTCATGTACGTGCTGCCGCTCGCCCCGGACCGGGTGCTCGTGGAGGATACGTATTTTTCGGACGCACCAGGGCTCGACGACGGCGCGCTCGAGCGTGAAATTCTGGGTTACGCCGCGCGCATCGGACTCGTCGTCGACTCCGTGCTCCGCAGGGAACGCGGCGTGCTTCCGCTGCCCGCGGCGCCTCCCTTGGGTGTCGAGAGCGCTCCGGGGCTCATCGGTGGCGGCTACCAAGGCGGCTGGTTTCACCCCACGACCGGCTACTCGTTTCCGCTTGCGGTCCGCCTCGCCAGCACGATCGCCTCGGCGAGCCTCGCCGAGCTGCCCGAGCGCGTCGCCGCGCTCGCGGTCCGGACCCGACGCCAGCAGCGGTTCGCGACGCTCCTCAATCGGATGCTGTTTCGCGGCTTCGCGCCCGAGCACCGGTACGGCGCGTTCGAGCGATTTTATCGACTGCCCCCCGACACCGTGCGCCGGTTCTACGCGCTGTCGCTCACGCCCGCCGATCGCGCCCGCATCGTCTGCGGGCGCCCTCCGCGCGGAATCACCGCGCGCGGTCTCTTGTCGGCGCTCGCCCCCGCGAGCGCTCCGAGCCACCCCGAACCAGGAACGAGTCCATGACCCAACCCGCCCTCGACATCGACGCTGTCTCGCGCCTTCTGCCGCTTCTCGAGCGCGAGGCCGAAGGGCTCCGGACGCTGCCGAAGGACATCAGCGTGCCTGCGCGCTTTTGGCAGCGCGCGCTCTTTTCCCCGCTCCGCACCGCGTCTCGCCGCCCGGGCAAGGAGCTGCGCGGAAGGCTCGCGGAGATCACCTGGACGCTCGCTGGCGGCTCCGGCCCTGCGCCCTCCGAGCTGGCAGCCACCGTCGAGGCGCTTCACCTCGGCTCCCTCATCGTCGACGACATCGAGGACGGCTCGGGCCGGCGGCGCGGCGGCGACGCGCTCCACGTCACCGTCGGGCTGCCGCTCGCGCTGAACGCTGGAAACTGGCTGTATTTCTGGCAAAGCGCGCTGCTCGAGCAAGCAGGCTTCGAGCCTTCGGTCCTGCTCGCCCTGAAATCGGCAGTCGATCGGGCGGTCCTTCGCTGCCACTACGGACAGGCGCTCGATCTCTCGCTCCGGATCACCGAGCTCCGTCGCTGTGAAGTAAGGGATCTCGTTTACGGCACGACCCGCCTGAAGACCGGCGCGCTGTTCGAGCTCTCCGCGGAGCTTTCGGCCATCGCGGCTCGCGCGCCCGCCGAACGGGTCCAGGTGCTCGGAACGCTCGGTCGCGACATCGGCGTCGCTCTCCAAATGCTCGACGATTGGACCGGACTGGCTTGGGAGCATCGCTGCCACAAAGGCCACGAAGACTTGGTCGAAGCCCGACCCACCTGGGCCTGGGCCTGGCTCGCGGAGCGACTCGATGACGTGAGCTACGCGAGGCTGCGCGGGCTCGCCGATGCCGTCGCGCGACGCGACCTCCATCCCGAGCCCGTCGCCGCGACGTTCCGCACCGCGCTCGGCGATGCACCCCGGCTCGCCATCCGCCGTCAGGTAGAGCAGGCGCGAGCGGCGGCGCACGCCTGCTTCGAGGGCTCGCCGGCTCTCGCCGAGCTCGACGCCGAGCTCGCACGACTGGAGCGCTACGATGGCTGACGGCGCTATGCCCCCCGCCGCGCGGCGCTCGGCCTCGGGCCGCGCCGAGCCGGGCAAGGCACCGCGCGTCGCCGTCATCGGCAGCGGCTTCGGCGGCCTCGCGGCCGCAATCCGCTTGCAGGCGGCGGGCATCTCCACGGTGCTCTTCGAGGCCCGCGACAAGCCGGGCGGGCGCGCGTACGTGTACGAAGATTCTGGCTTCGTCTTCGACGCCGGCCCGACCGTGATCACGGCTCCACACGCGCTCGACGAGCTCTTTGCCGTCGCTGGCCGGCGCCGTGAAGACTACGTCGAATTCCTGCCCGTCACGCCGTTCTATCGCTTGCTCTGGGAGGACGGCACGCGCTTCGACTACGCCGGTGCCGAGAGCATGGAGCGCGAGATCGCGCGGCTCGCGCCCGGTGACGCCGACGGCTACGCCCGCTTCGTCGAGCACTCGCGTCGCGTCTTCGAGCGGGGGTACGAAGAGCTCGCGGCGGAGCCGTTCTCGAATTTTACGGACATGTTGCGCGTCGCTCCGGCCCTCGCGCGCCTGCGCGCCGATCGATCGGTCTACGCGACGGTCGCGCGCTTCG
>DATMCL010000201.1:0-16069 GCA_035558375.1 Polyangiaceae bacterium
CGTCGGCACCGAGATTCATGCCGAGCCGCACGTCCGCGCGCTCGCTCTTGGCCGTGAGGAAGATGAGCGGCACCGAGCTCGTCGACGAATCGTCGCGCAACGCCCGGAGCACCGCGTAGCCGTCCGCTTTCGGCAGCGTGATGTCGCAGAGTACGAGGCTCGGCGCGCGTGCTTTGACGAGCGCGATGCCGTCGGCGCCATTGTCGGCGGAGGCCACGTCGTAGCCGACCTCTCCCAGTAGCTCGACCAGGTTGTTGCGAATGGAGGGGTCGTCTTCGACGACGAGAATGGACGATTTCATGAGGGGGTGAGCGTGGTTTCGACGTTTTGGAGCCGGCGCGGGATGCTGACGTGGAACGCGGTACCGCGTCCGAGCTCGCTTTCGACCGTGATGGTGCCTTGTTGCACGTCGAGAGCGCGCTTGACTACCGCCAATCCGAGACCCGTCCCAGGCAGATGTTGGGCGTTGCTCGCGCGCGAGAAGCTGGTGAAAAGCGTAGGTATTTCTGCGGACGGAATGCCGAGCCCTTGGTCGTGCACCGAGAACAGGCAAAGGTCGGCGGTCGTGCGCACGGCGAAGCGGATCTCGCTGCCGAGCGGGGAGTACTTCACGGCGTTGCCGAGCAGGTTGCCGAGCACGTGCTGGAGCAGGCGCTCGTCCATGGTCACGTCCGGATCGCCCAGGAACGTGTAGCGGAACGAGTGGCTTCGGTTCGTCGAGTGCTCGAGCGTCTCGACGAGAGCGCGGCAGAACTCGTCGAGGCGAATCGGCGAGGGCGAGGGCCGCAGAACCCCGGCTTCGGCGCGCCCGATCGTGAGCACGTCCTCCAGCATCCGTTCCATCGTTCCCGCGGCCTTCTTGATGCGCTGGACGTGATCGAGACGATGTTCCGCGTCCCACCGCTCGCCGAACGACTCGAGCAGCTCGGCGGACGAGACGATGGCGGTGAGCGGCGTGCGAAACTCGTGCGAGGTCATCGTGATGAAGCGGTTGCGGAGCTCGCCGCGCAGCCGCTCTTTCTCGTGCTCCACCGCCAGCGCGTCATGGGCGAGGCTGAGCTCGTCCTTCGCTCGCCCGAGCGCGAGGGCCGAGCGGCGCATGAACAGGATCACCTCGGTAAGCCCGAGCACGATGACGCCCAAGGCGAGGGCGAAGAGCAGCTGCTTCTGCGCGACGGCGCGAGCAAGAGCGCCATGATAGAGCGCGGTGTAGCGCTCCTCGACGCGGGCTGCCGCCGCGAACGAGGGGACGGACAGCACCTCCCGCACGAGCCCATCGACCGGCGGCTTGCGCTCGACGATGACCCGCGCGTGAGCGATCGCTACCAGAGTGTCGCGCTCCAGTTCGAGCGCGGTCGCCGTATCGAGCGCCGAGCGGAGCTCCTCTTGAGCGCGCAGGACCCGTGCTTTCGCGTCCTCTTCAGCGACCGTCTCGAACAACATGAGCGCGGCGGAGAGGGTTCGAATGCGCTCCGAGAAGCCTCCGCGGTCGCCCTTGGCATGCGCCCGGTCGATGAGGCTCGTCGCGATCACCGGAAAGTACAGGAGCGAAGTCTGCACGACGGAATTTTCGGACTTGAACGCCTCGATCAGCTCGTCTTTCCGCGTGAGCGTCTTGTCGTAGGCGTCCAGGGCAGCGGCGAGCTCGTCGGCGGACCGTGGTGGCAGAAACGCCGGAGCCTTGCGCAACGCGCCGCGCAGCCGGTGGAGCTCGCGCAGCGCCGCGACGAGCGGGTCGTACTGGGTCAGGAGGCCCGAGCGCGCCTTCAGAACGGCTTCGTTCAGCCCGCTGTCGAGCGTCTGCAGGCGTCGCAAGTCGCGCGCGTAGCGGGCTTGCTCGTGATCGTCGATCGCGTGCGCGAGGATGAACGCCGCGAGCGCGACGAACCCCGCCAAGCAGAGACCCAGGGTGACGCGAAGCCCGAGGCCGCCGTTCAAGGCGCTTTTCCTCGATATTCGCCCGTCAGCGTCCGCAAGAAGTCGGCGAGCAGCGCCACGTCCTCGGGCTCGAGCTCGCGGCCGAGCTGGTAGCGCGCCATCGCTCTCACGGCGCTCTCGAGCGTCTCGGCGGTACCGTCGTGGAAGTAAGGCGCGGTGAGCGCGACGTTGCGCAGGCTCGGCACGCGAAACACGAAGCGGTCCTTCTCGAGGTGGGTCACGTTGAAGCGACCCCAGTCGGGAGGCGTGACCTTGCCGCGATCGGCGAAGTAGTCGCGCATGATCCCGACGCGCTGCACCATGTTGCCGCCGACGGCCATGCCCTGGTGGCAGCTCGCGCAGCCATAGGCCTTGAACAATCCGTAGCCGAGCTTGGCCCGCTCGGAGATGGCGTTCGCGTCGCCGCGCAGATATCGGTCGAACGGCGCATTCGGCGTCACGAGCGAGCGCTCGTACTCGAGCAGCGCCGCTCGCACGTTCATCGGCGTGAGGCCGTCGGAAAAGACGCGCTGGAAGCGTTCGCCGTAGCCGCCTTTCGCGGCGAGGCGACGCGCGGCGCCGTCCCACGACGAGGCCATGACGTTCGGATTCGTCATGAGCGCGTCATTGTGCGCTTCGAGCGTGTCGAAGCGGGCGCCCCAGGCGAGCTTGAAGAGGTAGCGCACGTTGTACATCGTCGGCGAGTTGACGGGGCTGTACGGTCGCCCGGCGGCCTCGGATTTCGCGCGTTCGTCCGCGAGGGCGTGCTTCTCGCTGTGGCAGTCCGAGCACGCGACCTTGCCGTCGCCGGAGAGGAGCGGCTCCTTGAACAGCGCTTCGCCGAGGCTGGCTCGCGGGGCGTCGACCGGCTCGCTGAGCGGCAGCGGCTCGAGCGGCTGACCCGTCGTGGTCCGAAACGGCTCGCTTTCGCGCGGCTCCGGAGCCGCCGCGGGGCCGCGGCACGCCGCGATGGTCGCCCCCACGAGAAGCGCCACGGCAGAGCGGCGAAGCTTCGCGGTTGTGCTCGGCAGGGGGACCAACGTCGCAGGACCTTAGCGTGGGGCCTACCCGAGCGGAAATGAGCGAATGTTTCGAGCGGTTTTGCCGGGAGCGCAGCATAGGTATTTTTTTCTTGAGAGCCACGCAGCTTCTATGCCGAGGGTGATGGCGGGGCGTGGGCGCCCGGTCTCGCGGGGGCGTCGGGTTGCGCAAGCGCGTTTGCGCAACTCGCGCGAGCGTTTGCGCAGGTCGCGCGGAAGGCCGCTCTCATCGACCGGCTCACCGATCGCCGAACGCGGACCGTTCCGCCCGCACTTCCGGCGCGTTTCCGGGCCGGGACGCGAGTTGGCCCGCGACTTGCTCAAGGGCGGGCACGACCGGATACCGGTCGCTGTTCCGGAGGAAGACGATGAAGATCATGAATCAGAAGATGGCGCTCGTGGTTGCGGGTCTCGGCGCGTTCGCGGCGATGGGCTGCACGTCGGCGGCCGGCGGGGGCGACAGCAGCGTGACGGCCGAAGGCGAGGCGTCGACGAGCGCCGCAGACGTCTGTCCGGAAGGCGTGCCCGCGAGCCTGAAGCCCGCGGCCGACCAGACGATCAAGATGAAGCTCAACGCGGTCGGTGTGCAGGTCTACATGTGCACGCCGACGGCGACGAACGCCACGCCGAGCTGGGTGCTCGTGAACCCCCAGGCGAACCTGATGAAGGACTGCGGGGAATTCGTGGGCACGCATTTCATCGGGCCGACGTGGCAGGGCAACGACGGCAGCAGCGTGGTCGGCGCGAAGGCCGCCGGCGCGACGGTCGATGCGACTGCGATCCCGTGGCTCCTGCTCAACGCGACCTCGCATTCGACCGAAGCAGGCATCTTCGACGACGTCACGTCGATTCAGCGTCTCGCCACGGTGGGCGGTCTCGCTCCTGCGACCGGCTGCGACGCCACCACGGTCGGGACCGTCTACCAGTCGCCGTACAGCGCCGAATACGTCTTCTACAAGACGAAGACGAAGGGCAAGGTTCAGCAGTGCGGCGCTAGCTGAGCCGCACGAAGTGACGACGGGCCGCGCGCGACAGGCGATGCGCGCGGCTCCGGCACACGGGGGCTCGGCCGGTGCGGTAGCGCAGCGAAGGAGCACGTGCCGCGCTCAGCGGAACTTTTTCGGAAAACCGCCCTCCGTGCTGAGGCATTCGAAGCGGTTTGGCGCGTGTGCCGCACGCGCACATTGAGTTTATGCCGGCGCGATGTCAGAGCTTAGGGGATGGTCTCTTCGTTCCTTCGTACGCCTGGGCTTCGCTGGCTCGCTCTCCCAATCGCACTCCTCTCGACCGCCTGTTCGAGCAACGGCAAGGATGGCGACGGGGATGACGACGCGGCTCATGCGGGAACGTCTGGAACCGGTCCCATGGGCGGCAGCGCGGGAAGCGGTGCGGCGACCGGAGGCGGCAGTGGCGCGGGCCCCGGTGGCGGACAGGGTGGTGCCGGGGGCAGCATCTCCGGCAATGCCGGCATGGCGGGCAGCGGTGTCGTCGCCGGCAGCGGCATGGGTGGCGGGAGCGGCGCGGGGGGCGGCGGTGCCAGCGGCGGAGTCGGCGGTGGGCCCGCCGGCATGGGCGGCCTCGGCGTGGGCGGGACGCCGGAGATCACGACGGTGCCTTGCCAGGGAGACTTCCCGGCGGAGGACGTGAGCGCCGCGGCGCGCAAGGTGACGGCAGGTGGCTCGTCCCTCGGTGCGTTGCCGCACTTCTGGACGACGTTCGGTCTCGGACGGATGGGCCTTTATCTGAGCCAGAGCCAGCTGCCTGCCGCGTTTCAGGCGCAGGACAAGACGAGCTTCGACGGGAAGAAGTGGTCCGACGTGCTCAAGGCGCACACGACCGACGCCGTGGCGAATCTCGGCCTCACGAGCGTGCGCGGGCACGGACTCTTCCACGACGACATCGGCATCTACAGCGAGCCCGGCGGTACGCCGACCTACGATTTCACGCGCTCCGACCTCATCTTCGACTTCTTGGTGCAAAACCACGTCGCGCCAATCGTGGAGCTCGCGTCGATGCCGTCGGCCCTCGCGGCCGATCCGTCGCAGACCGTGTTCGATTGGAAGATGATCGTCTCGCCGCCGAAAGACTACGACCGCTGGCAAGGGCTCGTGCAAGCGTTCGTCCAGCACAGCGTCGAGCGCTACGGCGCCGACGTCGTGGGCTCCTGGTACTTCGAGGTGTGGAACGAGCCCGAGTGCTGCCAGGGCAAGTTCTGGAAGGGGACGCTCGACGACTACTTCAAGCTCTACGACAAGTCCGCCGCCGGCGTGCGCGCCGTGCTCCCGAACGGTCGCATCGGCGGTCCGGTGTCGAGCCAAGTGCTCGAGCTCACCACGAACTCGATGGCTGGCATTCAGTTCCTCGAGCACTTGAAGACGACGAACGGCCCGCTCGACTTCTTCGCGTACCACACGTGGGACTTCTTGACCGGAGCCGTGGACGGCTACTTCTCGACGCTCGATCTGCTCGACAGCTACGGCAAGAACACCGTGCCGATCGCCGTCACGGAGTTCGGCCCGACCTGGGAGTTCGGCCTCACGGGCGGCACGCGCGAGCCCGCCTGGGAGCCGCAGGAAACGACGCAGGGCGCGGCGTTCGCGGCGCAGACGTACTCGGACATCGCGGTGCGCTGCGCCAAGGACGGCAAGCGCTTCCCGATCACGCTCGCCTGGTGGACGCTCTCGGACATTTTCGACGAGGGCTTCGAGGATCAGAACGACTACGCCGCGGAGGCCAAGCCCTTCATCGGCGCCATGGGCCTCCTGACGCGCGAAAGCATCAAGACGCCCGCCTACAACGCCTACAAATTCCTCGCCAAGCTCGGCAACGAGCAGCTCGCCTTCACGGTCGAGGGCGGCGCCGGCATCGGTGGCATGGCCTCGCGCAACACCACGACGGGCGGCGTCGAAATCATCCTCTACAACGGCCAAAACCCGGGCGCGGGCTTCGCTACGGACATGTACTACCAAACCGCGGCCGCCACGGACATCGGCATCACCGTCTCCGGCCTGAAGTCGGATTGGTCGTACGACGTCAACGCGTATCGCATCGACGACATGCACGGCAACGCCTTCGACACGTGGAGCGCCGCCGGGAAGAAGTCGATGGCGGACATGTCCGACGGCGACTGGCAAGCGCTCCGCACGGCGATGGATCCCCCCGCGGAGCCGGTCGGCAAGGCGCTCTGCGGGACGAGCCTGAGCAAGAAGTTCAGCCTGAGCTCGCCGGGCGTCTTGCTGCTTACGATCGAGCCAGCACGGCAGTAGCGCGCACCCGGAACGTGATCACGCACGCCGGATCCCCGCGCAGCATGCAGCTTCGGTCACGCGTCTCGAGTGGTTGCTCGAATTGCTTGGCGACGCCGCGGGCGATCCCGCGCGCGACGGCGCAGAGCTTGCGCTCCGAATCATAGGTGAGCTCGACCTCGTCGGGGGCGGTGCGGCGAACGCGAAGGCGTGGCGGCGCGGCGCCCGGGTTACGAATTCGAACCACGCGGTGCACGGTCTCTTCCGTGTTCTCGAGCACCTCGAGGGTGCGCCACTCCGGCTTGAGTAGCGAGCCGTAGAGCGCGAGTTACGTCGGCACCAGGAACTCGCCGAAGCCCTCGAGCAGCGTGGAGGCTCATGCCCTCGACGGCGAGCTTACGCGGTTTGGGCCCCGGCATTCATTTTTTCGGCAACCGGCCGGCGCGCTCGGCCGATAGGCACATCAATGCAACCCGTTGACGAAGCCCAAGCACCGGACGGCCCCCTGCGTGATACTCTGTCAGCTGGTGAGCGGATGAGTGGAGTCGGGGAATCGACTGGGGGCGCCCCTTCGGGCGGTCTGAGCCAGTGGGCAGAGTTGCCGCTCGTGTTCAAAGGCAACGCGCGCGACTACTTTCGGCTCTGGATCGTCAATCTGTGTCTCACGTTGCTCACGTTCGGCATCTTTTCGGCTTGGGCCAAGGTTCGGCGGAAGCGCTACTTCTACTCGCATACCGAGCTTGCGGGGGTTCCGTTCGAGTACCTCGGCGCACCGATTCCAATCCTCAAAGGACGCATCATCGGGACGGTGCTGCTCGCGCTCTGGTACGCGGGAACGCACTTCTCGCTACGCCTGCTCTTCATCGTGTTCGCCGTCTTCGTGGCGCTGACGCCGTGGGTCATGGTTCGCACGGCAGCATTCAATGCGCGCTACAGCTCCTATCGGAACATCACTTTCGAGTTCGACGGAACGTATCGGGGTGCTGCGGGGGCGCTTCTCGTCGGGTTGCTGCTCACGGCCTTCACCTGTGGCCTGGGCTACTGCTGGGCGTTCACGCATGTCCGCCGCTACTTCGTCGAGCACACGAGCTACGGCGGCGTTCGCGGTCGCTACACGGCCAAGGGGGGCCACCTGATTGGCCCCTATGTGGTCGCGTTCAGCAGTGTCTTCGGGGTCTTTTCCGCGCTGGGGTACCAGGCCCAACGGGGGCACGGTGCCGGGCTCACTCCGCTACTCCTCGTGGGCTACGTCGTGTACGGGCTCGGCTACGCGTATTGGGAGGCTCGCGTGGGTCGAATGAACTGGCGGCACACCACCCTCGGACCGCTGCGTTTCGACGCAAAGTACCGCGCCCGCGATTTCATCGCCCTCTACTTCACGAACGCGTTGGCCGTCCTCGGCTCGCTCGCGCTACTCGTCCCTTGGGCGTCGATCCGCATGTACCGCTATCGGCTCGACCGCCTGACCGTGACCCAGGACGGCGACCTGGCGCAATTCGTGGGTCATCCGGGCCAGGCGGTGCGAGCGACGGGTGCCGAGGTGATGGATCTCTTCGACTTCGAGTTGTCGCTATGAACCAGCCTTCACTCCTCACCGCCGTCGGGACGCTCTTCGACGGGCGATCTCCGCTTGGACAAGCGGCCCGCCTCGAGCTCGAGGGCGGCGTGGCGCGGCTCGTCGTCGGTGACGGCGTGTGGCAGGTCCCTTTCGCGGAGCTTCGGGTTTCGCCGCGTGTGTTCGCGACGCCGCGCTTCGTCACGCTCCCGAACGGCGCTGCACTCGTTTGCCCCGATCAGGCGGCGCTCGACGCGCTCCCTGGGGCGAGTCGCAGCGAGGGGCCGGTCGCCTGGCTCGAGCAACGCTTGTCCGTCGCCGTGGCCGCAGTGCTCATCACGATGGCGGGTCTCGCAGGGTTCTACTTCTACGGGCTGCCCCGCGTGGCAGCCGCCGTCGCCGAGCGCATCTCTCCCGAGCGCGAGCGCGCTTTGGGCGAACGGACGCTCGCGGCGTTCGACGACCACCTGATGTCCAAGACGGGCCTCGACCAGCCGACGCTCGACGACGTGCGGAGAGGCTTCGCGCTGCTCACGCACGACCTTCCGCCCCAGAAGATCCCCCGGCTCGAGTTTCGCGACGCACCCAAGGTGGGGCCCAATGCCTTCGCTCTGCCGGGCGAGATCATCGTCATCACGGACCAGCTCGTCGAACGGTGCACGACGGACGAAGCCGTCGTCATCCTCGGGCACGAGCTCGGACACGTCACGCACCGGCACGCCCTCAAGCACATGCTGCAAGAAGTCGGGATCGTCGCTGTCGCGGGGGCCGTGACCGGCGACGCATCGAGCATTTCCCTGTCGGCGACGACGCTGCCGCCGATCGTGGCCAATGCTCAATACTCGCAGGCCTTCGAGAGCGAAGCCGACGCCGAGGCGTATGCGCTGGCTCGCAAGGCTGGTTACTCGCCGGAGCTCTTCGCTTCGTGCCTGCAGAAGCTCAGCAAGGGCCACGCGCCGCAGGGCGGCATCCTCGACTACGTGTCGACGCACCCGCCGGACGCCGAGCGCCTCGCCCGCGCCCACGCCGCAGCCCTCGAATTCGAGCGCGAGCGAGCACTCTGGGCGCCGAGCGCACTCACTCCGGCGACACCGTGATCAGGGACGCGTCGTAGTAGTGGCTGGCGCCGCCGAGATCGGGGTCGCGGCGCCCGATAGCATCGACGAGCCGGCGCCGGCTTCCAAGCTCCCTTAGCGACGCGCTTCGAGCAGCGCCGAGAGCGCGTTCGCCGCGCTCCGCACGTCGAACGACACGCCGAGATCGAGCCACAGCTCCGCGCCCGCCTCGGCGAGCAGCAGCACGAGGGCGAGCGAGCGCGCAGCGACATCCGAGCGCGTCGCGCCCTCCGCCTGACCCCGTTCGACGCGCGCCGTGACGCGGGCGAGCGTATCGGCGACGAGACGCTGCTGCTCGTCGCGAACGGTCTTCGAGCGGCGACAGGCATGAACGAGCTCGCCGCTGCGGACGGCTCCCTTCGGTGGAAAAGCGCCTGACTCGACGGCAGTCGCGAAGAGCTCGAGCACTCGCTCGATGGAGAGGTCGGGAGCGCCGAGCAACGTCGCGAGCACGTCGTGCCGGCGTGCCGTCATCGCGGCTGCGATGAGCTCGTCGCGGTCGCGGAAATGCACGTAGAAGGCGCCGCGCGTGCAGCCCGCGCGCTCGCAGATGGCGTCGAGGCTCGGGGTGTCGAGCCCTTGCGCCGTAAAGAGCTCGAGTGCCGCATCGACGAGCGCCTGGCGCGTTCGGAGCTTCGAGAGCTCGCGCGGGGAGAGCGGTGCCGGAGTCCCAGGGGGCTGAGGCTTGGCGGCCCGACGCGCTTTCGCCGGCCGCTTTGGGGCTGACATACGGATACGTATCTGACATACTCGTCCGTATGTCAAGGGTTCAGGGCTGGATTCGTCAGGCGATTGGGCTTGGTTTCATGCTTTTCGCGGCGACCGCCGCCGCGGGGGAGGCGACGCACGTCGGCGAGCCCTGCCCGCCGCCGACCGAGCGAGTGCCGTACGGAGGGCAGACGCTCGCGACGGACGGCGCGGGCTTCGCGCTGCTCATCGCGGGAGGTCTCATGCACGAGAGTCCGCCCGCGGCGATCACGGCGGCGTCCCTCGGGGGGGCGACGCTCTTTCTCGGCGCCCCCATCGTTCACGCTCTGCACGGACGCTGGCAGATCGGCGTCCTCGATTTCGGCATGCGGCTGACGTTGCCGATCGTCGGGGGCCTCGTCGCCGCGTCCTGCGACACGGGCGAATGCGGCGGTCCTCTCGTGGCAGGCGTTTTGATCGGCCTCTCACCGATCTGGATCGATGCCGGCCTGCTCGCTTGGGAGGACGTCCCGGTCGAGACGGCGCGCCGCGAGCGCACGCCGCGTCCGCCCCGGATGCTCGCGCGCCTCGGCGTCCGCGAGCTCCATCCGACGACCAAGGTGACGCGGCGCGGGATGGAGCTCGGGCTCGGCGGCACCTTCTGACGCCAGCTCGGGAGACCGTGAAACGCGCGCTAGCGACTCGGTTTCGGGCGGAGCTGGGGCGGGAGAATGAACTCCCAGGGCAAAACGCGCTCGCGCCGGCGCTCCTCGTCCGTGTGACGGGTGCGGGCGGCGAGCACGTCGTGGAGCGCGACCTTCCCGACGAGGTGGCACTCGTTCGAAGGGTTCACGACGAGCATGCGCGTCGCACCGGAGTCCGCCATGCGCTGGACCGCGTTCCTCAGGGTCTCGTTCGCGAAGATGGTGAGCGCCGGCGTGCGCAGCAAAGTGCCGAGCGGTTTGTCGAGGCGCTCGGTATTGTGCGACCACGCCGAGAGCTCCGCGAAGGAGGCCGCTCCGGCGAGCTTTCCTTCGCCGTCGAGCACTGGGAAGAGATGCTGGCTGCGATCGTCGCTCGGCGCGGGGAGATCGCGCGTCGCCTCGCGCAGGGTCATGTCCGTGCGCAGCACGGCAACGTTCTCGCGCATGACGTCACGCACGAAGAGCACCTCGAGCACGTCGATCGCGTACTCGCGGCTCACGTGGAAGCCGCGGCGCGCGACCTTCTCCGTGAGGATCGAGCGACGCAGGGTCAGCACCGTTGCGCCGTGCGCGACCGACACGGCGATCACGAGCGGCAGGAGCATGTTGAGATCGTGCGTGAGCTCGACGGCGAACGCGATCCCCGTGAACGGCGAGCGCATCGTGCCGCCGAGGATCGCGCCCATCCCGATCAGCGGCCAGAACCCGACGCCGGCAGCCGGGAACACGTGCGCCTCGAGCGCCCCGAGCGCTCCACCCATCATGAGCAGCGGAGCGAGCACGCCGCCCGACGTTCCCGAGCCCAGCGAAACCGACCAGATGGTCGCCTTCACGATGACGAGCATGAGGATCGCCCGCACCGTGAACGAATCGTCGAGCAGGCCGCCAATCACGTCGTATCCGACGCCGAGCGCGTGCGGGGACACGAGACCCCCGACGCCGATCGCGAGGCCGCCGACCGCAGGCCACCACATCCAGTGGATCGGCAGGTGCTTGAAGAGATCCTCGAAAGCGTACACGGCGCCCGTGAGCAGCGCCGACAGGATGCCGGCCGCGATGCCGGCGAGCACGCAGCAAAGGAGCGTGGTCGTGCCCGCGAAGGCCGCATGCGGTGCGGTCGGGAAGAGGGGACCTGCGCCGAGCACGAAGACTCGGCTCGCCGCCGCAGTCGCGCTCGCGAGCGCCACGGGCACGAAGCTTCGTGGCTTCCACTCGAAGAGCAACAGCTCGACCGCAAGCAGGATCGCAGCGAGCGGCGTCGCGAAGGTCGCGGACATGCCGGCTGCGGCGCCCGCGACGAGCAGCGTCTTGCGCTCCGCGGCCGTGAGCGAGAAGAGCTGTGCGATGATCGAGCCGAACGCGCCGCCCGTCATGATGATGGGGCCCTCGGCGCCGAACGGTCCGCCCGACCCGATCGAGATCGCGGACGACAGCGGCTTCAAGACGGCCACCTTGGGCTCGACGCGGCTGCCGCGCGTGAGAATGGCTTCGAGTGCTTCGGGAATGCCGTGACCGCGGATGCGCTCCGAGCCGAAGCGTGCCATCAGACCGATCACGAGCGCGCCCACGACGGGCACGAGCACGCTCGCCGCGCCGAGCGTGTTCGCGGCCGGTGACGCGGCTTCCGTCGAGAAGCGCTGGAAATAGAAGAGGTTCGTGAACAGAGCGATCAGCCTGAGGAGCGCGGCCGCGACCCAGGTGGAAAGTACGCCGATGGCGACTGCGATGACCGAAAGCAGGATCATGCGCGCGTTGGCGGTGAAGTCGCCGAGCTTCATGGGCTCGACGGGGGTGCTGGCGGGGGGAATCGTTGCGGTCCTGATATTAGCGCCCACGGCGGGGCCTCCTTTTTTGGGGTTCGTCGTCGAAGAACATGGGCGCCCCTCCGGTATCCGCGCCCACGGCCTCGACCACGAAAGAAAGATCGGTTCCAAGTCTGTTCAAGCGCGCGTGCGGTAGCGTCCGGAGCGCCCGCACGAGGCGAACCTGAAAGGGAACGCCGGCGCGCGCGAGCAATCGCTCACCCTGGCGCGTCAGCGTCAGCACGCTCTTGCGTGCGTCGTGATCGTCCCTTGCGCGCGCCACGAGCCCGCGCTCGACGAGCCGCGACGCAACGACCGACACCGAGCTTTGATCCGTGAGGGTGCGTTCGGCGAGACGACGGATCGAGCAACCCGGCTCCGCGGCGATCTCTCGGAGCACGAAGAGCTGGGCGCCGCCGATGCCGAGCGCGCGCTCCACGGAGTGCGAGCCGACGCGGAGCTCGCGGACCAGGCGACGCAGGCTGTCGAGCACCTCCGCTGCGGCGCGGTCACGCGAAGCCGAATGCATGGGATCCCACATATCACCGGACGGCGCTGGAATGCACCCGCCCTCTGCTCATTCGAGCAGCGGTCCTTCCCGTTCCTGACAGTTCTTTTGAGCTTGGAAGGCCGGCGCGCCCCGGTCTGCCTTGTGTACCTCCCCCAGGTCTGCTCAAGACGATCCCATCACCATGACGCGCCTTGAGGTTTTCGCGCCGGTATCGGGGCAGGTCTGGCCGCTCGAGCGGATCCCCGATCCGGTTTTTGCCCAGAAGATGGTCGGTGACGGCCTTTCGGTCGATCCCTCGAACGCCCTGCTCCTCGCCGGGTGTGGCGGAAAGGTCGTGTCACTGCACGCCGCCGGCCATGCAGTGACGCTCCTCACACCCGAGGGCCTCGAGCTCTTGATGCACGTCGGCATCGATACGGTGGCGTTGAAAGGCGAGGGCTTCACGCCGCGCGTCAAAGCCGGCGACCAGGTCAAGGCCGGCGACACGCTGATCGAGTTCGATCTCGACTTTCTCGCGACGCACGCGAAGAGCCTCCTCACGCAGATCGTCGTGACCAACAGCGACCGGGTGACGGCGTGGGAGCGCGCGAGCGGCTTGGTGACGGCAGGCAAGGACGTGCTCTTCACGGTGGAGTTCGGCGCCGCCGCCGCAGCCGTGGCGACGAACGGCGCCGCGACCATCACCTCGGACGCGATCGTGATTCCGAATCCGACCGGCCTCCACGCGCGCCCCGCAGCGGTGCTCGCCAATCTCGCGAAGGGCTTTCAGTCGACGATCAAGCTCACGCTGGGCGAGCGCGAGGCGAACGCTCGCAGCGTCACGTCGATCATGGCCCTCGACGTGAGACACGAGTCCACGGTGCGCGTGACCGCCACGGGCCCGGACGCCAGGGCGGCCGTCGAAAAGCTCGCGCGCGTGCTCAGCGAGGGCTCGGGTGACGAAGGCTGTGCTCCGGCGCCCGCGCCCGCAACGACCGCGGTGGCGGCGTCGTCGGCTCCGGCGCCGCGTCGCAAGTCCGACGATCCGAACCTCTTGCTCGGCGTCGCGGCGTCACCGGGGCTCGCCGTCGGCGAGGTCTTCCAGGTGCGTCGCACCGAGATCGCGGTGACCGAGGCCGGGACCGGCGTGGATCCCGAGCGACGGAAGCTCAGTGCGGCGCTCGACACCGCCCGGGGTCAGCTCGCGGCGCTGCGGGGCACGCTGCACGCCAAACGCGAGGCGGCCAAGGCTGCCATCTTCGGCGCCCACGAGGAGCTGCTCTCCGATCCGGCTTTGCTCGAGATGGCGGAGTCGGGGATCGCCAAAGGAAAAAGCGCGGCTTTCGCCTGGAACCGCGCGATCACGACGCACGCCGATCAGCTCGCAGGCATGCACAATCAGCTTCTCGCTCAGCGTGCGAACGACGTGCGCGACGTGGGCCTGCGCGTGCTGTCGGTCCTCACCGGGACCGAGATCGGCCAGCCCGAATACCCCAAGAACAGCATCCTCGTCACGGAGGATCTCTCGCCGTCGGATACGGCGGCGCTCGACCGCACGCGCGTCGCGGGCTTCTGCACCACGCGCGGCGGCGCGACCTCGCACGTGGCGATCCTGGCGCGCTCCGTGGGCATTCCGGCGCTCGCCGGCATCGAACCGGGTGCGCTCGAGCTCGCGAACGGCACGCGCGTGATCCTCGACGGCGGCAAGGGCACCCTGCGGCTCAACGCCACGGCCGAGGACGTCGCGCGCATCCGTCAGGCGCAGGAGCGCGCCGAGACGCGCCGCAAGGAGAATCTCTCGCACGCACTCGAGCCTGCCGTCACGGTCGACGGCACGCGGCTCGAGGTGGTGGCGAACATCGGCGGCCTCAAGGACGCGAAACAGATTCTTGCGCTCGGTGGCGAAGGCGTGGGCCTTTTGCGCTCCGAATTCTTGTTCATGGAGCGCGCCGATGCGCCCTCGGAAGAAGAGCAGTTCAAGACGTATCGAGCCATCGCCGAGGTTTTGGGCAAGGACAAGCCGCTCATCATCCGCACCCTCGACGTGGGGGGCGACAAGCCGCTCGCCTACCTTCCGATCCCGAAGGAGGACAATCCGTTCCTCGGCGAGCGCGGCGTGCGCGTGGGGCTCGATCGGCCGGAGATCCTGCGCGCCCAGCTGCGCGCGATCTTGCGCGCGGCCCCGTCCGGCCGCGTCAAGGTGATGTTCCCGATGATCGCGACCCTGAGCGAGCTCCGCGACGTGAAGGCGATCCTTGCCGAGGAAGCGGCGAGCCTCGGACTTCCGCCCGTGCCGGCGGGCATCATGGTGGAAATTCCGGCGGTGGCGATGATGGCCGAGCAGTTCGCAGCCGAAGCGGACTTCTTCTCCGTGGGGACCAACGATCTCACGCAGTACACGCTCGCGATGGACCGCGGGCATCCGAAGCTCGCGCCACAGGTGGACGGCTTGAATCCCGCGGTGCTGCGGCTGATCGCGCAGACGGTGAAAGGCGCCGAGCCCCTCAAGCGGATGGTGGGTGTATGCGGCGGCATCGCGAGCGATCCGCACGCCGTGCCGATCCTGATCGGGCTCGGCGTGACCGAGCTCAGCGTGAGCCTGCCGGCCATTCCCGCCGTCAAGGCGCAGGTGCGCAGGCTGCGAATGGACGCCTGCCGTGAGCTGGCTGCGCGCGCCCTCGCGGCCGAATCAGCCGCGGCCGTGCGCGCGCTGGTTCTCGATCCCGATGTCGAGCTTGGGGCCTCTCTGAAAGGAAAAGCCTGATATGTCCTCGTTCCAGGGCGCCTTTTCGGTTCTACAGAAGGTCGGAAAATGCATGATGCTGCCGGTGTCGGTGCTGCCCGTCGCCGGCATCCTGCTCGGCGTGGGTAGCGCGAATTTCGAGTGGCTGCCCGACGTCGTGTCGCAGGTCATGGCGGCGGCCGGCAGCGCGATCTTCGGCAATCTGCCGCTGCTGTTCGCGATCGGCGTGGCCATCGGCCTGACGGAGAACGACGGCGTCGCTGCCCTCGCCGGAACGGTGGGCTTCGTGGTGTTCCTCGCGGCGCTCGGCGTCTGCGCGAAGCTGCGCGGGATCGAGACGAAGGCGATCATGGGGATCCCGTCGATCGAGACCGGGGTTTTCGGGGGCATCGTCGTCGGCTTGATCGCGGCGTCCGTGTTCAACCGCTTCTACAAGATCAAGTTACCGAGCTACCTCGGCTTCTTCGCGGGCAAGCGTGCGGTCCCCATCATTACGGCCTTCAGCGTCATCGCCGTGGGCGCGGTGCTGAGCTTCGTGTGGCCGCCGATCGGCAGCGGGATCGATTCGTTCTCGCACTGGGCGGTGCACGGGCGCCCCGCGCTGGCGTTCACGATCTACGGCGTCGTGGAGCGCGCGCTCATCCCGTTCGGCCTGCATCACGTCTGGAACGTTCCGTTCTTCTTCCAGGCCGGCGAGTTCGTGAACCCCGCGAACGGCGAGGTCGTCCACGGCGAGATCGCGCGCTACATCGCAGGCGACCCCACGGCCGG
>DATMCL010000202.1:0-3576 GCA_035558375.1 Polyangiaceae bacterium
GTGCACGGCTCAAGGCGAGCTCGTGAGCCTCGACTCCGGCGCGGGCGAGCTCGGCACGCACCTCGAGGCGTCGAGCATCGAGCTCTTTTCGGGGACGACCCCGCGCACCGAGCCGATCGCCTACGGGAAAGAGATCCTTTCGACGCTGTCCGAAACGATTTGCACGAACGACATCGCATTCGTGGTGCTCGATCGCAGCGTCGAGCTGCCGGTTCTCCCCCTGCGACTCGAGGGCAAGGCCAGGCGCGGGGAATTCGTCACGCTCGTCGGCTATGGCCTCGACACAGCGATGAGCCAAACCAACCAGCTCGACTACGAGACCCAGCCGCGCACGCGCAACGCGGAGCTCGTCATCGCCGACGTGGGCCCCCTGGAAAGCGGGATGATCTCGACGATCCCGCCCCGCTCGCTGCTCGTCGAGGGACCGGCGGGCTGTCTCGGGGACAGCGGCGGCCCGCTGCTCGCTCGCGAGACCGGGGCCGTGCTCGGCGTGTACTCGCTCCTCGGCGGCGAGAGCTGCCTCCAGCCGGACGTACGCCACCTCTTCACGCACGTGCCGCTGTTTCCGCTCCTGACCGAGCAGGCGTTCGAAGCCGCCGGCAGCGAGCCGACGCCCGAGCCGAGCACCGCGCAGAGTGGTGACGCCGGCGCGGCGGGCGAAGGACCAGGAAGCAGCGGCGGAACCGGCGCGAAGGGGACGACCGCGGGCGCGGGCGACACTGGAGCACCAGCACCGGGCGGCGAAGGTGGCGCTCCGAGTACGGATCCGGGCGCGGGCAGTACCTCCGCCACGGGAGGTTCGTCGACAGGCGCCGTCGGTGGCGACACGGGAACGGCGGGCGTTGCCGATACGCCGCCGCCCAGGAGCCCACCGCGCACGCCGCGCGACAGCGGCTGCACCGTGGTGCCGTACCCGACGCACGACGCATCGCTCGGAGCGCTGCTCTTCGCGCTCACGACGTGGCTCGGACGCCGCGGCCGGCCCACGCCCCGTCGACGTGGCGCGCCGGCGGCGGGTGGCTCCCGGCGCTAACGCCGGTTCGCCAGCGGATCTTCGTCGTCACCCGGCGCGGCCGGAGCGGCACCCCGCGGCTTTGCGACCGCGGGGCCGCGCCCCTTCGCGCCAGGGACGACCGGCGGCGCGACCTTCGCAACCGGTGGCGCAACGGACGCCGACGCCGCGGGCGCAGTCGCCCTCGGCGCGGGCGCCGTCGCAACGGGTGTCGTCGGAGGAAGCACGGCGACGGGAGCCGTGGCGATCGGCGGCGCGGGGACGCTCGGCTGGGCTGCGTTGGCGCGCTCGCCGGGCGGCGGCGTCCTCATGTCGCCACGCCCTCCGAGCCCGTGAAGACCGAGCCCCACGAGCACCAGCGCGGCGAGCCCGCCCAGTGCCAACACCAAGGTACGCCGTGACCGGCGCGTCCCCGACTGCGACTTCCCCCAGTCCATTTGCGTGTCCTTGTCTCGGTCGCGCCGCTCCGACGGCGAGAGCGGGCTCGCGGGCGCCGCCTCCGTGTCCGCGCTGTCGGCCGGTGCCGGGACGCTCGTGCTCTTGAGGGTCGTCGAGCTCGGGTCCTGCGGGGCGAGGCTCGTGCGCAGGATGCCGGCGATCCGTGAGATCGAGCGTCGCGACTCGACGGGCGCAAACGGGCGCAGCGCCTCGGCGAAGTCCGCGACGGTTTGATAGCGATCGTCGGCTTTTTTCTCGAGGCAGCGGCGGATGACGGCCTCGAGCTCGATCGGCACGTCCTTCCTCACCTCGCGCAAGCTCGGCATCGGGTCCGAAGCGGCCGCCGTGAGCACCTCGAGCGGCACATCGCCCACGAACGGCGTCTCGCCGCCCAAGAACTCGTAGAGGACGACGCCGAGCGCCCAGATGTCGGTCCGCGTATCGACCGTCTTCGGGCGACGCGCCTGCTCGGGCGACATGTACGCGGGTGAGCCGAGGAACGACTGCGCTGCCGTGAGGCTCGGCGAAGCGCCGCCGGAGCCCGACTGCGACTTCAGCGCCTTCGAGATGCCGAAGTCGAGCACCTTCACGAGCGGCGACCCGTCGGGACGGTGAGTCAGGAACAGGTTCGCCGGCTTGAGATCGCGATGAATCACGCCGAGGGCGTGCGCTTCGGCCAGCGCTTCGCAGGCCTGGAGGACGTAATCGATGGCGACGCCGATCTCGAACGTCTCGCGCGCCTCGAGCTCCTGCGCGAGATCGCGCCCGGAGAGGAACTCCATCACGAGATACGGCGCGCCGTCGGCGAGCTCCCCCACGTCGATCACGCGGGCCACGTGCTCGCTCTGGATCCGCACGGAGGCGCGCGCCTCGCGCAAGAAGCGCTCCACCGCGTCGGGATCCTCCGCCAGCTCTTCGATCAGCAGCTTCACCGCAACCCGCTGCTCGAGCTGCTCGTGGATGGCCGCCACGACGTACCCCATCCCTCCCTCGCCGAGGACGCGCTCGACCCGGTACTTGCCGGCCAGAAGATCGCCCTCGGACACCATTACGCGCTCAGCATACCACGGCCGCGCTCACGCGACCCGGCGCTGAAGATCGCGCAACTGAGCGCACTTGGCGCGTTTTAGCGCTATTGGCAGACGGGCGTTGCGTTCGGGAAGGTCGTGCAGCTGCTCGCCGAGCAGCTGCACTTGCCTGCGACACACGTACCGAGCCCCGCGCCCGCGAGGCTCGCGCAATCGTTATCGACTTGGCAACCGCATACGCCTGTCGTGACGTTGCAGTGGCTGGTGCCAGGACCGCCACAATCGCCGTCGCCCGTGCAGCCTTCGCACCTGCCCGTGTCTTCGTTGCAAGTGGGGCCTTGCGGAGTGGCCGCGTCGGCGCAGAAGTTGGCGTCGGAGGTACAACCCTTGAAGCACTGGTGGTTGTCGCAGCGACCGGAGGCTTCGATGCAAACGCTCACCACGTCGGTGGTGCCGAACTTCGTCATGTCCGTGGGCACACCGCCGAAGATGCAGCCACTGTCGCCAGGGTTCAGGCAGACACCCGCGCCGGCGACGTCGATACAGAGGTCGCCATAGTCGAAACCCGGACACTGGTCGTCTTGGGTGCACGACGCGGCCGGCGGGATGTTGCTAAACACGGGGATGCAATCCTCCTTGGTGTTGCACGCAACGTTGGCGTCTAAACAGAGGTTGTTCACGCAGGTGATGCTTGGCGGGCTGCAGTCCTCGTCTGCATCGCACTGGTAGCTGCACGCCTTCGGCGACGGCGCAGGTCCGCCACTACCCGCCTCACCGCCATTGTTTCCGGCATCGCCACCCGCGCCGGCGCCCGAGGCCCCGATCGTACCGCCGGTGCCACCGGTCCCACCCGTTCCGCCGGCGCCGTTGTCTCCGGCCGCCGCCGAGGCACCCGCGACGTTCTCTCCCGCTGCGCCACCCGTGCCGCTGCCGCCTTTGCCGGACGAGCCGCCTTTGCCGGACGTGCCGCCTCTGCCGGACGTGCCGCCATCCACGCCGTTGCTTCCACCCCTACCGCTGCTCCCGCCTTTGCCGCTCGTTCCGTTGGCGGTCCCGCTGTCGCCGCCCTCCGGCATCGAGCCGCCGGTTCCGGTGGTG
>DATMCL010000203.1:0-4156 GCA_035558375.1 Polyangiaceae bacterium
CCGCCCGTTGCGCGTGCTAGGCAAGATGCGCCACACCGTCGACACGAACTGGAAGACGCTGATCGAGAACTTCAAGGATCCGTACCACGCGACGCTACTCCACGTGTTCTTCGCGACGTTCGGCATCTGGCGCGCCGGGCAACGGACGGAGGTTTTGATCGACGAGTCAGGCGGGAGCTCCACGCTCGTGCAGCAGAGCCCGGTGGTTCTGCAGAAGAGCCGCGCCGACGAGATCGACGCCGGTATCGCCGCTCAGATGAAGGTGTACCGCGAGGATTTCATGAAGCTCGCCGAGCCGAAGATCCTGAGCGTTCTGCGCGAATTCCCGGAGGACGAAGACACCGTCACGATGCAGACGCTGTGGCCGAATTGCGCCGTCCACCAGAACCTCAACTCGCTCGGCGTCCGCCTCGCGCTGCCGCGCGGCCCGCATCAGATCGAGGTGCATTGGACCTTCTTCGGCTACGAGAGCGACGACGAGGACATGACCCGAAGGCGGCTGATGCACGCCAACTTCTTCGGCCCTGGCGGCCTCGTCACGGGCGACGACATCGAGGTGTGGCAGCTGAACCAGCGCGGCGTGAGCACGACACCGCCCGGCGTTTGCCGCGTCGAGGCGGGCGGCTCGGGCACCGACGAGGCCGACTTCGTGATCACGGAAACGGCGGTGCGCGCGTTCTACAAGCACTACCGCCGCGTGATGGAGCTTTAGACGCGCCATGAACGATCGCGAGCTTTTTTTCGAGACGCACGCCCTTTACACGGCGTGCTCCGCTGCGCTCGACGCGCTCGACTTTCCCGGGTTTCTCGCCTGCTTTGCCGGCGACTGCTCGTACTCAATCCACTCCAAAGAGAACATCGACCGCGGCTGGCCGCTCGCGTTCGTGTCCTGCACGAGCCGCGGCATGCTCGAGGATCGGGTCGCCGCGGTGCAGAAGAGCTCCTTCATCGTGCCGCGGGTGCAGCGGCGCATCGTGAGCGGCGTGCGCGTCGTGGGCGGCGAGCCGCTCCGGAGCGAGGCGTCATTCGCCGTGTTCGAGACCTTCGAAGGCAAAGCCACGACGCTGTTCATGGCGGGCCGCTTCGAGGACGCGCTGGTTCGTGAAGACGGCGTGCTGAAGTTCCGGGAACGCCGCGCCATCCTCGACTCCTCCATCGTGCCGAACTCCCTGCCCTACCCGCTCTAGCGAGCGGCCCAGTCTGACGGAAAAGAACCATGCACGACCCATCCATCTTGGTTTCAGAGACCCACGCCCCCACGAACGGCAAACACTCGCCACGCGTCGAGACGCCCGTCGTGGCCGAGGCACCCTGGTGGTTCGACGGCCGCGGCGCCTCGGAGCCCGAGCTCTGGGCCACGGTCGCACGCTCCAATTGCGAGGCCGTGCTCGTGCTGCCGGCCGAGCTCGGCGCGGTTCCGACTGGCAAGCAGGCGATTGCCTTCGTCGAACGTGTGGAGGAGCTCGAGCGGCTGCCGCCGGAAGCCTGGGTCATGACGAACGGCGAGGAGATCCGCGCCCGGGCGAGCGCCGCCGGTCGTCGCGCAGGCCTCCTCATCGAGGTGCACGATCTCGAAAGCGGACTCCCGCGCGGCGTCGAGGTGTGCGAGCGCGGCGACGACTTCGTGGTCGTCGACATCGAGCACGCGACGTACATCCCGTACGAGCTCTTGCTGGCGAAAACGGAGCACAAAAAGACGCGGATCTTGCGCAGCGTTCCCATCAAGGGCCTCGACGGTCACGTGGGCGACATCCACCAATCGCTGAACGCGTTCGCCACGCTCGAGCGCGGCGTCGGCGTCCTCTTTCGTAGTCGCGATCCCGCGGCCGTCGAAAGCCTGACGCGCAACGTGGCCCACGTCCGGACGAGCTCGCTGCCGCTGGTTCCGGCGCGGGTGGTCGAGGTGCTGCACACGGGTCTCGGGCACCGCGTGTGCGTGGACACCACCTCGATGATGACGGCGGAGGAAGGGATGCTCGTCGGCTCGACGGGCTGGGGCGGCCTCTTCGTGTGCTCGGAGAACCACTACCTGCCGCACATGAATCTTCGTGAATTCCGCGTCAACGCGGGCGGCGTGCATTCGTACGTCTGGGGCCCGAACGATCAGATCCTCTATTTGAGCGAGATGAAGGCGGGGAGCGAGGTGTTGTGCGTGGATCTTCACGGCAATGCGCGCCCGGTCACGGTGGGGCGGGCCAAGATCGAGCGCCGGCCGCTCGTGTGCATTCGCGCGCAGGTGGCGCTCGCCGACGTACCGGCAGCGCTGCGAGCCGCCATCGAGGCGCACGAGGCGGCCGCGCGCGGCGTCACCCCCGACGGCGAGAAGATCGCCGCGGAGCCGCAAGACTGCGTCTACGTGAACGCCTTCCTGCAGAACGACTGGCACGTCCGCCTGATGGGCGCCGACGGCAAGGTTCGCCACAGTACGCTCGTGCGTCCGGGGGACGAGCTCCTCGCGCACGTCGAGATCCCTGGGCGCCACACGGGGCTCCGAGTGACTGAGCACATCTTGGAGAAGTAACCCGCTTGTCGCACATTGGGCGCCGCTCGGACGAAAGCGGCGCCGAGGTGCGAAACGGTGCGCCGCGGATCGCTGCTGACGCAAACTGCCACATGCGATAAGTGTGGTAGTCGCGGACATGCTGGGACGGGAAGCGAAGTTCAGCGCGGAGTGCAGGGTCGGGCGACTCGTGGAGGCGCGCCTCGACTGGCTCAACACGCCGGACGAGGTCGCGGAGTTCGTGCGTGCGATGCAGGCAGCTTTCGCCAAGGCCGGTCCCACGTCCGTCATCTGCGCCGACTGGCGCGCAGCAAGCGTGATGCCGCCCGACGTGGGTGACGCCCTGATTGGCCTCCTCCGGCGTGGCAACAAGCACTTCACTCGCAGCGCCGTGCTGCTCTCGGGCACGAGCGGGACACTCAACCTACAGGTAGAGCGTCTGTTTCGCGAGGCCGGCAACGAACATCGTCGCGCCTTCAAGGCGACGCCGCCCATGCTGCAGTGGATAGCCGAAGTGCTCACGCCCGGCGAGTTGCAGCGCGCCGCCGATTTCCTGCACGCCTCGGTGCCGCTCGCGTCCGACATCGCACCGCGGCATTCGCTCTCTGCCGAACGCAAGGCGCGCTGACTTCCGGCTCCGCCGCCGACACCCCTGTCCGGCTCCTCGATCGACTAGGCCCCCTGGAAACACGGGGCCGCGTGCGTCGCCTGCCGCTTGGGTGTAAGATGTGTCCATGGGTTACGGGTGCGGTGGTGGTTCTACGCGAATAGTGTGTCTACTGGTCGGGCTGGCTGTGCTCGCGCTGGCGAGTTGCTCGCAACGAAGCGACCCTGCTCGTAGCGACGGCGTGGCCGCCCGTGCGAAGTCCCGCGCCGAAGAAACGCCGCCCGATCTCGCAGGCGTGATGGAACGCGCGCACTTCGCGTTTCGCGCGCTCGGCACCGGCTACGTCGGCAAGCACACCACGTACACGGTGCAAGCGAGCGACGAGGCGTTGCGGGTGACGCCCCTCGGCACGGGATCACCTGGCGCAACACTCGAGCTCGCGCGGGCCGCCATCCGGCGCGGCGACTCGAGCTTGCCGGCGGCAGCGCTCACGCTCGGTCGCGACGGCACCCTCGGACGCGCGTTCGGCGACGTGCGCGAGACGGTCGAGAATCGCGCATCCGGGGTCGAGCTGTCGTGGTCGTTCGCGCGACGACCCGTGGGGGCGGGTGCCCTCGAAGTGCGGCTCCGAACGGCGGGACTCGAGCCGTCCCGCGTCACGCGCGGAGGCGTACAATTGAAGGCCGCGCGTGGTGGCCCCGGTGTGCGGATCGGGCACGGAACCTGGGTCGATGCGAACGGCGTGACCACACCCGTGCTCGCCACACTGAGCGGCCGAGACGTCGTCTTCAGCGTGCCGGCCGCGGTGCTCGAGGCGTCGCAGTACCCTGCCGTGCTCGACCCGATCGTCGGCCCCGAGAACGCGATCGACGTCCCCGTGACGAGCCCCGCCGCCGGCGACCGGGAGATACCGTCGCTCGCGAGCTCCGGGTCGCAGTCGTTCGCCGTCTGGAGCGATCTTCGGGGCGAGGGCCTCGTGCAACTGTTCGGCACGCGCATCAGCTCGGCGGGCGTAGCCCTCGATCCACTCGGCATCGCGGTGAGCCCCC
>DATMCL010000204.1:0-2369 GCA_035558375.1 Polyangiaceae bacterium
CGCGAGCTCCTCGTTCAGCTTCGCGACGAGGCGCGAGGACGGGAGCACCGCGCCGCCGACCTTCATGTCGAGGTACGCGCCCTCGAACTCCGTCTCGTCCACCATCATCCGGAGCATCTGCTCGAGCGTGGGGATCTTCTCTCCGTAGCGGTATTCGCAGCTGCCGAGGAGCTCCGCGACCGAGAGGTCGGCGACGTTGCCGTTGCAGAACAAGCCCCGCACGAGTGAGCGCGAGAGCCCGGGGTCGTGGAACATGACCGGAACGCCGTCGCGCGTGATGCGCACGTCGACCTCCGCTACGTTGGAGCCGACGCGCTCCGCGAGGCGAATCGATTCGAGGCTGTTCGGCGAGGCGCCGCAGTGGTCGGTGCCTTCGCACGCGCCGTGGTGAGCGGTGTCGAAGAAGTAGCCGCGCCACGGCTTGAGCTCCTTCGTCCAGGCGAGGGCGAGCGCGTGCGACGGGATGTCGTTGCCTTCGCCGTAGGCGCCCGTCAGCGTGAAGGAGGTGTCGGGTGTCGGCGCTTCGCCGTTGCAGAGCGCTTCGGCGACCTCTTGCTGATCGACCCAGAGGCGCACGAGGCCGGCTTCGAGCTCCGTCGGGTACTGCCAATACCCTTCGACGACCACGCGGTGATCGGGAAGGCACGCGGCACCGAGCACCGAGAAGCCGTTGTCCTTGTCGGTGAGGAGCGAGACGGTGCCCTTGCTCGTGCGGACCGCCAGGCCGTCGCCGAAGATCTCGCTGCCGCGATCGACGCGGTACATGCCTTCGAACAAGTAGAGCTGGCCGCGGGTGAGCGCGGTGCCCTCACGCAGGAGGCCGCCGTCCGGGAACGCGGGGATGGTTGCTTCGCCCGACGACTCGCAGCCCGCTGCGAGGCACGCGACAGCGCACGCGAAGAGGTAGTTTCTAAAATTCATAGCCCGCCACGACTCTCGGGTAGGTGAAAAGGGCCGGGGAATCCGGGAACAGCAGCCACATCGCGTAGTAGGCGCGCGTGGTCATCGAGCCGACGCCGAAGTACCAGACGGCGTTGGATTTCGTGGTGTTCTCCACGAAGAGCATCTCGCTGTGACCAACGAAGGCGTTCGAGTTGTCGAGGCCGCCCCAGGAGTCGCCGACCCGCAGGGTTTCGGGCCCCATCAGCATCACGCTGCCGCGGAGCGTGAGCGCCACCGTGCCGAGCTCGTAGCCGAGCGCGACCTCCGGCCGGTACTCGGGCGAGAGCAGCACCACGTCGAAGCCGGCCTGCCCGAGCTTGCCGAGGTACGCGCCCGCCGTGAAGGTGCCCTCGAGCGACCAGTTGCCGAAGTGCCCGGCGTAGCTCGCGCCGAGCAGGAGCTCGGTCGTGATGAGCATCGAATTGAAGTGGCCTTTGAGCGACCATCCGTCGCCGAGGCCGAATCGCGCGTCGACCGAGAGCTGCGGCACGCGGACGTTGAAGCCGTAGACGACGGACGGGTCGATGGCGTCGTAGAACGCGCCGAGGGTGAACCGGAACCGCCCAGGGTCCTGGATCGACGGGAAGAAGGTGAAGCCCTTCTTGGCGACCTGCTGGATTCGCGACAGGCCCGCGTCGGGCAGCGCGTTCAGCGACGGCGTCGTCTTGTCCCCGGCAGGCGGCGCCGTGGTGGTGGTCGCTGCCGGCGCTGCGAGCGAGACCGACGGATCGAGTGATGCGACGGGTTCTGCGCTCGCCAGAGCCGCGTGCGAAAACACGAGGCCCGCCGCGGCGGCGCCGATTAACCCTCGATGAGCTGTCATCCTAGATCCTTCTCAGAACAACATCAGGCCAAGCTGGAAGGTAATGGTCTGCATGTCCTTCACCGAATCCAAGAACTCCATCGCCGGCGCCGCGCTGTAGCGGCCCGAGATCTTCACGAGCGGCGCCTTCTCGGCGAGCGCGAGGAGCACGCCGAGCTCGCCGCCGAGCACGATCGAGTCCTGGTTGTCGTAGAGGAGGATGTCGGCGGCGGCGCTCTGGAACGTCGCCCAGCCGTAGCCGACGTTCACGCCGACGTAGGGAAGCGCGACGCCGCTATCGACGAAGTAGTACTGGGCGGCGGCGCGGAGCGATGCGGTCTGGACGCTGTTGTACGAGGTCGCGGTGATGGCGCCGTTCGGGATCTGGTACGTCGTGCGGTCGCGCTGATCGGTGAACGTCTGCCACTCGACGTTCCCGCCGAGCGTGAGCTGCGGGTGGATCCAGTAGTGGAACGAGATGTCGAAGCCGAGCCCGCTCACGTTGCTCGTGAAGTTGTGAATGGTGCCGATCGGGACGCCGAGATCCCACGCGAAGCCGACCATCGCGTTACCGAGGTAACGACGCGTGCCCTCGGGCGGCTGGGGCGGAGGAGGCGGCGCGCCG
>DATMCL010000205.1:0-4565 GCA_035558375.1 Polyangiaceae bacterium
CGAGCGCTCGGGCGTCGAGTGCCAGGGCCTCGCCGGCACACCGAACATCGAGTGCACTTGCGAGGACCCAGCGCAAAAATTCTATCTGGGCTCCGACTGCTCCTCGCTCACGCTCGCGGATATCGAACGGATTTGCCCGCCGATTTAGTCAATGCACAGGGCGACGAGTCAGCGCTAGGGTCCCGAAATCAGGTTCGACCCGTGCATCCACACGATCGGCCTGGTTGCTTCGCTGTAGACGATTTCCGCGACGGGACGGTCGAGGGCGAGCCGGAGGATTTGATCCTGATGACTGACGCTCGAGTCTTGGCCGAAGCAGTAGGCGACGCCGTCGGCGTCGAAGGCGCATTGGAACCAGGCTTGGATTGCTGCGAGGGCACTGTAGGTACTCGTGGGAGGGGGCTCCGGGTACTGACCATCGCTCGTGATCGTGCCGTCAAAGGCGATGTTGAGACGCTCGGGGGCGGCGCCCGGCTCGTCGTTGCCGAGGTACCAAAAGCCGTTTGAGTGCGCGCGAAAGGGCGAGTTGAAGTCACCGTCGAGCAAGATGGGATCGGCATCGCCCACGCGCACGAAGAGCTCGTCCGTGATGGGGTCGCGTAGCAACGACGACTCGCCGTAGCCAAGAGCGAGGAGCTCGTAACCGAGCGGGACCGCGTACTTCTCGCCGGATTCTCGATAGTAAGGACAACGATCCACATCGCACAGCGGGGTCTCTCCACAGCGGTAGACGAGGTCGTCGTCGGGATCGAGCCAGACACCGCTCATTTGATCGCAGAACGCCGAGACGACAGCTTCGTCGTTGAGCCAAGGCTTCGCGCTGGTCGGGACGATTGTTTCGCGCTCCTCCGCGGTGAAGCGGCGCACCGTGTTCGAGGGAGAGTGCTGGTAGACGATGCGGTGGTCGCGATCGATCTGAGGGTGGCGGGCGTCGCACACGTCGAGAGCGCCGCGCACGTCTCCCGGATCGTCGACCGGAACGAACGCGCCTGTCCAGCACGAGCCTTCCTCGAGGTCACCGAAGAGGTAGACGCTCGCCGGATCGAAGTCGGAGCTCGGGAGGCCAGGATCGGCCACGGGCAGGCCTGCCGTGCCGACGGGGCCGCGATCTTCGCCGGTGCCACCCGCACCGCCCGTCATGTGACCGGCGCCGCCGGCGGCGCCCAACGAAGACGCGCCCGCGCCCCCGTTGCTCGGTGCTCCCGCACCGCCGGAGGGTCCACCCGCGGTCGATGAGCCAGCCGCAGGCGCTCCCGCGAAGAATGCGCCTCCACTGCTCGATAGTGTGCCACCCGCCCCACTGCCGCCTTGATGCGGGGCTCCCTGTGAAAACCCACCCAGTGCGGTGGAGCCGCCTGCCCCCGTCGAGCCGCCGGCACCGAGAACGACCAGGTCGTACACGCCGTCTTCGAGCGAACGCCCGCCGCACGCGCTGACGCAGCCAAGCATGGCGAGCAGCAGCCACCGAGTTCCACCACGAGACATCCCGAAGGCAATCATAGTCTCCGGCAGCTCGAGTGAGGTCAAGCGAGGTGCAGGCTCTCGCGTGGTACGCTCGGCCGCGGTGGTCTCGAGTGACCTCGCTCGTGTCGGGAAGCGCGTCGTGGTCGCGCTTGGGGTTCTGTTCGGCTGCGGCTGCGGACGCTCGCCGCTTCCCGGTGGGCCGCTCCTGCTCGACGGGGGTAGCGTTGCAGCGGCGGGCTCTAGCTCGACGATACCGGATGCAGGCGCGCCGCTCGCCGGAGCGGGTGGCGTTAGCGGTGCAACGAGCGTTGCAGGTCGTGGCGGCGCGACCGCAGGCTTCGCGGGACAGGCGGGCGCGGCAACGGCGGGAACCGCGACGACGACCTGGCTCGATCCACCGGATTCGACCTCGACCGCCGCGGCGTATCAGGTGAACTCAGCGCACACGGGAGCGCAGCCGGCGGATCACCTCACGCTTCCCCTCAGCGAACGCTGGCACCATGACTTCGGGACGATTGCTCTGTCGTATCCCCTCGTTGCCCGCGGACGGGTGTTCATCGTGGCAAACAATGCGCTTTACGCGCTCGAGCTCGCGAACGGCAACGTCGCGTGGGGGCCCGTCTCGCTCGGAGGAACCGCCGATTCGTCTCACCCGGCCTACGAGCGTGGTCGCGTGTTTACCGTCGGTTCGACGGGCAGCTTCCTGGCTTTTTCCGCGGACGACGGCAGCGCGATCTGGAGCATGGCCGTGAAGGACGCGTCGAGTATCACCTTCCGCAAAACGCTCCCGGTGGTGTACCAGGGCGTTCTGTACGTCGGCGCCGACGACAGGCTGTTCGCCGTCGACGGAGCAGGCGGTGCCGTGAAGTGGACACTTCCGACCGAAAGCTGCTGGACGAGCGGCGCCGCCGTGGGCCCCGAGGGCGCGTTCGTCGCTTGCATCTGCGGCTTCGTCTATGGCGCGGATGTAAATAGCGGAGCAGAACGTTGGTCCTTCGACGGCGGCTGCACCGGTGGAGGCGGCGGGGCGACGGTGCTGCTCGCGGGCGGCTTCGTGTACACCCGAGACCAGGAAGGCAACGTGGTCTTCGACGCGGAGACCGGCGCTCCTGTCGGAACGGTCGCGACGGGCCCGATTCCCGCGACCGCCGGCGACTCGCTCTACGCGGTCAACGACGGCGTGCTTTTCGCCCACCGTAGAGACAGCGCCGATCCCGTTTGGAGCTTCGGCGCCGCGGACCTCACGACCGCGCCGCTCGTCGTCGGCGAGCACGTCGTCGTCGGCTCGGAGGACGGCGTCCTCTCCGTGCTCGACGCACGCTCGGGTAAGCTTCTCTCGGAGCAGCAGCTCCCAGCGGGTTTTGCGGTGCCTAACGAGCGCGTCGACGACGAGTCACCGCCGATGACGGGATTCGCCGCCGCGGAGGATCACTTGGTCATCACGAACGGGAGTCAAGTGCGCGTGTATTGACGCCCCGCTCGCTGCGGCGCCCTTGCGCTGCGCTTTTGCGCGGGTGGCGGGCCGTGGCCGCAGCGTTATGATCCCGTCGCCATGACTGCCGTTTCCGGCCAAACGTCGACTCTCGGGCAAGCCGACGGCAGCGAAATCGAGCTCGTCGTGTTCGGGAACGAAGACTACGCGCGCTACGAGACGCGAGCCGGATACTCGGTCGTTTACGACGACGCCCAGGGCGCGTTCTTTTACGCTCGCCTCGTCGACGGCAGGCTCGTGTCGATGGGGGTCCGCGCGAGTGAGGCGGCGCCAGAGGGGGCCGCGATGCACGCCGTCGAGTCGGCTGAGGTGCGACGCGAGCGGGTGGAAGCGCGGCGCGCGCGACGGGCTTCTCGATAGTTAGCGGCGTACGCCCGAAGAACTGACTATCGTGATCGGGTGAACGCGGGGGTACGGTTGCGCTAGCCTCGTGAGAGGTCGTCGACGCTCGCGGGGGCACGACGATTGGGCACGTCAACATTCAGCGAAGCGGGGATACTATGAGCGTTATCGTAGGAGAGAAGCTGACCTTCGGGCAGGGCGACGGGACGGAGATCCGCCTGGTGGTGTTCGGCGACGAGCACTACGCGCGTTACGAAAAAGAAGACGGCTACACCGTCGTCTACGACTCGGCACAGAAGCGCTTCTGCTACGCAGACGTCGCCAATGGGCACCTGGTTTCGACCGGCGTGTCGGCTCGCGGGGGCGCGCCCGCGGGGCTCCGCCGCCACTTGCGCGAGAGCAGCGCGATCCGTGGGGCGAAGCACACGCGCGGCGTGCAGCGACGCGCGCTCGCGGCGAGCAGCGGCCCCAATTTCACGCTGGGACCGAACTCGGGGCTCTTGGAAGGACGGCAGCTTTCGCTCGGAAAGGTGCGGGGTCTCACGATTCTCGTGAACTTCAAGGACGTCACGAGCAGCGTGACACGCGCGGACGTCGACGAGCTACTCAACGGAGTCAACTACGTCAAAAACGGCAACGCCTGCTCCGCGAACGAGTACTTCAAGCGCGTCTCGAGCGGGAAGCTCGACTACACGAACACCGTCGTCGGCCCCTACACGCTGAGCCAGCCGCGCCAGTATTACGTCGACCATCTCCTCGTCGAGGAGGCGCTGCATCTCGCCGTCGCTGACGGGCTGAACCTGAAGGACTTCGATTCTCGCAATCAGGGGATCGTCGACGCGCTCAACGTGCTCTACGCCGGCCAGACGCAGTACCTCGGCGAGCTCTGGCCCCACAACTTCAACATCGATCTGCAGTTTGGCGCGGTGCGGACCGACCTGTACCTCTTGACGAGCATGGGTCGCACCGCGTCCGAGCTCACGATCGGCACGTTTTGCCACGAGAACGGGCATCTCCTGTGTCGGTTCCCCGACATGTATGACTACGGTCAACGCGACGGAGACGACATCGCGAGCGAAGGCATTGGCGCCTATTGCTTGATGGGCTCGGGCAATCACAACGACAACGGCCGCACGCCGTCGCCCGTCTGCGGTTACCTGCGCGATCTGGCGGGCTGGTGCGACAACGTCGTTTCGCTCAAGCAGCCCGGGGAGCTCGTGGCGAAGCACGGCGACTACAACACCGTGATGAAGTACGAGACGGGCAA
>DATMCL010000206.1:0-18541 GCA_035558375.1 Polyangiaceae bacterium
ATCGGCCTGAGGTTATTTCAGTCGCTCGGCGCGCACTGGTTCATCGAGGCGGAAGGCAGCGTCGTGCTGCCCATCACACGCTATCGCTACGTCTTTCTCGACCCGAGCACGCCAGTCTACTCGGTTCCGAGCGCCGCCTCCGCCGCCTGGCTTCGTCTCGGCGCGCGGCTCTGGTAGCGCGTTCGGGCTACGGAGAAAGGCTGAGGCCGATCTCGTGGCGCACGCCTTCCGGCAGATCCGTGAAGCGTGACGAAGGACAGCGGAGCGGCGACTGGAAGCGCGGGCTCCCGACGGGCCAGAGCTGATTCTCGTTCCCCGAGGGCGTGCCGAAGATCGCCGAGGCGGGCTCCGGCTGATCGCAGCTCGTGACCGCGGGCGGCTTGTCGTCGACGCGCGTGGTGAGCGTCGTGCTGAGGCGCGAGAACTGCCCCCATTCCGGCGGCACCGCGATGCGGCCAATCTTCGTGAGAACGAGGCTCGAGCGGTCTTCGATCCATGCTCCGTACCAGACGTTGCCGCTCGCATCGGTCCCGTCCTTGGCGAGCCGCAAGCGGTACACCGTGCAAGCGCTCCACTCGTACTTCGCGTGAACCGTCGTCCAATCCGTGCCGCGCGCGGTCACCCCCATGACGCGCGCGTCCGGGTACTCGATGTCGCCGAGCTCAGCCGGGAGTGAGCCGCCCATCCAGAAGACGGCCATCTTCGTGAAGTCCACCTTCGGCTTCGGGTCCTCCACGGTCGGATTGAGCTGGAAGCCACCGTGCGCCTGGAGCCCGAAGAAGCCCGTGAGCCCGTTCACGAACGAGAACTGGTGCGCCCAGTAGTAGCCGTCGTGCGGTGGATCACTTTCGGGCAAAAGGTCCCACTCGATCGAGTCCATCGGCGCAGGCCAGGACCAGTCCGTGTAGAGATTGGTCGTGCCGATGTTGCTTTGCCCCATCGTCGTGAGAGGGCCCGGCGCATTCACGGGGCCGGGAGTGCCCACCTCGTTGCAGGTCGGGTCCGCGCGCATGGTCGCACCCGCAGCACCTGCCGGCGCGCCTGCCGTCCCTCCCGTCCGAGCTCCCGCGCCTCCGCCACCCGCGCTCGACTCCATGCCGCCTTGGCCGAGCGGGCGCTCACCCCACGAGCCGAGCGGAAACTCGTCCTGGCAGCCGGCGAGCGCCGACGCCACGAAGACCCACCACCCGAGTGCGCCGAGCTTGCGCATACTCTGCGCCATTAGCACGCGTTAGCGTGAGGTGCCGTCGCCGATCACCGAGCGCACCCTTTGCGCGTAGGGACCATTCGGATGGCTCTGCAAGAAAACGTGCCCGATGCGCGAAGCGGTCTCGCGATCCCCACGCGCCGCCAGCGCTTCGATCCGAAGCACCGTCGCCTCGCTTCCGAGCTGACGCTTCGGGAACTTTCGCGTGTACTCGTCGAGGAGCCGGAGCGACTGCGTGTAGTCGTGAGCGAGGAAGGCGCGGCGCGCCTGCTCGATCGCGCCGAGCTCTTGCCTGAGCGACGCTTCGTTGCTCGGCAGAGCCGAGCGGTACGTGTTGGCGGCCGGCGCCCTGCTCGGCTCGCCAGCGGCCGGCTCCGGCGTGACCACCGGCTCTTCGGCCGGGGCCGCAATCGGTTGCGGAGCCGGAGTCCGGGCCGGCGCCCGGGGAGTGGTCGCAACGGGGGCTGCTTCCGGGGCCGAGGAGCTGGGGTGCATAGCCCGCACACCCGCCCAGATGGTCAGTGCGGAGGCGGCGCCGAGGGTCGCCTTGGCGAACCAGCCCTTGGCTGCGGCCCGTACGCCGGTAGCGACCGTGCTCGCCGTGAGGAGCCCGCCGATGCCGATTCCCGCGAGAATTTGGCTGCGGCTGCGCGCGGGCATCGCGTCGGATCGGCCCGCCCGAAGCAGTGAAGCTTCGAACTCGTCGGCGCCGAGCTCGAGGAGGCGGGTCGGATCACTCATGTTCGACTTTTCGCTTCTTGCTTCTTATGCCCAGTCCGGCCTGTTTTGTACTTCTAATGCCGGCCCCGACCAATTGAGCCTGCTCGTGAAACACTTCCCGGGCCCTCCGGAGCCGGGTCGCGACCGTTCCCCTCGGCAAAATGAGCAGGCTCGCCGTCTGGTCGATGGAGAGCTCCTCGAGCTCGAAGAGGACGAAGACGGCCCGGAGCTCCTCGGGCATGGCGTCGAGCACGCGATCGAGCAGCGCTCGCGCCTCGAGGCGCTGGGTGAGCTCCTCCGGATTGAGCGTCGCCTCGAGGGGGTTGACGCTCAAGCGCTGCTCCGCTGCCTCGCGCCGGTGGTAGGAGCGCCGCACATGGGAGGCGACCCGCGTCGCGACGCCGACGAGGAAGCTCCGCTCGCTGCCGGGGTGGATCTTCGACAGCTTGTCGTTCGCGATCAAGAACACTTGTTGAGTGGCGTCGTCGACGTCGGCCGCGGGCACGCCGAAGCGTCGCAGCGAACGCCACACGAAATCCAAGTGATCGCCGACGAGCTTGCGCAGCGCAGGCGGCGCGTTCGAAGGGGCGAGGATCGTCTCGGGGAGCGATTCCTCGGACGGTAGCTCCTCGTCTCTCCGGCTCTCCGCTTCCGAAGGATCTGCGGCGCTGGAGGTGGCGGTCATGCGGACGGAGGAAATCCTCGAACCGTCAGTGTACGGCCGTCGCCTCGCGCGTGCCATAACGCTGAGTGGCGCGAAACGGGATGTTTTGCGAAGTTAGTGTGCCTTTGGAAAAATTCGACGGAGCCGCATGTGGGACGGCGGGCGCTACTGCTTTTGGAAGACGCGGATGTAGTCGACCTCGTAACGCACGGGGAATGTGGTGCCGCTGAGGCTCCCGCCGTTGTTACCGCCGAGGGCCAGGTTCACGAGTAGGTAAGCCTTCTGCTTGAACGGGCTCTTACCGTCGGCGTTCAGCATGCTCGAGAGCTCCGTCGTGTTCATGACCTGGTCGTCGAGATAGAGATCGATCGTCTGGTCATCCCAATCCATGCGCCAGACGTGGAATTCGTTCGACCAGCCGGAACCGAGCGAGGTCAGGGATTTCGTCTGTGAATCCCACTTCGCTTGCCACTGCGTGCTCGTGCCGCAGGCGACGTTCGCGAGCACCTTGCCCGAGTAGTACTCCATGATGTCGACTTCGCCGTTCGACGGCCATTCCCCGCTCACGCCGAGCGTCCACCAGGCGGGCCACATGCCGCCCGACGTGGGGATGCGCGCCCGCATCTCGAAGCGTCCGTACTGAAAGCTCTGCAGCCCACTCGTGTTCAGGCTAGACGACGTGTACTCGGCGTACTGGCGCGTCGTCTTCCAATCACCACTGCCCGTGTAGTTCGGGTTTTCGACGCGCTCCTTACGTCCCTCGATCACGAGGAAGCCGCCGGCGACGCTCGCGTTGTCGTCCTGATACCACTGGTCTTCTTCATTTCTGACGAAGCCGTGCTCGAACTTCCAATTCTTGGGCTCGGGCGCGCCGTCCTTGTCGAATTCGTCGTGCCACGCCAGCGTGTAGCCGGGAGGCACGTCGATGGTGCCGCTCGAGCCTGCCGCGCCGCTGGCACCGCCCGTGGCGCTGCCGCCTGCGCCGCTACCCGCGCCGCCCGCGTCCCGCCCGGCTTCACCCGCGCCGCCGCTGCCGCGTCCGCCGCGTCCACCGCTTGCCCTGCCTCCGCTCGCCTCGCGCCCGGCGTCGCCGGTCGTCCCACTCCCTGAGCCCGCCGCCGTGGGGTCGCCGCCTCCTCCTGCCGTTCCGCTCGTACCCGCGCCGCCCGCTGCAGTCGTCGCCGTTCCTCCCGCCCCGCCCGTCCCGCTCCCGCTCCCGCCGCCCGTACCCGCGCCGACCGCCATGCCAGCCGCACCCGCGCTCGCACCCTGGGCGACGCCGCCCGCGCCCGCGCCGCCCGCCGCCTGGTCGTGTGCGCCGCTCCCTCCGCCGCATCCGCAGAGGATCGCCGCGAACGCGCTACAAAACGCACCACGTCGCGTGAGAGCGAGCATCGGACATTCGAGCTTACCACGCCTTGCGCGTCGTTCGATTCGACCCCATACGTGGCGGCATGGCGCAAGCGATCGTGACGGGTGCGAACAAGGGGATCGGTCTCGCTCTGGTGGAGGTTTTGCGGCAGCGCGAGATCAACGTGCTCGCCACCTGCAGAAAAAGTTCACCTGAGCTCGAGCGGACCGGTGCGGAAATCGTGAGCGGCATCGAGGTCACGGAGGATTCGGCGCTGCAAAAGCTCGTCGCCGCCGTCGGTGCTCGCTCGATCGATCTGCTCATCAACAACGCGGGCATCATGGCCTGGCCGGAGCCGCTCGACGCACTCGACGCCGCGTCGATCAAGAAGCAGTTCGAGGTGAACGCGCTGGCGCCGCTCCTCATCACGCAAGCGCTGCGTGCTCGCTTGGGGCGCGGCGCGAAGGTAGGCCTCATCACGAGTCGCATGGGCTCGATCGACGACAACGGCTCGGGCGGTGCGTACGGCTATCGCATGAGCAAGGCGGCGCTCAACATGGCGGGCAAGTCGCTCGCCGTGGATCTCAAGCCGCAGGGCGTCGCGGTTGCCATCCTTCACCCCGGCATGGTGAAGACCGAGCTCACCGGCAGCCATGGCCAGGTGGAGCCGCTCGATTCGGCGCGGGGGCTCCTCGCGCGGCTCGACGAGCTCACGCTCGAGACGAGCGGAGGGTTCTGGCATGCGAACGGGCAACGCCTACCGTGGTGAACGCATGACGCTCCGGGCACGCGTCGGGCTCGCGCTCGCCGGCTCGCTCGCCGTGCTCGCGCTGGCCGCAGCGTGCCAAAAGCCCACGGAAGGGCTCGTCGTCGCGCCGAACGTCGATCGTCATCCCCCTCCGCAAAGTTCGGACGGCCAGGTGATCGGCGCGGATCAGAAGTCCCCCGAGCGAACGCTCGCCGAGGGCGTGACGACCGATCACCTGGCGCCGGGCTGGAAAGCTGACGAGCACGGCCTCGAGTACGACCCGAAGCGCGACCCAGCCGGGTCGGATCCGGGCTCCACTCGCCTCGAGCATCGCGACGGCGGCGCCGAGGTCGTGCCGAGCAGTCCGAAGTAGCGCGTCTTACTTGGCGCCGGCCTTCGCCTTCTTCTTTTCTTTCTTCTGCTTCACGGTGAGCTTCGGCTGATTGTTTGATTTCGGACGCTGTTGACCCTTGGCCATGGTGACTCCTTCCCGAACGTGGGGGCACCATAACACGCATGCGGCGCGCCCTCACCACGTTCGACGCCGTGTGTCTCGGCGTGAACGCCGTCGTCGGTAGCGGGATCTATCTCTTCCCGGGGACGCTCGCGAGCGCGCTTGGTCCCGCGTCGATCGGCGCGTGGTTGCTCACGGGACTCTTGTGCCTGCCGCTCGCTCTGACGTTCGCCGAGCTCGGCAAGGGCGAAGAACGAACCGGCGGGCCGTTTCGCTACGCCGAGCTCGCGTTCGGCAACGGCGTGGCGTTCGTCGTCGGCTGGCTCGCGTGGGTCACCTCTCTCGTTTCGTGGGCGGCTGTCGCGAGCGCGCTGCCGAGTTATCTCGCCGCGTTCGTGCCAGCGCTGTCGACCGGCGCGCCGGCGCTCGTCGTGAGCGCGAGCGTCGTGCTCGGCCTCGCGGGGCTCAACGTGGTCGGCGTGAAGCCGGGGGCACGCCTGATGGACGCGCTCACGGTGCTGAAGCTCTTGCCGCTCGCCGTGTTCGTCGGGGTCGGGCTCTTCGCGGCGCGCGGTGGCGGCTTTCGACCCGTCGCGCCGCACGGCTTCAGCGCGTTGCCGGGCATGGCGCTGATGACGCTGTTCGCGTACCAGGGGTTCGAGGTCGTGGGCGTTCCGAGCGGCGAGGTCGCGGAGCCGCGCCGCGTCGTGCCGCGAGCGGTGCTCGTCTCGCTCTTGTTTCCCGCTCTGCTCTACATGCTCGTCCAGACGGTGTTCGTCGGCGCGGGCTCACCGGCCGGCGAGGCGCCCCTCGTGGCCGCGGCCGAGCGGTTCCTCGGGCCCTCCGGACGCGTGCTGCTCGGGCTCGGGGGCCTCGTCTCCATGCTCGGCTACAGCGCCGGCACCGCCCTCTGCACGCCGCGCTACCTGCAAGCGCTCGCGGAAGAGCGCCTCGTGCCGGCCTGGCTCGCGCGTCCGCACGCGCGCTTTCAGACGCCGGCCGTCGCGATCGTCGCAAGCTCGGTCGTGACCCTCGTGCTCCTTTTCGTGCTTCGGTTCGAGAGCCTCGTGGATCTCGCGGCGCTCGCCGTGCTCGGGCAATACCTGGCGAGCTCGGCGGCGCTCGTGCGACTCGGGCGCGGCGCGATGCGAGCGCTCGGCGGCGTGTCCGTGCTCGTGAGTCTGCTCTTCGGCGCGCAGGGCGAGCTCCGCCAGGTGGCGCTGCTCGCCGTGCTCACTCTCGCGGGCGCCGCCGTCGCCCTCGCGACGCGTCTCAGCCCGGATCGCCCAGGCCCGAGCGCTGGGTGATCTCGGCGGGGCACGCGATCTTCTGGTAGGTGAAGTTCGGGTTGTCGGCGCCGCCGAACCAGCCGAGGAACCAGTCGCAGCCGTCGAGCAAGTCCTGCTTGCCGGCGAACACCTGCTCGCACTTGTTCTTCACGCACGTGTGATCGCCGTTGCAGCCGGCGAGGAAGCCGCCGTATTGCGCGCCGAGATCGCTCGTGCTGAATTGGTTGTTCGAGCATGCGTTAAGGAGGCCGACGCCGCCGCCCGGAATCAGGAAATCGAACTGATCGGAGGCGATCGCGCCGTTGTTGATGACCTGCACGATCATGTGCTTGCCGTTGAGCCCCTGCGCGCTCATGTCTTGACCGCCGTTGTGGGAGCTTCCCGTGAATTGGACGTGGAAGCAGCGGCCGCAGGTGTCGTTCTTCGCGACGAAGCCGTAGGAAAGCTTGTCGCCGACCTGCCAGGGTCGATCGCTGAAGCAAGCGTAGGCGCTGCCGCCCGACTCACACGCGTTCTTCGTGTCGTAGCTGCTGAGCGGGTTACCCGACTTGTCGCAGGACTTCGCGGGCGTGCGCCCGCCGACGTTGCCGGACCAGCCGCACGCCGGCTTGCAGCAGTCCCAATAGCGCGAAGCCCACGCGTTCATGCCGCCCTGAACGTCGGGCGGAGGCGCCACGTTGCCGGTGTTGCCCGTGTTGCCCGAGCCGGCGCTGCTCGACGTTCCCGCGCTGCCGGACACGCCGCCGGCGCCAGCCTTGCCGGCGCCGCCCGCGCCACCCATGCGTCCGCCGAAACCCAACGTGCCCGACATGCCGCTCATCGCGCCTGCGCCGCCCGCGCCGACTCCCCCACTGGCGATGGTGCCGCCCATTCCGGCTCCCGGGACGCTGCCGCCGAACCCGGCGCCGCCGCTGCTCGGCGTGCCACCGGTACCGGTTCCAGCCTGGGCGCCACCGCTGCCGCTCATCGGCAGCGTGCCACCGTTCGCGCTGGCGCCGCCCACGCTCATGCCCGCGACGCCGCCACGACCACCGCTCGTCATGCCACTCGCGCCGCCGCTCGCTGCACCCGCCGAGGATGCTGCGCTCGCCGCTGCAGCTTCACCGCCCAAGCCCGTCTCCTCTCCGTTCGCACACGATGCGAGGCCGGTACCGACCACCCAACAAAGACCAAAGGCGGCGCTCAAGGGGCGCCGAATGCGACGAGCCGAGTTCATCATCACATGGGGTATCATCTGGCTGAGGGGAGGGCCAGTTCGTTCGCGGCCTGCCGTATTCCGATGACGTGGTGATGGATCGCGCTGGGTGGAAGAATTTCAACAGCGCGAGCAGAAGCGTCGAGCGAGCCTCGCGCGTGCGTGCATACCGTGCGCGCGGAGCGATTCAGTAACCGCACCTGTCGCTTCATGTGCGCGCGCCCTCGCGATTGTCGCGGTGCGCGCGAAAAGCCCGCTGCTGATGCGCTTTAGTGTGCGTGCGGGCGGGCTCAGTACGGCGACTGGCCGTTGATGTTCCCGCCCGGCGCGTAGTCGCAGAGCACCGTGTTGTGAAAGCGGACGCTCGGGCAGTTCACGATCGCGCAGCCGATCCGCACGCTGTCGCGCCAGACGACCTGCGTGTAGTGCCCCGCGCTCATGAGGTTCCCCGGCATGTAGTTGGAGGCTTCACTCATCCAGTCGCCGACCGCATCGGAGGGATCGACGCTGCTCGCGCTCGAGGCGTAGATGTTCTCGCCGACGTAATCGGAGCCACCGAGCGCCGCGTAGTCCTTGGTGCGATTCGCGTTGTGATCGACGCGGCTGGCGTCGCTGGTCTGGCACTTGCTCAGGTAGTTGTAGGCCGTGTCGGCGAGCACCGCATCCCACGTCACCAGCGGGAGCTCGGGCGAAGGCGTGGGCATGAGCTTGCTGCGGCGCGCGTCGTTGTGCGCCGTCACGAACGCGTCGATGAGCGTCTGACTGAGCGGGTTCGTGTGATTCGACGTGGCGCCGCTGCCCGCGCTGCCGCCACCGGTGCCCGTCGCCGCGCTGCCGCCCGTGCCGCTCACGTCGCCGCTGCCGCCCGATCCGCCCGAGCCGCCGCTGCCGCCTTTGCCGCCGCCTTTGCCGCTGGTCCCACCGGACGCGTCCTCGCCCGCGTCGGCGCCTTGGCCGGAGCCGCCCGAGCCGCCGTTCGCCGGTGCTGCGCCCGCGCCCGCGGCGCTTCTGCCCCCGGAGCCGGAGCCGCCGCCTCCCTGGTCGGAGGTGCCTGAAGTGCCGCTCGTACCGCCCGTCCCGCTCTCCTCGCCCGCGAGATCAGGGGACATGCTCCCCGAGCAACCCGTAGCAACGGCAATGAGCGCGACTAATCCGTAACGAAGCATCCCAAGATCCGAAAAGACAGAAGCAACCCGCGACCTGCACGCCTCGGGCTCACCCTGGAACTTTGAGACACCTCGGGCGCAAGCGCCAGCCCCGTCGCACCTCGCGCCCGAAAGCGTCTGCGAAAGCCGGGATTTTTCCCGCCGACGGTGTGCGCTCACACGGTACTCGGCCCCGCGGCTCGTTGCGCGCACGCTTCGGCGCGGGCGAGCGCTACGCGGGCGCGAACATGCTCACGCCGCGAAACAACGGTGCGGGTTTCGCGAAAAGATACCCCTGGAAGAGCTCCGCGCCGAGGCTCGCCAACGTGTCGCGCTCCGCTTCCGTTTCGACGCCTTCGCAGACGACGTAGGCGCCGAGCTCGCGCTGACAGACGTCGATCATGGAGCGTACGATGCTGCCTTTGCGACTCGACGTATCGACGCCGCGCACGAGCAGCGCGTCGAGCTTCGCGGCGTCGGGTTCGAGCTGTCCGAGGCTCGAAACCCCGGCGTAGCCGGCGCCGAGATCGTCCACGGCGATGCGGTAGCCGATGCCGCGGAGCCGTGCCACCCGCTCGTGCACGACGCCGAGCTCGGGCAAAAGAGTGCGCTCGGAGAGCTCGAGAACGACGCTGCCGGCGCACGCCGAGAGCGGTTCGCCCGCGTCGTACAGCGCCGGGTCGGCGAGGTCGGTCGGGTGCAGGTTCACGAACAGCATGGCGTCACCCGGAACCTGCGGGGCGCGCTCCGCGACGGCGCGCCGCACCGCGCGTCCGACGTCCGCGACCCGTCCGAGGCGTTCGGCGGCGTCGAGCAGGCGCTGGGGCGTGCCGAGCGCGGGCTCGTCCGAGCGCACGAGGGCCTCGTAGCCGAAGACGCCGCGATCCGGCCAGCGCACGATCGGTTGGAACGCGACCCAGAGCTTCTCGAGCGCGCGCTCGAAGCGAGCGTCGAGCCCGGCGGGGTCGCTCACGAGTATGCCCGGTGGCTCGCTGAGCTCGAGCGCGCGCCGCTTGAGCACCGCCAAATGATGGAGCGCGCCGGCGGAGGCCACGGCATCCTGAAACGCTTCCGCGTCGAGCGGCCGCCCGAGGATGCGATACACGCCGCGCTCGAGGCCGGTTCGAGCCATTTCCGGCCCGTCCCCGCGCGCGACGACGATGACCGGCAGATCGAGATCGAGTCCGCGTAGCGCTCTCAAGAACGAAAGACCGAGAGGATCCGCGCTCGAGGACTGCAGCACGATCACGTCGAGCTCGTGCTCCTCCTTCACGAGCGCGAGCGCGGCCCCGGCGCCCGTGACCGACTCGACGCGCCAGCCCGAGCGCGTGAGAGCGCGCGCTGCGAACGCGCGCACTTCGAGCCCGTCGTCGACGACCAAGACCGAAATGCCTCGTGTCCGCGTCACTGGCGCGCCCTCTAGAGCCGGACTCTACACCCAAGCTCGCTTGGGTGGATGAAAAACAAGGGAACAACCGGCAGACGGATCTGGGCACAGGCCAGTGAAGTTTTGGGGCCTCGAGCGAAGCGGGCCCCAAAATTTCACGATCGACGCACGCGGTCTGCGGTCCAACGCTCGCGTCGCAGGTTGGGAAGCGCCGAGTGCGCAGGTTGAGGCGCGCGTAGGCGCTCCCGCTCACCCACATGCGCGTTCGGCGGTTCCGCTGTGTGGCGCTCTTCCACCTATTTTGCTCGGGATGAGCCGTTTCGACCGAAATGCCCATTGAGAAATGAGCTCGTCGATCCGTTGTGGATCGACAGCCTCGAGGGAACGTGACGCGTCTATTCGTAAACAGGGTTCTTGCGGTCCTCACACTCGGTGTTGCCCTTGTCGGGTGCTCCAGTCCTCCCGAAATCTCGGTTCGGGACCCCGGTCTTGCCGCGCCGACGGAAGAGGAGACACCGGACGGCGCGGGCGGCGACGGCAGCACTCAAGGGCCCGGCAAGGACCCCGTGATCGTGGCGCCCGGCTCGGCCGGCGCGGGAAGCTCGAGCGACTGTAAGACGACCTGCGACACGGACGAGTGCGGTCCGATTGCGGACGGCTGCGGTGACATCATCAACTGCGGCGGCTGCACGGCTCCGGCAACCTGCGGCGGCGGCGGCGAGCCGAGTCGCTGTGGCGGCAAGAATGCCTGCAAGCCGAAGACGTGTGACGAGCTCGGCGCGAGCTGCGGCGAGCAGCCCGACGGCTGCGGTGATGTCGTAAGCTGCTGGAGCTACGCCGCGCGCAAGAACGGCAACCAGTGCACGGGCGACGGCGAGCAGTGCATAGACGGCGAGTGCACGGTGCCGCCGGTGTCGTGCGACAAGAAGAGCTGCTCCGACTACGGCGCCACGGGCCTGTGCGGCCCCGTGAGCGACGGCTGCGGCGGAACGCTCGACTGCGGCTTCGAGTGCAAGAGCAACGAGATCTGCGGCGCGGTGAAGCCGGGCGAATGTGGCAAGGCGACCTGCCAGCCGCTGTCCTGCGAGAGCGCTCTCGCGGGGCAGCCGGCGGGCTTCTGCGGTTTCGTCCCGGACGGCTGCGGCGGCGAGATCGCCGATTGTGCGACGGCCTGCACCGGCGGCGACACCTGCGGCGGTGGCGGTACGCCCGACGTGTGCGGTCAGGGCGCGACGGAAACGTGCACGCCGCGCACCACCGACGACTGCGGCGCGACGTGCGGGCCCATCAGCGACGGCTGCGGTGACACCATCGATTGTGGCGGTTGCACGGCGCCGGCGTCGTGCGGTGGCGGCGGGGTGGCGAGCGAATGCGGCGCTCCCGCGTGCATGCCACGGACCTGCGAAGATTTCGGGGCCACCTGCGGCACGATTCCCGACGGCTGCGGCAGCGACATCCCCTGCGGGACCTGCGGGCAGAATGCGATCTGCAACGCCAACCAGTGCCAGGCGATCCAGTGCACGCCGAAGCAAGACACCGAAGTGTGCCCGGGCTTCTGCGGCAAGCAGAGCGACGGCTGCGGCGGTCTCGTCGAGTGCGGCGGCTGCACGGCGCCGAACACCTGCGGCGGCGGCGGCACGGAGAGCGTGTGCGGCGCGCCGCCCTGTACCCCGCTCACGTGCGCCGACGTGGGGGCGAACTGCGGCCCGATCGGCGACGGCTGTGGCGGCTTCGTCGCGTCCTGCGGCACCTGCATGGTGCCCGGCGAGACGTGCGGCGGCGGCGGCACGGCGAGCGTCTGCGGCAAGACCGACGACGGCAGCTGCACCGGCCTCTGTCAGAACCAAGCGTCGTGTTCCGTGGGCAGCGAAACGCGCCTCAGCGGTACCGTGTACGCGCCGAACGGCACGCAGCCGCTCTACAACGCGCTCGTCTACGTTCCGAACGCGCCGCTGCCGCCCATCACGGCGGGGCCGACCTGCGGACGTTGCGAGGACGAGGATCTCGGTGAGCCGATCGCTGCAGCGATCACTGGCGCCGACGGAACGTTCGTCCTGAAGAACGTGCCGGCGGGCGTCGATTTCCCGCTCGTCATCAAGATGGGCAAGTGGCGAAGGGTCGTCACGATTCCCGCGCAGCAGAAGTGCACGAACGTGAACCTCACGGTCGACCAGGCGCGCCTGCCGCGCCACATGAACGACGCCACGCCCGGCAACAAGGCGTACCTGAACATCCCGCAGATGGCGGTGGTGACGGGCGAGCGCGACGCCATGGAATGCGTCCTGCGCAAGATTGGCGTGGACGACGTCGAGTTCACGCAGCCGACGGGCTCCGGGCGCGTGCACCTCTACCGCGCCAACGGCGCCTATGCCGGCTGCTCCAAGCGGAACGCCGACGGCAGCTGCAAGACGAAGACGAGCACGCCGCTCTCCACGCTGTTCTCCGGCACGAACGTCAGCAAGTACGACATCGGCATCTTCGACTGCGAAGGTGCAGCCAACGAGCACAACAACAGCTACGACGCTCAGCTGCGTGCCTTCGCCGAGGCGGGCGGCCGCGTGTTCGCGTCGCACTACAGCTACGTCTACCTCCACGACAACGGCAACTTCGCGAGCACGGCGACCTGGGGCGGGCCGCAGCAGGGCGCTTCGGCCACGACGACCGGCATCGTCGACACCGCGACGGGCAAGGGTCAGGCCTTCAACGCGTGGCTCGGCTACACGAACTCGTACAGCGCCACCTACGGGAACGGCTACATCGACATCCAGGATCCGCGCTACTACGTGAAGGCCAACGACGCCGCCAAGAGCGAGCGTTTCGTCTACACGGACGATAACGTCGTGATCGGCACGAAGCAGATCGACGAGCGGGACGCGACGGAGGAGTACGCGTTCAATACGCCCGTCGGCGCCGACGCCGCTCACATCTGCGGCCGCGTGCTCTACAGCGCGTTCCACGTCGCCGTCGGCAACGCGACGACGAACGCCATCTTCCCCGAGCACTGCTCGACCGGCCCGCTCACGGCGCAGGAGAAGGTGCTCGAGTTCATGCTGTTCGACCTGTCGGCGTGCGTCTCGGTGGGCCAGCCCGGTCTGCCGCAGTGCACGGCGAAGACCTGTACTGATCTCGGCGCCACGTGCGGCTATCGCGCGGACGGCTGCGGCGGGCTGCTCGACTGCGGTCAGTGCGGCGCGCCCGACACCTGCGGCGGCGGCGGCACGCCGAACGTGTGCGGCCACAGCTGTACCCAGACCACGTGCGGTGCGAAGGGCGCGAACTGCGGCGTCATCGCCGACGGTTGCGGCGGCACGCTCGACTGCGGGAACTGCACGTCGCCTGCGATCTGCGGCGGCGGCGGTACGGCCAACGTGTGCGGCGTTCCCGCCTGCTCGCCGCGCACCTGCGCGAGCGTCGGCGCGACCTGCGGCCCGATCTCCGACGGCTGCGGTGGAACGGTCAACTGCGGCACCTGCTCGAGCGGCACGACCTGCGGCGGCGGCGGCACGCCGAACGTGTGCGGCACGGGTAGCTGCAATCCGAAGACGTGCACGAGCGAGAGCGCCGAGTGCGGCTTCATCGGCGACGGCTGCGGCGGCACGGTCGCGTGCGGCAGCTGCGGAACGGGCCAAACCTGTGGCGCCGCGGGCCCGAACCAGTGCGGCGGCAGCTGCACGCCGCGCCAGTGCTCCGACGTGAACGCCGAGTGCGGCTTCGTCGGCGACGGTTGCGGTGGCGTGCTCGACTGCGGCAAATGCACCGCTCCCGAGGTGTGCGGTGGCGGCGGCGTTCCGAGCCATTGCGGCGGCTCCTGCACGCCGCGCACTTGTGCGGCGGCGGGCGCGGCGTGCGGCGCGATCAGCGACGGCTGCGGCGGCGTGCTTCAGTGCGGCGTCTGCCCCTCGGGCAAGACGTGCGGCGGCGGCGGCACGGCGAACCAGTGCGGCAGCGGCACCTGCACGCCGAAGTCGTGCAATCAGCTGAGCGCGCAATGCGGCGCTGTGGGTGACGGCTGCGGCAACATCATCCTGTGCGGTTCGTGCCCGTCGGGTCAGTCGTGCGGTGGCGGCGGCACGCCGAACCAATGCGGCGCTGGCGGCTGCGTCCCGCTCACCTGCGCCGAGCAAGGCGCCGAGTGCGGTCCCGCCGCGGACGGCTGCGGCGGTCTGCTCGACTGCGGCACCTGCTCGAGCGGGACGTGCGGCGGCGGCGGCGCGAGCAAGTGCGGCAACGTAAGGTGATGTGCGACGAACCGCCGCACGTGCGGCGCTTCGGAGAGCGCGTTGTCCTTTGCCCCTGAAAATTTCCTGCGTCAGGCAAATTTTCGGTGTGTGCCACGGTGAATTTCGCGACGGCGGTGACCCGTCCGGTGGGGGTCGGGGGTCGTCAACAGTGAATGGTCTTCCGACCGCTCCGCCTGGGCCGAGGCGCCGGTGTCGCTATCGCCGCGTTTGCGGTGGGGTGCGTCGGCAAGATCAGCGACACGACGCCTGGCGCGTCCGGGATCAATCCGGGCGGACCCGGCTCGGGCAGCGGCGCGGCGATGGGCTCCGGCGCAGCGTCGAGCAGCGGCGGCGCGGGCACGGCGGGCTCGGCGGGTAAGGGCGGCTCCGGCTCGTCGGGTCAGGGCGCAGGCGGCAACAACGCGAGCGGCGGCTCGGGCGCTGCGAGCTCGGGCGGCACGTCGGTGGGCGGAAACGGTCAGGCCGTGCCGAGCTTCGCCTGCGACGACGGCGTCGCGCCACCGGCGGAGTCGCTCCGGCGCCTCACGATGACGGAATACAAGAACACCATCGCCGATCTCGTGAGCTTCGCGCTCGGCAGCGACGCGGCGAGCATCAAGACGGTCAGCACGGCGGTCGCCTCCGCGCTCGCGTCGCTTCCCGACGACGTGCACCAGGCCGTCCCGCAGGATCTGCACGGGAGCTTCCGCCGCCTCGACCAGACGTTGCAGCAGGCGCACGTGGACGGCGCCTACCAGGTCGGGACCGCGCTCGGCGCGGCGCTCACGCAGCCCTCCGTCATCGCCAAGGTCGTCGGCGACTGCGCGACGGACAGCTCCTCGTCGAACGACGACGCCTGCCTCGACACTTTCGTGCGCAAATTCGGCGCGCGCGCCCTGCGCCACCCGCTCAGCGACGACGACGTGAGTTTCTACAAGTCGGTTTACGGCTCGACGGCGGCGGCCGATCCGGCGGCGTACGCCGACGTCATCGGCGTGATGCTGAGCTCGCCCGACGCCCTCTACTTCGTCGAGCACGGCGACCAGGCGGTTGCGGGGCAGCAGGGCGTCTACGAGCTCTCCGCCTACGAGCTCGCGTCGCGGCTGTCATACCAGCTCTGGCAGACCGCGCCGGACGACGCTCTGCTTGCAGCCGCCGGCGACGGCAGCCTGCTCGACGCGAGCGTTTACCAGGCCGAGGTCGAGCGTCTGATTGCGGATCCGCGCGCCAAGGCGACGCTCGCCGAGTTCTTCGCCGACTGGGTGAAGGTCCAGGACCTCGCGCCGCTCGACGCCAAAAACCAGGACCCGGTGTTCAAGGCCTTCGCGGGCAACGATCTCCCCGACTCGAGCTTGCGCCAGGCCATGATCGACGACGTGCTCGGGCTCTTCGACTACCACACCTGGACGAAGCCTTCTGGCGTCGCCGATCTCCTCACGACCGAGCTCTCGTTCGCCAAGAACGATCGTCTCGCGCTCATCTACGGTGTCGACGCCTGGAACGGCCAGGACGACCCGCCGAGCCTCCCCGCCGGCCAGCGCCCCGGCCTGCTCACGCGCGCGCTCTTCCTCTCCACGGGCTCGCCCAACACGCGGCCGATCATGAAGGGCGTCTTCATTCGCAAGGCGATCTTGTGCGACGAGATCGGCGACCCCCCCGCCGGCGCGAACGCCATGCCGCCGAAGCTCGAGCCCGGCATGACGACGCGCGAGAGCGTCGAAGCGATCACGGAGATGCAGGGCACCGTTTGCGCGGGCTGCCACAAAGCCCAGATCAACCCGCTCGGCTTCGCGACGGAGGACTTCGATTCGCTCGGTCGCTTCCGCACCGAGCAGCAGCTCTTCGACGATACCGGCAAGAAAACCGGCACGAAGATCGTGAACACGTCGAGCGTCCCCGAAGTGGACGAGGGCGACACCACGCCCGTGAGCGGCGCTCCCGAGCTCATGACCCTCATCCAGCAGAGCGGCAAGGTCGAGGCTTGCCTCGCTCGCAACTTCTTCCGCTTCACGTACGCCCGCTGGGACGACCCGACCAAGGACGGTTGCGCGCTCGAGCCCGTCCGGCAGGCGATCAGCGGTAACGGCAAGCTCCAGGACCTGCTCACCGCCACCGTGCTGACCAACGCCTTCCACCGCCGCGCGTTCGAGTGAGAGGAACCAGATGGCACGCAAAGTGATCGACATCACGCGCCGGCAGTTCCTGCTCGGCACCGCAGGCGTCACGGTCGGTTTGCCGATCCTGCCCTCCTTGCTCACGAAGTCCGCGTACGGCGCCGATCCGACCTTCACGCGGCCACCGCGCCTCTACTGGATCACGAGCGAGCACGGCGGCGCGTTCGAGTCGAGCATGTTCCCGAACGCTTCCATGCTCACGGACAGCCAGGCGCTCTACTCCGACCACACCGTCCGCGCCGGCGCGCTTGCTCCCACGACGAGCGGCGACAGCACCGTGCTCTCCGACATCCTGCGCGCCAAGTCGTCCGTCTTCACGCCCTCGCTCGTGTCGAAGATGAACGTGCTCTGGGGCCTCGACGTGCCGTTCTACATCGCGCACAACACGGGCCTTCACCTCGGCAACTACGCGCGCAATGACGGCAACGGCGACGAGGGCAAGGACGTGCAGGCCTTCCCGCGCCCCACCATCGACCAGATCATGGCCTGGTCGCCCTCGTTCTACCCGGATCTCGGCAGCATCCGCGAGCGCGCGCTGATCCTCGGCGGGCGGCCCGTCTCCTGGAACTACTCGAACCCCGACTCGCAATCGGGCTCGATCGACAACATTCGCGGCACCTCGAGCTCGCTCGACGCGTTCAAGAAAATCTTCGTCAAGCAGGACACGACGACGCCCATGCGCGCGCCGATCGTCGACCACGTGCTCGAGAGCTACAACCGCCTGAAGAACTCCAACACCCGACTCTCCGCGGGCGACAAGCAGCGCCTCGACGATCACATCGCGCGCATCGCCGAGCTCGAGCGCAAGCTCACGGCGGGCGGCAGCGCCTCGTGCGGCGACGTGACCGCGCCGACCGACGACGCCAACAAGCACAACGGAAATAACCCTGCCGACGCCGGCAAGCAAATCTCGCTCTACAACGAGGTCGCGGCCGTCGCCTTCATGTGCGGCACGAGCCGCATCGCCGTCGTGTGCGCCGGCGACACCGCGGCCTACGACTCCTACGGTGGCGACTGGCACCAAGAAGTCGCGCACCAGTGGCAAAACGACGCCGCGCAGCAGAAGCTCGTCACCTCGTACCAGAGCTTCTTCGAGAGCAGCTTCCTCGACATGGCGGCGCGCCTCGACGTCGAGGAAGCGGGCGGCGCCACCTACCTCGACAACTCCCTCGTCGTCTGGACCCAGGAATCCGGCATGGAAACGCACGGCTCCGTGTCGATCCCGGTCATCACCTTCGGGGGTGCGAGCGGCTTCCTCAAGACCGGCCAGCTCATCGACTATCGGCGCACCACGAACAAGAGCTCCGAATACACCCCCGACGGCGGCAGCAAGCAGGTGCTCGGCCTGCTCTACTCGCAGTGGCTCGCCACCGTGCTCCAATCCATGGGCGTCCCCCCGACCGAATTCGAGCGCTGGGATCACAAAGGCTACGGCGTCCCCTACCTCGGCACCGTCGACTGGGGCCCGCCCTTCAAGTCCCACTACACGAGCACCACCTCCCGCTACTTCACGGACGCGAGCACCATCCTGCCGTTCTTGAAGGCGTAGGGCTCAGGCAGCTCGGCAAGAACGCGCCATCTCGGTCCGGGCGCGTGCCGTATGAATGCGTCGCGCTTGAGCCTCACCAATGCCGAACGGACGACGTCGCGGAATGAGCACGACGAATGGCGAACCGGCGACGGCGACGGGAACGCAACGCAATTGAGACGATGAGTTGATGCCCCGCACGTGGGTGCGGCGTGGTACGGCCCGCGTGCTCGGCCTTAGGCCTTGCGCGCGCGGGTGCCCCCAAGCGCCGGCAAAGCCGGCGCGGAGGCACGACGGAATCGTGCGGTGACGTGCGGCGGACGCTGACGCGCGGGCGTGAGCTGTGATGCGGGGGCGTTGCGGGGCGCGCGTTGTCGGCGACGTGCAGGGCGGGAAAGACGTGCTGCGCCGTACAGACGTGCGGCGCCGTACAGACGTGCAGCGCGGTAAAGACGTGCC
>DATMCL010000207.1:0-17445 GCA_035558375.1 Polyangiaceae bacterium
CCCACGTTGCGGCCTTGCGCGTCCGTCAGTCGCTCGAGCGTGCAGTCCCAGTCGCTCTTCGTCACGTCCACGTCGCGCACCGTGACGCCGTGACGGACGGCGTCTTGAATGATGGTCGACGGCGTGTAAAAGCCCATCGGCTGCGAGTTGATGAGCGCGCAGGCAAAATGGGCCGGAAACTTGAGCTTTTCCCAAGACGAAGCGTAGACGAGCAGCGCAAACGATGCCGCGTGCGACTCCGGGAAGCCGTACTCGCCGAACCCGCGGATCTGCTCGAACACGCGCTCGGCGAACTCGCGCGCGATGCCCTTGGCCTCCATGCGCTCGATCAGGCGCTCGCGGTGCTTCTCGATCCGGCCGGAGCGCCGCCACGCCGCCATGTCGCGGCGCAGCTGGTCGGCTTCGCCGGGCGAGTAGCCCGCGCCGACCATCGCGATCTGCATCACCTGCTCCTGGAAGAGCGGCACGCCGAGCGTCTTCCTGAGCACCGGCTCGAGGCAGGGGTGCGGGTAGAGCGGCTGCTCCTCGCCCGTGCGGCGGCGCAGGTACGGGTGCACCATCCCGCCCGAGATCGGCCCGGGCCGCACGATCGCGACCTCGACGACGAGGTCGTAGAAGGTCTTCGGCAGGAGGCGCGGGAGCATCGCCATCTGCGCGCGGCTCTCGATCTGGAAGACGCCCACGGTGTCGGCGCGCCCCACCATGGCGTAAACGGCAGGATCTTCGGGGGGAACGCGCGTGACCACGTCGAGCGGATCGAAGGCTTCGGGCGTCGATTCCGGAGTGGGCGTCCCTTCGGGAAGACGGAGCCCGCCGCCCTCGTGAATCAAGGCGAGGGCCTTGCGGATGGCCGTCAGCATGCCGAGTCCGAGCACGTCGATCTTGAAGAAGCCGAGCGTGTCGATGTCGTCCTTGTCCCACGGCAGGACGGTGCGATCGGGCATGCGCGCGGGCTCGACCGGCGTGACCTCCTCGAGCGGCGCCGCCGAAAGCACGAACCCGCCGACGTGGATCGAAAGATGGCGCGGGAACCCCTCGAGCTCGCGCGCACAGTCGAGCACTTGCTTCATCCGCGTGCCCTCGGGATCGAAGCCGAGCTCGGCGAGCCGCTGCTTGCTCGCCTCGTTCGATTCCCAGTGGATGATGCTCTGGCTCAGCCGATCGACCTGCTCGAGCGAGAGCCCGAACGCTTTGCCCACTTCACGCAGCGCGCTCTTCCCCCGGTAAGAGATCACCTCCGACACCATGGCCGCCCGCTCGCGCCCCCAGCGCTCGTAGAGCTCTTGAATCACCTCTTCGCGCCGCTCGTGCTCGAAATCGACGTCGATATCCGGTGGCTCTCGCCGCTCCGCGCTCAAGAAACGCTCGAAGAGCAAGCTCGAGCGCGCGGGATCGACCGCCGTGATACCGAGCGCATAGCAGACGGCGCTGTTCGCCGCGCTCCCCCGTCCCTGACACAAGATGCGGCGGCGCCGAGCGATGTCGACGACCTCGAGCGTCGAGAGAAAATACGGCGCCACGTCGATGCTCGCGATGAGCGCGAGCTCTTTTTCGATCTGGGCTGCCACCTTTGCGGGCACGCCGCCCGGATAGCGGCGCTCGAGACCCGCGAGCGTCAACCGCCGGAGCCGCGCGTCCGCGCTCTCCCCCGGCTCGAGCGTGCACGGAAAGCGATAGCGGAGCTCGGCGAGCGAGAAGCGCAAATCCTCCGCGAGCTCACCGGCCTGATCGACCAAAGCGGGGCGCTCGGCGAAGAGCTTTCTCATCTCGAGCTCCGAGCGCAGGTGCGCCTCGGCGTTGCCGTCGAGCGCCGTGCCCGCGCGATCGAGCGTCGTTCCGGTGCGGATGCAGTGCATCACGTCGGCGAGCGGCTTGCGCGCAGGAACGTGAAAGCGCGGGCGCGCGCTCGCCACGAGCTTCATGCCGTAGCGGTGCGCCGCCGAGCGAGCCGCCATCATGCGCTCGCGATCGAACGGATCCATGTGCCGGTGAATGGCGACGGCCGAGCGCTCGCCGAACGCGTCCCTGACGACCTCGAACAAAGCGCGTGGCGGCGTTTCGGCGTCACCGGGTCTCTGCGGCGACGGGATCACCGCGACGAGCCCCGCGGCGTGCTCACCGAGCCATGCGGGATCGAGCGCGCTCTCTCCCTTTTCCATGCCGGCGTGCGCCCGCGTGAGCAGGCGGCAGAGGTTCGTGTAGCCCGTGTGGTTTTCGACGAGCAGCGCGACGACGGGTAAGTCACGCGCCGCTTTCGCGCGCTTCGGCGCTCCCCAGGAGCCGCGCCGCTCGGCGTGCGCATCCACGCCGAGCTCCGCGCCTACGATCACGCGCTGTCCGACCTCGAGCGCCGCCGCGTGCGCGCGCACGGAGCCGTAGAGCCCATCGCGATCACAGAGGGCCACCGCCTCGAGCTCGAGCTCCTTGGCCTTTCCGATGACCTCCTCGGGTCGAGAGGCTGCGCGCAAGAACGAGAACGCCGAGCGCGCCAGAAGCTCCACGAAGGCCGTCACCACTGAACAGATACTCAGTCACACGCCGGCGCCCAGCAAATATTTGGTTAACTCAATGAATTCGTTGACTTGCAGATCCAGTTCCGTGGCCTGCGGAAGAGGGCTCGCGGTACCAACGTTAAAGCACCGGAGGCTACCTTGATGCCTGAGTCTTATCCGGAACTCAAAGAGCCGCATGACGACTCCGAGCGCGTCACGCTCTCGGACATCAGCGTTGCGCGGCGAATCGGAATGCGCACGCCGATGGCGTTCGGCGTCTACGCGACGAGCCGCAACAAGCGCGTTCGTGCACGTGCCGCCGAGCTCTCCACGACGGGCGTCGTGCTCGACTTTCGTCACTCCGAGGAGTGCTCGACGGACGGGCTCGTGACGCTCGAGCTCTTCGTGCCCGGACACTCACGTCCGATCCGCACCGCGGCGCGCTTCGTGCGGCGCGTCGGCAAGCTGCTCGCATTCGAGTTCGTCGTCATCGGGCGCGACGAGCGCTTGAGCCTGGCGGAGCACATCGATCGCGTCCAGGCGGCGCGCCTCGACCGCGTCGCGCGCTGACGTCGCACGCGCCCGAAACCGGTTTTACGAGAGGATTCCGGGGCTCGGGCGCGGCTTTCGAGCCCAATCTTCGCCCTCCGTATCGCGCACGAGGTAGCGAAGCACGAGGTCGGTGACCTCTTGAACCAGCGTCTCCTCGTCGAAACCGGGAGGGCGCTCGAGGATCCAGGCGAGCATCGTCGCGCGCACGGACTGCAGCGCGACGAAGGCGGCGGCGTCGATGCTCGTCCGGCGCAAGGGCGCGCTCGAGGCGCGCAAGAAGTGCCGCACGATCTCGAGCACGCGAAGATCGAAGGCATGCACGCGATCGGCCTTGGCGACGCGCAGCCCATCCATCGCGAGCACGCGGTGGAGCCCCGGGCACGAGCGATAGATGAGCGCGAGCCCGCGCACGACCGCCGTCACGGTCTGCTCGGGGGACTGCGCCAAGTTGCCGTCGGCGAGCATCTCCTGAATCAGCTTGAGCGCGCGCTCGAACTCGCGATCTTGGAGCGCGTTCAAGATCGCGTCGCGGTGCGAGAAGTATTGGTAAATCGAGCCGACGCTCACCCCCGCGACCTCGGCGATGCGGGCCATCGTGGCCGCCTCGAGCCCTTCGCGATCGAGGATCTGCACCATGGCTTCGAGGATGGCGCCGACCGTCGCCTGGGCGCGGGCCTGGCGCGGCTGCTTACGAACCTCCCCTGCCGGACGGCGCGGCTTCATCGCCACCGAGTATCGTTCGTGACGCCGGCGAGGTCCATTCGCATTTCGTTCAGGTTCGAGGCCGTCACCCCTCGAGCAAGGCCTCGAGGGCGCCCGCTGCAGACAGCGAGCCGAAAGCATACTTTGCGCCCGCGGCCGTGAGCTCGGCGGTGGTGAAAGATCCCGTGCCGACGCCGATGCATTCCGCGCCGATGCCGTGCGCGGCAACCACGTCTTTCGGCGTGTCGCCGATCACGACGACGCGACAGGCGTCGAGTGTGGCGCCCAGGTGTTTTGCGCCGCGTTCGGCGCCGTGACGCAAGAGCTCGGTGCGATCCTCGGCGTCGGAGCCAAAGCCGCCGAACGCGAACTCCTCGAACACGCCGACGCGCTCGAGCTTGATGCGCGCGCCCTCGTGCACGTTGCCGGTGCCGAGTCCGATGCCGTGCCCGCGACTGCGCGCGGCGGTGAGCGCGGCCTTGATGCCCTCGTGCAAGCGGTAGAGCGCGTGGTCGGTGCGCTCGATCTCCTCCACGAGGAAGCGGAGGTAGAGACGAATGCACTCGTCCATCGCGTCGCGCGTGGGCTCGACCCCGAGGCTCACGAGCGTCCGGCGCGCGATCTGGAGATCGGTCATGCCGTCGTAGCGAAAGCGGCACGCCTCGCGATCGCCGTGGCGCTCCTCGAACGCGCGCTCCATGGCGCGCCGTCCGGCGCCGCCGCTCGTGATGAGCGTGCCGTCGATGTCGAAGAGCAAAATCGTGGGACGCCGAGCGCTCATCACATCGAAACGCGGTGCGCGCTCAGGGTGGCCGAAGCGAGTGGGCCGGCGTTCATCACGTCCGTCGCGAGGGCCGAGGTCATCTCCGACGTCATCGCTCCGGAGAGCGTAGCAACGGGCAGGGCGTAAACGGTGAAAACGTAGACGTGATCTCCGCTCGGGGGGCACGGACCGTAGTAACCGTTCCCTTGCGCCGCCTTCTGCTTGGCGCCCGGGACGGTGCTCGACATGGCCATGCCGTCGAGAGCAGCCGGTAGAGTCATGACGGTCGACGGGATGTCCCACAAGACCCAATGAACGAAGTTGATCGACGTATCGACGAGCACCATCGCGTAGCTCATCGTTCCGCTCGGTCCCGCGGTCCACGTGAAGGGCGGAGAGGTATTGTCACCGTCGCAAGTGGTGTCGTCGGGGAACATGCCGCCCTCGGTGAGGACGGTGCTCGTCAGCGTGAATCCGGACGCGCCGCCGGAGCCGCCGCCCGCCTTGCCGCCCATGCCTGAGCCCGAGCCGGCTGTTCCCGAGCCGCCCCCTTGACCCGCGGCGCCACCGCCCGCTTTGCCGGCGGAAGAGCCCGCCATGCCCGCCGCCCCCGCACCGACAGCGCCGGAGCCACCAGCGCCTGCACCACCACGACCCGCCATGCCGGCGCCGGTGCCGGCGGAGCCACCTTTGCCGGTGCCGCCCGAGCCCGACGCGCTCCCCGCCGAGCCGCCGCTAGAACCGCCCGTGTTCGTCGTGCCTGCACCCTCGCCAGGGAACGGCTGCGGATTGCCGCCCGAACCGCCTTTGCTCGTGCCTGCGCTGCCGCCCATGGTGCTTCCGGCCATCGCGTTCGAGCCGCCCATGCCCGCGCTGTTGCTCGGCGTGTCTTCGCCCGAGCTGCAGTGGACGAGGAACAGCGACGAAGTGAAGAGCGCAGCGGGCATTCTAAGATCGCGCATGACGACGCGAGCATAGCACCCGAAGAAATCTTTCAAGCTTCGGGCGGTGCCCTGAACACTCAATCGGCGACGGCTTGGAGGTAACGTTTACCGCTCGAACGGTCCACGTAAACCATGGCTTCAATCACTCCGTCGGTCGCCTTGAGCCAAACGCGCACGTAGTCCCGGGTGATGGGCGCGCCGTTCCACCATTCGACGGCGTGTAGCCGATGCTCGAAACGCAGTGCCTCGATCGTGTAGAGGCTTTGCTCGAACGCGACGGTAGTGCCCACGCGCAGCGCGCCATCGAATTGCAACGGCGCGGGCAAAAGACGCGTGAGGGGCGCGCGCGCTTCGCCGTTGCTCGATTCGGCGAGAGCTCCTTCAATGACCGGCAGCGGCGTTCCGGAAACATGAACCGAGAGCGGCGTCGCCCCACGCAGGCCCGGCCCCCGCTCGGCGCGTGAAGCTTGCGCCGAGCGCCCCGCCCGAGCTCCACGGCGCGCTCGAGGATTCGCACGTGCGAGCGCGGGAGCGAGCATGCTGCGCGCCTCGAGCCGATGGGAGTCGAGCGTCGCGAGCACGCCGACGCGCGACTCCCCCACGTCGGCCATCAACTCCGCAATCACGATGGGGAGCTCGCGCTCGAGGTCGGTGCCGCCCGCGAGCGCTTCCCCGAGCTCGAGCTGGCGCGCTACGAGCGGCACCATGACGGGCGCTTCGAGTCGGACGCCGAGCGTGGGAGCCGGCAGCCGTGCTCGCTCGAGCCGCGAGGAGACGACGCGCCGAATGTCTTCTTCGCGCGCGAGCGGCGAGGAGAGCGCGAAGCGAAGCTCCGTCTTCTCTTTCGCGCCGCGCAGGCGCGAGATGGCACGATCGTGCGTGAGCGTGAGCAGGAGCTTTTCAGCCGACATGCCGCGCCCAGTCAGCCGCGCCGCGAGACGAGCGGCCATGCCACGTAGCGCGAAGAGCAGCGGCTCGCTCCCTTCGACCCCGTACTCGAACCCGAGCTCTTCGACGACGGTTTCGGGAAGCCGATACGGGACGAGCGGCGCCGGATCGATGCCTTGCGCGAGATCGAGCGCTCGCGCGACCTCGCCCGCGAGGCGCGTCGTGAGCGTGCTGCGCGGCAGAGCCGCCAAATCGCCGAGCGTGAGCACGCCGAGCCGCAGCAAGAACGCTTGCGCGTCCTCGCTGAGGGGCAAGGCGACGATGGGCAGAGCCTGCACGGCACGCGAGGCCCCCTCCGCCGGGACGGTGTGCACGCCTTTGCCGCGATGATCGGGCGGCGCCCAGCGAGCGACGGCGCGCCCGAGCTCCGGCCCCGGCGCCACCGCGGCGCGCACCGCATGCCCGAGCCCGCGCACGCGCTCGACGAGCTCCTCCGCCAGGACCGCTTCGCCGCCGAAGAGATGGGCGGATCCGCTCACGTCGACCCACACCGTGTCCGGGACGCGCAACGACACCGTCGCGCCGAACCCGAGCGCAACCTCCGCAACGACGGCGAGGGAGCGCTCGACGAGTGACGGATGCAAGCGCATCGCTTCGAATCCGGCGACGAGGGCCCGCGCCTCGGCGATCGTTTGCCCTTCGCGCACCCCGCAGCGCCGCGCCGAGGCGCTGACGGCAGTGAGCCGCGCCGTAGGCTTGAGCGGGTCTTCCAGTGGCTCGGTCGCCGCCCCTGGCTCGAGCAGCACGACGCCCCACGGACCCCGCGAGCGCTGAGGAGCCGTCGTGACGGCGACCTCGAGCAAAAGCTCGGGCAAAACCAGAGCTACGATGCGCCGAGACGGATCAGGCGAGCTTTCGGACATGGTCCGCTCCCTCTGCCAACGGCGCCGAGCCTTTGGCCCACGCCACCGGACGCGGACCGGAAATACGGCCGCGTCGATCTTTCGCGACGCGCACCAGCAAGCGTTCGCGCGCGGGGCGCGTGAGCTCGATGCGTTGAGCGACAGGGAGCGGCAACGCACGCGGTAGGCGTCCGTCGGTGAGGAGGAGCACGCTCTTCTCCGTGCCGTCGACCGCCATCGACAAGCGGCGCACGACCCGACCGAAGCGCGCGAGCGAAAAATCGAGAGAAGCACCGAGCACGCCCAGCGTGTCGATGACGACGAGCTCGAACACCGATGACTCCGCCAGCTTGAGGGCGACGCGACTGAGCGCCTCGAGCGGCGGACGCACCACGAGCAGACGGTCGAGCGCGACCCCGGAAGCGGCGACGCCCGGCGCGTACAGCGTGCTCGACGGATCGACGAAGGCGCACCACGGCTCGATCTTCGTGCCGAGGCTGACGGCACGGGAGCGCTGGAAGCTCTTGATCGCGGCGAGCGCGAGGGTCGTCGAAAGCCCGCCCGGAGCGAGCACCGAAAGCTCCACCACTCCCCCGCGCAGGAGGCCCTGATCGGGCAGCGCCTGATCGAGCTCCTCGATTCCGAACGGGAGCGCGGAGAGATCCGGCCCCAGGGCCTCTGCCCCGGTGCCCGTTCGCAGAAGAGCGGGCGAAAGATGGGCTAATGCTTGGGGAAGCGCCACACCACTGAACATAATCACAGCTCCGAACAATGCAAGCAACCGACCGCCTGGTCAGGACAAATAATGTCAGCCCACCGGGCGTTTTACCAAGAGGTTCGCTGAGGTCCGCCGCCGTCGCATCACGCTCCGCCAGTGCTATTTTTCGCTTGGATGCTTTCCCTCGACGACAAGCTCGAACGCGCCCGCGCTCTCTTCCAGGAGATGGGGTCGGTGCTCGTGTGCTTCTCGGGCGGCATCGACAGCACGCTCGTGCTCGCGCTCGCGCAACGCGAGCTCGGCGATCGCGCCGTGGGGCTCACGACCGTCAGTGCGAGCCTCGCTCCGAGCGAGCGCGTCGATGCGGAGCGAATCGCCCAAAGCCTCGGCGCTCGTCACCTCTTCGTCGAGTCGCACGAGATGGAGCGCCCGGGCTACGCCCAGAACGGCCCCGATCGCTGCTTCCACTGTAAGAGCGAGCTCTACGAGATCGCCAAGGCGAAGGCGACCGAGCTCGGGCTCGCAGCGATCGCCAACGGCACGAACACCGAAGATCTCGGCGACTACCGGCCCGGGCTCGACGCCGCGCGCGAAGCCGGCGTGAAGAGCCCGCTCGTGGACGCCGGCTTCGACAAAGCGGACGTACGCGCCGCCGCGCAGCGCTTCGGCATCGAAGTCTGGAACAAGCCGGCCGCCGCCTGTCTTTCGAGCCGCATCCCCTACGGCACGAGCGTCACCGCCGAGCGGCTCGCCCAGATCGGCGGGCTCGAGGCGAAGCTCAAGGCGCTCGGGCTAAGGCAGGTGCGCGTGCGCTGGCACGACACCATCGCGCGCATCGAGATCGGGCTCGACGAGCTGCCGCGCCTGCTCGAGCCGGGCGTACGCGAAGCCGTGGTCGAAGCTGGCAAGCAGCAGGGCTTCCGCTACGTGACGCTCGATCTCGGCGGGTATCGCCAAGGCTCGCACAACGAAGTGCTCGCGGGCCGCTCGTTGCGCGTCGTCTAGAGCGCGTCTCATCACCCCGCCGAGGAGATGCGGCGCTCTAGCGCTCGCGAAGCGAGCGAGGGGGGCGCAAACCCGAAGCTGGTTTTGAGACGAGCTCTAGTGCCCGGGGCGCGAGGTACTAAGCTCGCGGGCGTGCTCGCGCGGCTCGTTCTTCTAGTTACCATGAGCGCGGCCGGAGCCGCCGCGTGCGGCGCGCCGCGTGGACCCGGCGCGCCCGGCAGCGCGGGACGTCGCGTGCCGGAGAGCAACGTGCGCCACGCGGACTACGTGGGCTCGGCGCCGTGCGGCGAGTGTCACGTCGCCGAATACGCGGCCTGGCAGGACTCGCCGATGCGCCGCATGACGCGCACGCTCGCAACCACGAGCATCCACGCGCCGTTCGACGGCAGCGCGTTCAAGTTCAAAGACGACATCGCCGTGATGGAGCGGCGCTCGGGTCGCAACTTCCTCCGCATCACGAGCGCCGGCGAGGAGGCGCTCTTTCGCGTTACCAAGGTGATCGGAGGGCGCTACCGCGAGGACTTCGTGGGCGAGCGCGTCAGTACGGAAGAGCCGCTCGGCGCCGCCGAGGACGAGGAGCGCGTCTTGCCGCTCTCGTGGCTCATCGGACGCGGGGAGCCTCGCTACAAGGGCTATTCCGTGATGGTGCCCGAGCGGGCGGGGCTCGAGGCGGGCCTGGTTTGGAAGCGCGCCTGCATCTTCTGCCACAACACGACCTCGGGGCTCTCGATCCTCTACGACGATCTCTACGGCAAGGGCGCCCTGCCCTACCAAGGCTCGGCGAGCAACGAGCTGCCGCCGGACAAGGCCTTCCGCTACGCGATCACGGACGCGCCGGAGCTCGTGCGGGCGCTCGGTGACGAGCTCGGGGCGCTCGGCGCACACGCGCCGATGCCATCCGACGCGCACGAGGCGCTCGGCGTCGCTGCGGACGTGACGCGCGATCGCTTCGAGGAGAAGCACCTCGTCGAGCTCGGCGTCGGCTGCGAGGCGTGTCACGGCGGCTCGCGCGAGCACATTGCGGATCCGTTCGTCGTGCGGCCGACGTTCGCCCTCCGAAGCGAATTCTTGAGCGTCAGCGCGCCGAACGGGAAATCGCCGACGCCCGCCGAGGACATCAATCGCACCTGCGCCAAGTGCCACACGGTGCTGTTCTCTCGCTACCCGTACACGTGGGAAGGCCACACCAGAAGCTCGACGCCCGGCGGCAGCACGACGAACTCGGGCGAAGGGCGCGATTTCCTGCTCGGTGGCTGCAGCCACGAGCTCACCTGCACGAGCTGCCACGATCCTCACGCCGAGGATCGCCCCGAAACGCTCGCGAAGCTCGGCGAGACCGCCGGCAATGGCGTCTGCACCCGCTGCCACACGCAGTATGCGACCGAGACCGCCGTCCGAGCACACAGCCACCATCAGCCGGGAACCGCGGGAGCCGCGTGCATCGCGTGCCACATGCCGAAGAAGAACATGGGGCTCGACTACGACCTCGTGCGCTACCACCGCATCGGCTCGCCCACGGATCGGGAGCGCGTCGAGGGCGATCGTCCGCTCGAATGCGCGCTCTGCCACACGGACCGCACCGTCGATCAGATCTTGGTCACGATGGAACGCTGGTGGAACAAGCGCTACGACCGCGTGGCGCTGCGGCGCCTTTACGGAGCGGACCTGAAGGTGAAGCCGCTCGCCGTGACGCTGTTCGGCGGCAAGCCGCACGAGCGCGCCGTCGCGGCAACGGTGCTGTCGCACACCGGGAGAACGGAGCTCACACGCTCGATCGCGGCGACTCTCGACGACCCGTACCCGCTCGTTCGCTTCTACGGGAAAGCCGCCATCGAACGGCTCACGGGCGAGCCGCTGCCGATCGACATGAGCCAGAGCGGTCCGGCGACGCGCGCCGCGGCCGAGCAGTGGCTCGCCGAACGCGCAGCTCGAAACGCTGCGAAGTGACCCGCGTGGGGGAAGGCTCCGCCGAACTGGCTTCGGCGGAGGGGGGCGGCGCGTGCCGCCCCCATGAACAAGGCTAGAACGCCGATCGGCGTTCTAGTGACGCGGACCGCGGTCGCGGCGCGGGCCACGGTCGCGATCACGCCCGCCGCCGCCGCCGTGGCCGCCGCTGCGCGGACCGCGTCCGCCGCCGGGACCCGCTTCGCGCGCGCGCGCCATGCGCTCCTTGGCCGCTTCGCCTTCCTCACCCTCGGGGAACGGGAGCAGCTCGCGGCGCGAAAGGCGCACCTTGCCGTCGCGCTCGACGCTGATCACCTTCACCTCGACCTCTTCGCCTTCCTTCAGGATGTCGCCGGGAGACTCGACGCGCGTGTGCGCGATCTCCGAGACGTGAAGCAGGGCTTCCGAGTTCGGCAGAATCTCGACGAACGCGCCGAAATCGACGAGCCGCGTGATCTTGCCCTTGTAGATGCGACCGACCTCCGGCTCCGCGACGAGACCCTCGATGATCGCTAGGGCCTTCTTCACGGCGTCGGAATCGGCGCTCGCAATGGCGACCGTGCCGTCGTCCTCGACGTCGACGCTGCAGCCGGTCTGGTCGACGATGCCTTTGATGGTCTTGCCGCCGGGTCCGATGATGATGCGGATCTGGTCGGGCTTGACCTTGATGGTCGTGATGCGGGGCGCCCAGCGGTTGATCTCCGTGCGGGCGATCGACAGCGTCGCGAGCATCTTGCCGAGGATGTGCAGGCGCGATTCCTTGGCCTGATCGAGTGCGCGCTCGAGAATGCCGCGGTCGAGACCGGCGATCTTGATGTCCATCTGGATCGCGGTGACGCCCTTGTCCGTGCCGCACACCTTGAAGTCCATGTCGCCGAGGTGATCCTCGTCACCCAGGATGTCGCTCAGGATGGCGAGGCGATCGCCCTCCTTGATGAGACCCATCGCGATGCCTGCGACGGGCTTCTTCAGCGGGACGCCGCAGTCCATGAGGCTCAGCGAGCCGCCGCACACGCTCGCCATCGAGCTCGAGCCGTTCGACTCGAGGATCTCGCTCACGATGCGGATCGTGTACGGGAACTCCTCCTTCGAGGGCAGCATGCGCACGAGCGCGCGCTCGGCGAGGGCACCGTGCCCGATCTCGCGCCGGCCGGGGCCGCGCATCGGCTTGGTTTCGCCCGTGGAGAAAGGCGGGAAGTTGTAGTGGAGCATGAAGCGCTTCCACGACTCGCCCGTGAGGGCGTCGATCTTCTGCTCGTCGGTGGCGGTGCCGAGCGTCGTCGTGACGATGGCTTGCGTCTCACCGCGCTGGAAGAGCGCCGAACCGTGCACGCGCGGCAGGAGGCCGACGTCGCAGCTGATGGGGCGCACCGTGCGCGTGTCGCGGCCGTCGATGCGCTTGCCCTCGTCGAGCACCATGTTGCGCACGACGACGGCCTTGCGGTTCTCGAGCTCTTCCTTGCAGAGCTTCTCGCTGGCCGTGAACTTCTCGGCGCCGAACTCCTCGAGGAGCTTCGCGAAGGTGGCCTTCTTGATCTCGCCGTAACGAGCGTAGCGGGCCTGCTTCTCCTTGATCACGCACGCGGTCTTGAAATCCGCGTCCGCGAGCTCCGCGATGCGCTTGGCGATCGACTCGTCGAGCTTCGGCGTCGTGAAGGCGCGCTTCTCCTTGCCGATGCCCGCCCGCATTTTCTCGATCAGGCCGATGATCTTCTGCGCCTCGCTGTGCGCGAACATGAGCGCATCGATCAGCTCCTTCTCGCTCACCTCGTCCGCTCCGCCTTCGACCATGACGATCGCGTCCTTGCTGGCCGCGACGACGAGGTCGATGTCGGCCTTCGCGCTCTGCTCGAAGGTCGGGAACGTGATGAGCTCGCCGTCGACGCGCGCGACGCGCACGCCGGCGATCGGGCCGTCCCAGGGGATGTTGGAGATGTGAAGCGCGGCGCTCGCCGTGGAGAGCGCGATCACGTCGGTCGGGTTCTCCTTGTCGGCGGAGAGGACGGTCGCGATGACCTGCGTGTCCTTCTTGTATCCGTCGGGGAACAGCGGACGGAGCGGGCGATCCATGAGGCGCGACGAGAGGATCTCGTAGTCGCGCAGGCGGCCCTCGCGCTTGAAGAAGCCGCCCGGGATCTTGCCGGCGGCGTACGTCTTTTCGACGTACTCACAGGTTAGGGGGAAGAAGTCGAGGCCGGGGCGCTCTTCGCTCGAGACCACGGTCACGAGCACGACGCTCTCTCCGTAGGTGGCGAGCACGGCGCCGTCGGCAAGCTTGGCGAGGCGGCCGGTCTCGAACGTGAGCGGACGGCCACCGATATTGATGGATTCTCTGACGAACATGGGGGTGTTGCGCTCCTTCAGCGCGCTTCGTCGCTGCGTGCGACGCGACGCCGGAGGCGAGCACCGATTTCTTCAGCCTCGATGCGTGCCGCGGACCGTGTGCGCGGCACGAAGCGAAGTTGAAGGCGGAGACCCGCTTCCGGAAAACCGGACGAACGAACTTCGTTCTTACTTACGCAGGTTCAGGGAAGCGACGATCTTCTTGTAGCGGTCCATGCTGGAGCGCTTCAAGTAGTCGAGCAGCTGGCGGCGCTGCGCGACCATGCGCAAGAGGCCACGCCGTGAGTGATGATCCTTCGAGTGCACCTTGAAGTGATCGGTCAGGGCTTCGATGCGCTGGCTCAAGAGGGCGACCTGCACCTCCGGTGAGCCGGTGTCAGTCTCGTGAATGCGGTGACGAGAGACGACAGCCGTTTTAGCGCCGGGTTCGAGAGGCATGTTTCTGGTAATTCCTGGGGTTTGTTGGGGGCGCGAGTATACGCGGGTTCAGGGGTCGGTCAACCGGGGCCGGGACCGCCCCAAAACCGCCAAAAGCGGCCAGGCGAGGTACACCACCGGCAGGCCCCGACCGAGGGCGCCGAGGACCCCGAGCCCGGTCGCTTCCCGGCCGTCCCGGTCCACCGCGACCGCGGCGCTTCCCTCCCCGGTCGGCTGCGCCTCGATCCGAAAGCGGGCGAGCCAGTCGAGCCATGGCACCACGAGAGCCACCGTGCGGCCGAGTGGTTTGGCCGCATTCACGCGCACCGTGCGCTCGCGGAGCTCGGGCGTGACGAACGCCACGTAGGCCACGCCCATGAGCCAGCTGAAGAGCTCCACGCGCGCCGACGCCTGGATCATCAAGTGGAAGACCACGCCGGCCCAGAGCGCGAACGCGCGCAGCCGCGGGACCCAGAGTCCGACCGCGAGAAAGAGCTCGAGTGAAATCGCCGCTTTGGAGGCGAGGCTCGCAGTGAGCGGCGACGTGAGGAAGCTTGCGTACCAGTCGGCGAGCTGCGCGCCGTGCTGGCGCGCGTAGGCCACCCCCTCTTCGAAGCGCACGAGCATGCTCTGCCCGCCCCGCCAGTCGGGATCGACGAGCTTGCCTCCGCCGGAGGAGAGGTAGATGGCGGAGATCTGCAGCTGAAAGAGGCGGCGCGGCAAGGTCGGCGCGAGTCTCTGCTCGACTGGAAGGGCATGGCGGCGCCCCCGGTAGAGAAGGAACGAGCGATCGCTCGGCATGAACGCGCAGAGGAAGCAGGCGAGGAGCAGTGCGAAGCGGTTGTTGTGATACTGGAGGCGGTCGCAGCCGAGCAGGAACAGACCTACGGATGCGCTGATCGCGAGTGCTTCGCGCCCGAAGAAGCCGAAGAACGCCACGGCGGCACCGCCAAGCTCGAGCCACAAAAGGCGCTCGTAGGTCGCGCGGGACGGCACCCACGACTCGGGGACGAGTGGGAGGTGAAAGACGTCGCCGAAATAGGCCCAATGCTCGAGCTCGTCGAAACGCGCCCACACGTTCGTCGCGAGCAGCACGGCGAGCAGCACGCGAATGAGCCCGAGCAGGTAGGCATCGCGCTCCTCGTTCGCGAGGAGTCGGACCTTCGCGGTGAGCGTGGCGAGCGTCACCGGCGTTCCGCCTCGAGCCGCACCGTGGTGGGGAAGCGGCCGTTCTTCAGCGTGCCGACGGAGGCGATGAGACCGGTGGTCTCGGCGTCGTCGGGAATGTGGGCAAGCACGTCCGCGAGCGCTTGCTCGAGCCGGAACAGCTGGCCGTCGAGGCCGTACTTCGCGTGCACCGGCTTTTCGAGCACGCGCAGCACGGGGTCCTTCACGCGGTCCTCCCAGCGGAAGTCATGGATCTTGCCGTGCGCGTCGCGCGCCTGCCACCCTCCGTTCACGATCGGCACCGGCGCTCGCCGCCCGCGAACACGACGAAGAAGCCGAATGTTGATCTTGGACGATTGGTTGAACATCTGGAACCCGAACACGTGGTCCGGACGCCACTGGGCGCTTCCGATCACCCACGCCATCACCGTCGCGTAAGCGATCGCGAAGACGACGCGCGCGCGAGGGCCGAGGTCGAGCAGCGAGCGGCGCGCACGGACGGGCACCTCGGCGGAATTCACGCGGGATACCGCTACCACACCGCTCGTGCGGCGACGCCATAGCCGAGCCGTTCGGGGCTCCGGAATCCGCGCCCCAGCGTTCCTTCGGCGGTACTAACGAGGCGAGTTCGGTTGAAGTCGCGCCGGTAGTCGAGCCATCCCACGACCTCCAAGAGGCGCGACAGGCGAAGCTCGAGCGCGGGGCGCAGATCGAGCACGGGGACTGGCGGCTCGCCCGGGGGCAGCGCCTCCACGTCGCCGGGACCGCGCACGACCAGCGTGCCGCCGAGCAGCTGACCTTGGCGATCGACCGCCTGCAGCGTCACGGCGGCTGGCCACAGCACGCCCGCGGACAGGCTCGGCGCGACGCCCGCGGAGAAGAGAAGCCCAGCGCTCGTGAGGATGCCGAGCTCGGGTTGCTCGGCCGCGTCGTGCGGCAGGGTCTGGGCGGGAAAGACGCCGGGGGCGTTACGCATCACGAACGACGGGTCGCGCACGATGAACGCGGCGCGCAGATCGAGCGCGCCGGTGCGGAGCTCCGCGGTCGCGGCAGCTGCGCGAGCGGGAGCGAGCACGGATTCGCCCGGGTGATCGCCGGACGCGAGGCGCTGAACGAGGTGCGCCGCTTCGAGACCGAGCGCGAACGCGTGGCGCGCAGGCGTCGGAGTCAGACGGTCGAACGGCGAGCCATCGCTCAGGAACGCGACCGGCGGCCGCGGGCGCTCGAGCCCGAAACCGAACGACAGGCGCAGCGAGACGCCGCTCGTCGTGGCGCGCGAGGAGCCGGCCACGCCCGGCAAGGGCCCATGCTCGAAATGGCCGAATCCGAGCGCCACGGCGACGGGGGCCGACCAACGCGATTCGACCCCCGTGTACACGCCGTAGCTCGTCTCCGGAACGGAGGGGCCCGCCGGTTGGGGCTCGAGAAAGCTCGCAGTCTTGAGTCCCACGTGAGCGCGCACGAACCCGAGCGCCAGTTCGACTCGGCCGGCGCGCACCGGACCCGTTGCGGCGGCGTAGGGCGACTCCCAGCGCGGACCTGTGGCGCCGCCCCAGGCGAGCGCTTCGAGGTCCCCGACTCGCTCGCGATCGCCGTTGATCGGAAGGAGGCGCAGCGTGACGGCGTTCTCGCGCGCGCCCCGCGCGCCGCCGAACGACCCGCGTGCTTCGACGAAGCTCCCGAGATCGGCAACGAGGAGCGGAGCGGCGCGATCACCGAGCGCCCCGAGCTCGAGACCGAGCGCCAAGCCGGCGCGCGTCGTGAGCCGGGGGAGCAAGCCGGGCGCTTCACCTTCGAGGCGCACCTCGCTGCGATTCTCGCGGCCGGTGTAGCGCGACGCGAAGCCCTCGAAGAGCCCGTCGTAGCCCGGGCGATCGCCGAGGCCGGGACCGGGCGAAGGCGGCGCGCTCTCGGCGGGGGCGTGGAGGACGTCGTCGTCGCCCCAGATCCAGACGAGGCTCGTGCGGAGGTGGGGGGCGGCACCGGACTCGGCGTGCGCGTGACTGGGCGCGACGACGCACAGGAGCGCCGCGAACAGGGCGACCCAGCGCGGCGTCACGGCGCCTCGAAGCGAATGCGCCCGTCACGCGCGGCACCTCGCGTGGCGTCGAGGCACGGCAGCGCTGCGGCCAGCGCCTGAACGCGTGAATCCGGCTCGGGAAAGCCCGTGCCTGCCGCACACGGGGCTCCATGGCGAAGCTCCTCCGCGAGCGCGTGGCTCAAGCTGTCGCTCACCGGGCGGAGCGCGGTCTCGGGGATGGCGTCGAAGAGCCCGCTTCCGCCCGCGGCGAGGTACGCCGTGGTCGCGACGCGGTAGCTCGCGCCGTTAGAGAGCGGCGCAAAGCAGCGTAAAGGCTCGTCGGAGCCGGCAGACGACGCGCCACATGCGCCACCCAGTGTCGCGCACTCGTCATCCGTTGCGCACGGGACGTCCGTTTCCGTGGCGAAAACGCGTGCGCATGCCGCACCCTCGCAGGGACAACGAAAGCGAACGAGCGCTCCCGCGACGTGCACCTGCGTTCGGCAGTCGCGTGCACTTGCCGCGCGCGCAGCGTGCTCGAACGCGCGAGCGAGCGACGCGCCCGGAAGCTCGACGGATACGAGCGGG
>DATMCL010000208.1:0-6159 GCA_035558375.1 Polyangiaceae bacterium
GCGTCGCCGCACTCGAGGTCATGTTCGCCGTACCCGCCATCGCGAACCTGATCCGCGAGTCGAAGATCTTCCAGATCCCCTCCATCATGCAGACGGGTAAGAAGCTCGGCATGCAGCTCATGAACGAAGCACTGCTCAAGCACGTGAAGGACGGCAACGTCACGGCTGAAGAAGCGCTCTCGAAGAGCTACGATCGCTCGACGCTCACGATGCTGCTTCAGCAGAACAACATCCAGGTGCCGGCGCTTGGGTAGCGCCGGACCTGTCTTTTCGGGCTAGCTCGTACCAAGCAAAGCGCCGCGACAGGGGAGGACGACGTGGCGGAAGGCGGCGCGATGGCAAGCCCTTTGCGCACCCGGCAACAAGCGGCCGTGAGCGGCGAAGGCTGCTCGGTCGATGTCGTGAAGCTCGGGGAGCTCGCTGCGCTCGAGCGCCCGCTCGGCGGCAGCGAAGGCGTCGCGCACGGCATCCCGTACCGAGGTGCCGCCCACTTCGATGGCCCAACGCACGAACGCCCACGAAAGCTCGGCGTGGTCCGCCTCGTCGCGTGCGATGCCGGCGAGCGCGTGACGCACGCGCGGGTCCAACGCCGACTCGAGCTGCGCCTCGGCTTGGAGTGCGGCGAGCGTCTCGCCGACGCACCCCTCGCGCACCGCAGCCGCTGCGATGTCCTCGAGACGCAACGCGCGTCCCGGTTCACCCGTCTCGAGGGCCCCCGGCCCGAGCGCTTCCCCCGCGTAGCGCGTCGCGAGCTCGAAGCACGCGCGCGCGTGCCGGATTTCGTCGCCGATCGCGGCCTGCGCGCGCTCCAAGAGCCACGCGGGCGCGCCCACGACCATCAAGTCGAGGACGAAACGCGCAAACGACGCGACCGACGCGTGCTCGAGCAGCGCATCCGCGAGCCATTCTTGCGCGAGCACCGCGCGAGTGCGCTCATCGAGCTCGCGCTCCCGCACGCCCGGAACCTGCGGCAGTCTGCCGGGCTCACGCTTGCCGGCGCTATGGCGTGACCGTGCGGGGCTGCAACGAGTGACGCGATTCGGCGAGCAGACGGCGAGTCAAAAGCACGTGTCCGAGGAGCGCCGCTCCGACCATGATGGCCATCCACGCATAGGGGAACTGCGTGATCCAGACGTTGACCTCCGCCTCGCCGAACGCACGAATCAGCGGGGTCGCGAGGAACGCGACGGTGACGATGATCGCGAGCAATACCGATCCCAGCACGTTCCAGAGGACGACGAGCGCGCGCGGCACGCTGGCCCGCGCGAGCAAAAGCCCGAGCACGAGCGCCGTCGCGCCGCTCACGATGTCGAAGTTGTAGCCCCCGTACGACATGATGCTCGGCATCACCCCTTCGAGCGCCGCGCGGTGCATGACGAGCTCGAGCGGTAACCGAAACGCCTGAAAGCCGACCAATGCAGCGAGCGGCAAGCCGGTTGCCAGCCGCCTGCCGAGCGGCGAAAGGCCGACGGCGAGCGCCGCACCGAGCGTCGCGATCATCCAGAGCATCAGTGGCGGCGGGCGCAGGTCGAAGCGAGCGAGCAGGCCCGAGAGGGCGAGGGCGGCGATGAAGCCCATGAAGCCGCCCATGCCTAGCGCCGCGAGCGTCGCGTTGCGCCGCGCGCGTGCGACGCCGGATGCCCGACGTTCGGAGGCGTAGACGCCCGCTACGAACACGAGCGCGATCAGCACAGCGATGCTCGGGATCCCCAGCCGCACGAGGTTCGAGGCCATGCGGAGACTTTACTTTAGTTTTTATTAGTGTAAAGAATTAATTTGATAGTAAAGTTCGCAAGCATGGAAAAGCGCCGGAACTACAAGCAATTCTGCGGGCTCGCCCGCGCGCTCGACTGCGTGGGCGAGCGCTGGACGCTGCTCGTCGTGCGCAACCTGCTGCTCGGGCCGAAGCGCTATTCCGATCTGCTCGAGGAGCTCCCCGGGATCACGACGAACTTGCTCGCGGCGCGCCTGCGCGAGATGGAACGGCTCGGGCTCGTTACGAAGCGGAAGGCGCCAGCGCCCGTACGCGCCACCCTCTACGAGCTCGCACCGAGCGGCCGCGCCCTCGAGCCGGCGCTGATGGAACTCGCGCGCTGGGGCGGTCGCTTCATGGATCGACCGGGCGGCGAGGACACCATGAACATCGGGTGGGCGCTGCTTTCTCTGAAGCGGCGCTACCGGGGCGGGCAAAAGCTCGTGGCGGAGCTCGTCGTCGACGAGCGGGCGTTCGAGCTCGTGCTCGAGTCGAGCTATCTTGGGGTGACCGAAGGACCGGCGACGCGCCCCGACGTGACGGTGCGCGGTTCACGCGAGGCGATCCGCGCGTGGCTGTTCCTCGGACGCGACCCGCACGCGCTGCGCGCCGAAGGAGCACTCTCGGTGGATCGCTCGGAAGCAGCGTGGGAGGCGCTGAGCACGGCCTTCGCCCCGCGTGAGGCGAGTGCAGAGGAGGTTGCCTCCCGCGGCTCGGGGACTCAGTCGGCAGCCGAATAGAGCGGCAAAACGGCGTTACCCCACTGCTCGTTCATGCGCGCGTAGCCCTGCGTATTCGGGTGCACGCCGTCGTCGCCGAGCTGGTCCGGGTGCAAGAGGAACCAACCGTAGAGATCGGCTCCGCACGGTAGCCCCTGCTCCGCCGTGATGCGATCGATGATGTCGTTGAACGCGGGCAACGTCGAATGCGATTTGCTCGCGTACGGGATGCGCGCGAGGATCGGAACCTTGCCGGCGCCCCGCAGGCGCGAGACGAGCTCGTTCATCGTGTCCTCGAAGCCGACGGCTGTGGCGCTCTGATCGCCCCAGGAGTCGTTGGTGCCGTAGCCGATGACGAAGTGCGTGATGTCCGGGTTGAGCTCGATGGCTTGGTCGAGGCGCGCGAGGCCGCCCTTCGCGAGCTCCCCGCCGATGCCGCCGTTCAGATAGGCGGGCGTGAAGTCGGGGGCGCCTGCCGTGACGATGGCGTCGAAGTCGTAGTCGCCGTGGTTACGCGTGAACGCGCCTTGCGTGATGCTATCGCCGAGGAAGAACCAGGTGTCGGTCGCGTCGTCCGGTCCGGACGCGCTGAGGTCGTAGAGCGCGAGCTCGTCGAGAGCCACGGTGGCGCTCGTTTCGGGGGCGCCCGTCACCGAGAAGCGTACCCACTTCTTGCCGCTGAAATCGAAGGCGTGCTCGCGCGTGCGCACGGCGTTGTCGTCGACGCTCACGACCTTCGTGAAGTGCCCGTCCTCGCCGTCCGTCGAGTCGGCGGAGACTTCGACGACGTACGAGCGGGGCGCGTAGGTGACCACGTTGTATGGGTCGTAGCTCGGGTCCGCCCACGTGAGGAGCAGGCGGTCGTACGAGCCGTCGAGCTCGAGCGCGACCCACGCCGGCTCGTCCTCCGTCGGCAAGCCGAAGACGACGCTGTTCACGTCGTGATAGCGCCCATCGGCGGCAGCTTCCGGGTGCAGCACGCCCTTGCTCGCGGTCACTCGCGCGCCGGGCGAGACGAGCGGGGCCGGTACGGCGACGCGACCGGGCGTGTCCGCGGAGTCCGAGCAGCTCGGCGGGGTGTACGGCATGCCGGCGGTGCCGGCCGTTCCAGCGCTCGTCCCCGCGTTTCCCGACGCCCCCGCGCTCGCGCCGCTGCCGCCAGTACCGCCGGTGCCGCCGGTGCCGCCGCTCTGCGTGCCGCCATCGTCGTCACCTGTGGCGCAGCCGGACAACGTGGACACGACCGTGAGCAGGCTCAGGAGCGGGAGGGCGACGCGCATCGAAATCCTTGCGGGTGACTATAATATCTCTCGAGCAAAAACGATTAAGTTACCGGCGCTGTGCTGAGCCCTGGTCGGGCTGCGGGGTCGGGCGGAGCCGGGCTCCTGCGCTAACGAACGAGATCGCGACGGTCCGCGATCGCTTCCCAAGCGGCCGGAGCCGAATCGAGCGGCCCGAGGCGCGCCGCGAACGTGACGCCCGTCTGGCTCGCGAGCTCCCCGGGCACCTCGAGCACGGGCTCGGCTACCAGGTTCGGGGGATGGCCCACCGGATCGCTCGACAGCACCGCCGCGTCGAGGCCGCGCAGCTTGATCCCGAGCTCCTTCTTCGGCTCGGCGGTCACGTTGAACAAGCAGCCGTTGATGGTCGCGCCCGACGAGGTCTGACTCACGCTGAGCCGGCACACGCGCACCTCGGCCGTCGCCTGCAGTAGACGATCGAGGTACGGCGCCTCGTCCTCGCGCAGCGCCTCGCGCAGCTTCAGGATCCCTTCGCGCGCGCGCGCGTCGCCGATGTAGGCGAGCATCATCGCGGCGTGCAGGCGCACCGGTCGATGGTGCGCCTCGAGCAGCTCGGCAAAGCGATCGGAGGGCGCAGCCGATTGGCCTTCGTCGCCGAGGCTGCCGAGCGCCGGCCCCTGGATCTCGATCTCCGTCCCTTCGGCGTTCGTGCCCCATTTGATGGCTTGCCCGGGAAGCAGCGGCCCTTCGTAGAAGAGCGGGCGGCTGTCGACCTGCTCGCGGCGCGACGAGCCCGAATCGCGCGCGAAGAACAGCACCTGCAACGTGATCTGGCGGAGCTCCGTGCTGCCGTTGTTGACGACGGCCACGTCGACGTCCGTGTAGCGCTTGCGCACGCTTTCGTGCTCGATCGCGCCGCGGCCGGGCCGCACGCGCTGCTTCAAGAGCAGAACGCTCAGGCGCGGCGGCGGATCCGCCCACAAGAGCGAATCCGCACGGGCGCAGCGGCACGGATCGCCGAGCGTCACGCCGGGTCCGGTCGGTACCGGAGGGGCGGGAGCGTGCGCGGGCACTTTCGGCTTCGGCGCACGCGGCGGCGGCGCGGCGCTGGGCTCCGATTCCGCGTCGTCCGCGGCAGGCTCGACGCGCGCGCGCACATCGTTACGGGGCTCGCGAGCAGCCAGGCGGCGCTCGGGCTGCCCACTCAGCGTGCGGTGCGCGACGAGCACCGCGGCGAGGCCGCTTGCCGTGAGCGTGACGACGATCGCAAAGATCGTGCGCGGCAAGAGGCCCTGAAGCTCGGCCAGCGTGAAGCCCTTGAAGCGAGTGGGTGCGGGCGGCTGCTCGGAGCGTTCGAGCGCGGGCAAGTAGGTGTCCATCTCGCGCTCGAACGCTTCGCGCACGCCGTCCGGAGGCTGTCCCCCGTACGCGAGGAGCCGATCGGCGAGGAGCCCCAAGAGCAGCACGAAGATCGCACCCCCGAGCGCCACGCCCGTGGCGAGTGCCGGGCCGCTGCCGAACAGCCGCCGCGCGAGCTCCGCCCCCGTGAGGCCCAAGATGGCGGCCGCGGCGAACGCGGCGACGCGGACGATCGTGCGCTGGCGCTTGATGGCGCGGGGCTCGGCGCTCCGCCCGGACGAGAAGTTCGCGAGCAGGAGCCGGTGGTGCGGGCTCAGCGCCGGATCGAACGCGAGAAAGAGCCGTTCCCCTTCGACGTCCGCGTGGTCGATGGCCGCCCACGGCACGAGCACGCGCGTGCCGGTCGTGAGCGCGGCGGGCGCATAGTCTTCGCTGAAGGAGCCGACGCCGAGGTGCACGAGGACGAGGCCGTGCGGCGTGCACTCGAGCTCGACCGTACCAATCGCGTTGCTGCGATCGGAGGCGACGGCGACGGCGCGGACCTTCATGACGGGCCGCGCATGCTAGCACGCGGGGCCGGCCGGCCGCCCTCGCATGACCGACAGCGGATGGTGATTTCGTGTCCCGCGGCTCGGGCCGCCAACGAGATTCGACGCGACGCGGCGTGACGCGGCGCGCTCAGGACGGGCTCGTTGCGAGCGCGTCGGCGAAGGCGGTGACCCGCTCTTCGATCAGGGGTTGGTCGTAGTCGAGCGTGGCCACGTGATACGAGCGCTCGAGCACGAGCGCCTCGAGCTTCGGACACCGGATGAGATCGAGGAGCGCGCGCGAGTTCGCGGGCGAGACGCTGTGGTCGTTGCGCGAGTACATGACGAGCACGGGGCACGGCATGATCGCCAGCTGACCGCGCACGCGCGGCAGCGCACGGAGCAGCGAATTCCCTGCGGCCGAAGGCACCCAGCCGTACGCCTGCTCGCCCACGTTCGGCTTCGCGATGTCGTTGGCCGTGAGTCCCGCGACCTTGCGCGGGACGGCAGGCAAGATCTTCTCGAGGTAGGGGCCGAGCCGCACGACGATGCCGCGCCGG
>DATMCL010000209.1:0-8347 GCA_035558375.1 Polyangiaceae bacterium
GTCGTTCCGACCTACCGGCGACCCCAGAAGCTCGCGCGCTGTTTGACGAGCCTCGCGCGCCAGACGTACCCGTCGAGCGGCTTCGAGGTCCTCGTCGTCGACGACGGGGCGCTCGGGAGCGAGCTCGAGCGGGTGGTCGCCACGGCGCGACCCTACGCGTGTCAGCTCTTGAGCCAGGCTCACCGCGGGGCAGCTGCTGCTCGCAACGCTGGCGCCTGGGCCGCGCGGGGGCGGCTGCTCGCGTTCACGGACGACGATTGCGAGCCCGCGCCGAATTGGCTCGAGGTCTTCGAGCGGAACCTATTCGCCGAGGGGGAGCCGGTGCTCTTCGGCGGACGCGTCGTGAACGCGCTTGCCGCGGATCCCTTCGCCGCGGCTTCGCAGGCGCTCGTCGATTTTCTCTGCGAAAAGCAGAATCGCGAGCGTTCGCGCGCCCGCCTCCTCACGTCGAACAACCTCTGCGTTCCGGCGGCTGCTTTCCGTGAGCTCGGCGGCTTCGACACGAGCTTCTCGGGAGCCGGCGGCGAGGATCGGGAGCTTTGTCTGCGCTGGGTGGCGACGAAACGGCGTGCCACGTTTCTTCCGGAGGCCGTCGTCCACCACGCGCACGACATGACGCTCGGCGAGTTCGTCCGGCAGCATCATGGCTACGGGCGTGGCGCCGCCCTCTTGCGCCGGCGCGCCGCGGCGCAGGGTTACGGACCGCTCCCGCTCGAGCGGATGTCGTTCTATCTCGACTTGCTTCGCTATCCGCTGCGGGGGAGCGGCATCGATGCGCGCGTGCGCACGTCGCTCTTGTTCGCGTTGTCGCAGGTGGCAAACGCTGCGGGATACTGCGACGAGCGGGTGCGGGGATAGCGACGGAGTTGGGGGCCGGGATGGGGCGCGCGGGGCGGTGCTCGCGCACTGCGGCGATGGGGCGCTAGCGGTGAGCGGCGACGAAGTCCCGGACCTTTTCGGCGAAGACGCGGGGGTGACGCAGGAAGAAGCGGCCTCGGCCGAGGTAGTCGGCGTCGTAGCTCCACACGACGCCGCAGGCGTTGAGGCAGCCGTCGCAGCGCATCACCTTCGTGCGCACCTCGGTCGCACGCGGGCTCGCCCAGATTTGGGAGGGCGTCCGTGTGCGGATGTTGCCGACGGCATCGTTCCAGTAGCTGAAGCAGGGGACGAAGTCGCCGTTGCTCTTCAGTAAGCAAGCATTGAACAACATCGTGCAGCGCGCCTCGGGAGCGCGACCTCGAAGCCACCGCTCGGCGAAGGCGTTGAGCAGGGTCGGCTCGAGCTTTTTCGCGAGCTCGAGGAGCCGGGTCGTCTGCGTCAGGCGATCGTGACCGACGTTGCCGTAGTACGCGGCCTGATTGTACCACTGGGGATTGAAGCTTGCGCCGAGGCTTTTGGCGTAGCGACGCACGGCGTCGACGTCGTCGAGAGTGTCGTCGCAGATCACCATGCTGACGATGACGCGCAGCCGGGAGCCCCAGGCTCGGCGAAGTGCGGTGAGCTCGCGCAGCGTTCGGTCGACCTGGTCGAAGAGGCCCGGCACGCCGCGCATCTGGTCGTGCTTCGGGCCAACGCCGTCGACCGAGACGCCGACCTCCAGACGAACACCCGCGCGCAGGGCCGCTTCGACCACGGGAACGACGCGCTCCGGCAAGGGCGCGCTCGTGCTGAGCACGATGCGCGCGGCAGGCACGGCACGGTGCACGCTCGTGAGGATCTTATCGAGGTCGGGTCGCAGCGTGGGCTCGCCGCCCGAGACGACGACGATACGCAGGCGGCGGAACAGCGGGTCGCGGAGCGCGGACTCGAGCTCGCTGGGCGTGAGCGCGCGGCTCTGCGGGACGTTGAGCCCGATGCTGCAGAATTTGCAGCGATTGCCGCAGGCGGACGTCGCCTCGATCCAGAGAAACTTGGGCGTGACCTCTTCGAAGAACGCCGGCCCGAGCGCGCGGCGGACGCGCGGCGGTGACGCGAGGAGCAGGTCCTTGGGCAGCGTTCGGAGGGCCCGCGCGTAGGTCCTTGCCGCCGTCGTCGCTCGAGCCAGCATCGGAAACCCCCTCAGGCCCTCTCGGCGCGGGGAAAGAGCTCGACCCGCACCGGCTCGAAGACCTCGGCGTACTTCGTGCCGTGGCCGAAGCCGGCGGCTCGATGGCTGTCGAAGAACGAGTCGAGCCAAGCGCTCGTTCGATTCTCGATTTCGGTCGTGTAGCACTCGAGGCTTTGGCGCTTGAGCTCGATCACGTCGGAGATATCGACGTAGAGCTTGGCGTCGAAGGGCTCCGCGGGTTCATACCAATTGCTGCGGTACATCAGCACCGAGGGCACGTGCCGCGCGGCGACCATCGTCATCTTGGCGGCGGCCTCGTGGTCGGTGTTGAGGTCGCGGCTAAAATGCGAAAAAACCAGCGAAATGCGCTCATGCTCGATGAAGCGCTCGAGGCGCCGCATGAGCTCGACGTCGTACGCGAGCGTTCCGTTGTCCTTGCCAGAGCCCTCGAGCTCGACGAGCGAGAGGCCGAGCACGGCTGCTGCCTGCTTCGCTTCGGTGCGAGCTTGCTCGCTCGTGCGGTGGATGCCGCGCAGGTCGTAATGCGTCTCGGAGTTGGTCAGCGTGAGGCCGAAGGTGCGGTGCCCTTCGCGCGCCAGCCGCGCTAGCGTGCCCCCGCAGCCGAGCTCGATGTCGTCGTGATGGGCGCCGACGGCCAGTACGTTCATGGCGGAAGCTCCAGGTGCGCTAGGGGATCCGCCGCCGCCTTCACGACGTAGACCTGACGCATCCACTCGAGCGTGCGCGCGAGCCCTGCGTCGAGCGACACGGTCGGCGCGTGACCGAGCGCCTGGGACGCCTTCGTCGTGTCGAGGCGCTTGTTCTTGGTCGTGAAGGGCTCGGCCGGTGCGTAGGTGACGCGCGCGTCGGTCTTGCCGAGCCGGCGCAGGATCGTGTCCGACACCTGTTTCATGTCGTGGCCCTCCGTCCCGCCGATATTGTACACCTCCCCGGGCACGAAGCGCTCGACGAGCGCGGCGAGCGTCCGCACGGCGTCGGTGATGAACATCGAGGTTCGCCGATGCTCGAGGTACACGGTGTACGGCAGGTCGAGCAGCGCCGAGTAGGCGAAGCGGCAGACGGCGCTCCGGAACGGCGTGAAGTACTCACCGGGCCCGTAGGTGTTGAACAGGCGGACGCGCACCGTCTCGGTCCCGAACATGGCCGCCGAGTTCAGGAGCTGCTGCTCGTTGACCCACTTGCTGAGCGCGTAGTCGTTGAGCTGGCGGATCTCGCGGCGGTCGAGCAAGTCTTCGGTCATCGGCTCGTCGGCGTCGCCGTACACCTCCGAGGTGCTGGCGAAGACGAGCCTGAAGCGCAGCCGCTCCTGCAAACGCACGAGGTGCTTGGTCCCGACGACGTTCGTCCGCCAGAGGTCCTCGTAGTACTCCTCGCCGTTCCAGCGGCCGTATTCGGCGGCGAGGTGATAGACGAGGTCGAACCGCTCGCCGTCGAACAGACGCGCGAGCTGGCGCTGCTCCGCCACGTCGCAGCGGACGTGGCGCGCGTCGTCGTGGTGAGCGAGGTCGCACGTCCAGACGTCGTGCCCCGCGCGACGAAGCCAGTGCGTGAGCACGAGGCCAATCGTGCCGCGCCCGCCGGTGATCAGAATGCGCACGCTCGGGTCTCCGTTCCCTCACGCGCTCGGCGCGGCCAAGGTTTGGAGCACTCGCGCGCTGTCGCGCGCCTGAACGTCCGTGAATTTGCCGGTGCTCGTCCAGTAGTGCCTGAAGATCGCCCCTTCCGTGAACACGCCCGATGCCTGGTATGACTCGCGGTCGAAGAAGCGGGCGGGGTGCTCGGGCGCTTGGCGCTCGTAGAGGAGCGGGTAGAGGTTTTGCGCCGTGAACCAGTCGAGCGTCGTCTCGGCGAGCACGCTCTCGACCAGGTCGAGGTCGCAGGTGTCCGGATAGAAGCAGGCGAACGCCGTGGTGACGTGCGCGGGGAACCGACTGCCGCGCCGCGCGAGGAGCGCCGCTTGGCCCGCAGGCTCCGCTTCGTAGACCCCGGCGATCGAGCCGTCGCCGCCTGCGAGCCACTCCAGCACGGCGGTGGGCTCGCGCAGGAAGAGGACGTCCGAGTTCAGGTTCACGACGCGCGCCGCGGGCGCGAGCAGCATGTTGTCGAAGAGCTCGAAGGAATTGACCACGCGCTCGCGCAGCCGGCGACAGTGCGGATAGCGAGCCAAAATGGGCTGCATGTTGCGATCGGCGCTGGCGCGGGGAATGACGGAGAGCCCCGCGACGTGGCCGGTTAGGAGGGCCACGTCGCCGGCGTCGAGGCTGCCGTCGTCGTGAACCACGACCGCCACGTCGTCGTAGTAGCGAAGCAGCGACTTGAGCGCCGTGAGGTACATGCGGAGGTGATGGTGCGACGTGACGGTGTGCACCGCCGTCGAGGAGTCCGGATTGCAGCGAAGCGCAGGGGTGCCGGCCACGGCGGCGTACATCGCATCGAGCACGTGACGGTTCCGGGTGCGTCGGATGCGAACGGCGAGCTCGTCGACGCGCGTCTTGGCGCGCTCGAGTCCGGTCGACAAGAGCGACAAGCCCCGAAGTCCGGCGTTCGGGCCGCGGACTCTCCACACTGAACGGTACGCTTCGCGGAACATCTCGTCGCTCGCAGAAGGCGAGGGAAGACCACGCGGTCTTTGTCCCCGCCGGTCCCTTCGTACCATGGCGAGGAACCGTCCGGGACCCCTTCACGGGGTTTCACAGCGCGCGCGGAGGAGCGCCTGCATGCGCTCGAGCGCCGGGGGATCGCCGTCGAGGTAAAAAGCCTTCAGGGTGGCGAGCGTTCGCCGCGCCTCGGGGCAGGGCTCGGTCCGGAGCTTGGTCACGGTTTCGTCGAGCGTCGCGTCGATGGGCTGGAAACGAACGGTGGGCACCTTCGCGAGCGCGCTCATGACGCCGCGGTCGTAACGGAGGATCTCTGCCACGAGCAGCTTGCCGAAATAGACCTGATCGTAGGCGGGCGGGCCGGGCGGCACCTCCGTCTTCTGAAAGAGAAGCTCGAGGCCCATCTGGCGCAACGTGTCGCGTGTCACGGCCTTCTCGTGGCCGACGATGGCGCCGCGCTCCTTCAGCGGGGCCTTGGCGAGCGTGAGGTTGGTGAGCCCGTTCGGCTCGACCAGGTAGGCAAGCTTGCTGTAGTAGGCGAAGACGCACATGCCGCCGGCGAACGCGGCTTTGACGGGAACGTCGCGCAACGCGGCTCGAGCGGCGGCGCCCTGCTCCCGGCGCAGCGTCAGCGTTTCCGGTGGGTAGAAGGCGGGCTCGTTCGCGATGCCGTGGATCCGGAGCGGTAGCTTTTCGGGGTAGAGCTCGCGGGGCGCGAAGCTCAGTGCCGCAAGCGCCCCCGCCACGAGCGTCGCGCCGAACCCTCCGAGCTTCTCGAGCATGAGCTCGACGGAGAGGAGCGCGAACGGAATGGCCGGCACGACGCGCCGCGCGAACATGAAGTCGCCCGCCGAGTGCATGACGTACAGGAGAAACAGGCCTGCCGCCGCGGAAAGAACCCACAAGTCGCCGTGGTCGCGAAGCCCGGTGAGGGCGCGCGCGCGAACGAGCAAGACGGGGAGCGCGAGGACGCAGAGCGTCAGCGGCCAATGCTTGAAGAAATAGAGGCCGACGTACAGGACGCCCTGCGAGTAGTGCGCGTCCAGCGCCGACTTGGCGTAGTACGGCGCCGGAAGCAGGCTCCCGTAGTACGAGAGCTTGAACGCGACGAGCGCCGCGCCGAGGCACGCGAGCGGAAGAGCGAAGAACGCGCACTCGCGCGCTGCCGCAGCGAGCGCGCGAAAGCGCCCCCACGCGAGGCCGACACAGGCGGCGCTCGCGACCGCCGTGAAAATGATCCCATCAGGCCGCGTTGCACACGCGAGTCCGAGTAGGGTTCCGGCCGCGAGCAGACGACCTCGGCGGCCTTCGGCACGCAGAACGAGCAGGGTGCCCGAAAGAGCGAGCAACGTGAACAAGCTGGTCTCGAGCCCGCCGGTTGCCCACGAGAGCAGATCGTCTTGGATGAGCCAGACGATCGCCGCGATGGGGATCCAGAGGCGGCCCGGTACGCGCGTCTTTTCGCTCCAGACGACGAGCGTGAGCGCAACGCCCACGTACGCGACGAGGCCCACGACGAGCGCGGTCGCGACGGCACCGGCGGAAAGCGCGAGCCCGGCGGCGAGCAGCAGCGTGAAGAGGAGATTCGTGAAGCCTTCGACGCGCTCTCCCGCGTTGTAGACGAGGCCTTTGCCCTCGACGAGATGCTCCGCGTAGCGAAACGAGATGTAGGCGTCGTCACAGGTCCAGGCTCCGAGCGCTGCCCGGCCGACGGCGACGAGCGCGAGGAGCGTCACCAGGGCGAGCACGACGTGCTGCCCGCGAAATCGCCCGACGACGCCGTCCGGTAGCCATGGGCGCCGAGGTGCGGGCTCGTCCACAGCAAAGGCTCGAGCGAGCGAAATGGGGTCGCTCCCGGGTGTCTCCGATGCCGCGCGGAGCGACCAGAGCTGCCAAGAGAGCCACAGGCAGAGCAGAACGCTCGCGATGGCGAAGCTCGTGTCGTCCAGCGCGCCGAAGTGGGGCAAGAGCGACAGCACGAAGAGCAATCCCAGCACGGGCGCTGGCCCCTTTACGCCACGGCCCGAGCGCAACGCGAACACGGCGAGCACGGCGAAGTAGTACGAGGACAGATCGCCGGCGATGCCGACCAAGAGGAGGCCGGCGAGCGCGAGCTCGAGCAGCGTCGGTTCGCGAGCATTCTCGCCTTTAGGGGGGCGGAGCAAGCGCCATCCGAGCAGCGCGAGCGCGCAGAGAATGCCGCCCCAATACAGCGGGAGCAGCGGTCGCAGATTCTCGTGACGCGCGCGAATGACCTCCAGAAACGGATCGAGCGCGTTACGATCGAAGAGCACGTTCGCGCGGGTGGAGGGGCGGTAGGAGAGCGCGGTCCGAAAGCCCACGTGATTCTGGCTGACGGTTTGGGCGTGAAGCCACGCGTGGTCGAAGAAGCTCGCCCAGCTCGAGAGTCCGGGGCCGAGCGCGGTGAGCGCGAGAATCGCGGCGACACCCGCAGAGGCTCCGAGCGCGGCGCGGACGAACGGCTCCGGCACCGTTCGGGTCTTGGCGTAGCGGTACGCGCCGTAAGCGGCGATCGGCGCGAGCGCGAGCGCCGGGAACGCGCGAAACCCGGCCGATAGGACCAACCAGAAGACGCCTTGGGCCGGTCGCTCCTTCTTCAGCGCGGCGAGTCCCGCGAAGAGCGAGAAGAGCCACAAGAAGCGCAGGAACGCGCCGCGCGTCCAGCTCGGGTCCGCGAGCGTGTTGCACGCGAGCGCGACGGCAACGAGACACGCTGGCTCGAAGCCGAAGCCCAGGCCGACCACGACGAGCGCCCCGAGCAAGAGCGCGAGGTCCAAGAGCGGCAGCAGCGGATGCGCGTGGAACGCGGAAGCGGGCGCGTTCGCGAGGCTCTTACCGCCAAAAAGCGCCTCTAGGGCGCTCCCGACGCTCGTCCAGAGGGGCGAGGGGTTGTAGCCGTGATCCCACAAGGCCTCGCGAAACCCGGCCGCCCCGAGCGAGCGCGCGAAGTAGCCGATGTCCGCGCGGAACTCGCGCCAACGGGCGGGCGAAAAGCGCGCGCGACACGCTTCGGCACGGCTGAGTCCGGCTTCGACCGGAATCAGGGCATTGGTTCGGAGATCCCGGTACGTGGACTTGAGCGCGCGGTCGGCGAACCCGGCCTCGAACTCGGCCGCGACTGCGCAATCGTACAACCCGTCGTAGCCGAGCTCCGCGAAGTATTTGGCGCCGAGCTCGTAGTGAAAGAGCTCGTGGCGATGCGGTGGGAAGCCGTACGGGCCGAGCTTCAGGTACGCGCCAAAGGCGAAGGTCGCGGTCAACGCGAGCGCGACGAGCCAGACGGTGAGGCCCCGGGTGGAGCCAAGCGCTCTCTTTCGCAGCGCAAGGAGCAGCAGCGTGACGGCAAGACACGCGCTCACGAGCACGGAGCGGTCGAGCTTCCGCGCATCGAGCGCCGTTTCCGCGTCGACGCCTGCCTGCTCTTCCTCGAGCGTTTGGCTTTGCGCGTCCGGCTCCGCACGCAAGATCTCGGCTCCGCAGAGCAGCTGCAGCTCAGCGCACGCGACGCGGCCCGAAGGTCCCGTCGCGCGCACCTTCACGTAGCGAAATGCGCTCGGCGGAGCCGGCAGGCTACGCGACACCATGCCCGTCTTGTCGGGGAGCGCCGGTGCCGCGAGCGTGACCCAGGTCTTGCCGTCCTCCGAGAAGCCCAAGCTGAACG
>DATMCL010000210.1:0-21310 GCA_035558375.1 Polyangiaceae bacterium
CTCGTACTCGAAGTGGACGTGGCCATCATCCGGAAGCTCTACGACGAGGTTGCGGACGCTGCGCTCGGCGACGAACGCGCTCGCGCGGCGGAGGTGCATCGCGCCGATGCGGCGCTGCTGGACGCGCTGCGCCGCTACCTCGCGCTTGCCGACGCGCCTTCGGATGCGAAGGTCCTGGCTCCCCTCATCGCCAAAGAGCTTCATTATCGCCTCTTGGTGGCTCCGTTCGGAGGGATGCTGCGCAGGCTCATTCGGCACGACAGCGACGCGAGCGCGATTGCCCGCGCCATCGGCCACATTCGCGACGACATTCGCTCGCCGATCGCCATTCCGGAGCTGGCGCGACGCGTCGGAATGAGCGTTTCGTCGTTCCACAAGCACTTCAAGGCCATCACCTCGACGACGCCACTCCAGTACCAGAAGGAGCTTCGCTTGCTCGAAGCGCGGCAACGCCTGAAGACCGGTGGCTCCTCCGTGACCGGGGCCGCCTTCGACGTCGGGTACGAGAGCGCGAGCCAATTCAGCCGCGAGTACGCGCGGAAATTCGGCGTCCCGCCGAGTTACGACCTCGCATCGCCGTCTACTGGTGCTGGTTGAGGAACCGCGCCGCGCGCTCGATGCTGCGCGGTGCCGTCGGCTCCCGCTTGGAGGTGAGCTGCGTCGCAAAGCGCACGCCGAGAAAGACTCCCGACAGCACCAAAATCGCCCCCATGGCGCTCATGACTTTGGCGCGCAGCGCCGGCGTGATGCGCCGGTGCCAGACCCCGATGGCGGTGACGGCGAGCGTGAACCAGGCGAGCGACCCGAGGCTCACGCCCAGCGCGAAGGTCAGCGCGGAGCGAAGGCTGGGCGACAACCACCCATTGGCCGATAGGGCGCTCACGGCGACGGTCCAGGTCGCGATGAGCGTCGGGTTCAGCAGTGCCGACAGCGCGCCGCGCAGAAATCCACGCCGCGGGGAGGTGTCGGCGACCTTGCTCACGGCGGCCGGACGCAGGAGCAGGAGTAACCCGAGAGCGGTGACGACCAAGCATCCGAGCCCGAGAGAAGCGAGCACGACGGCGCGCGTCTTTCCAAGGAGAAGCGGCAAGAAGAACGCGATGCCGCCCGCGTAGGTCGCTTCGACGAGCGACGCTCCGAGTGCGACCAATAACGCTGGCGTTCGCTCGCGCCGGAGGGCGCGCGTCATGATGAGCACGGCGACAGGCCCGCTCATGGGCATCGAGCCGATGAACGCGATGCCGAAACCGAGCATGAACGCAATGAACACGCTTACCGTCCGCTAGTGGAGCAAACATCGTTCCAGCGCGACGCGCCACTCAGTCGCGCTCGTCCGGCAGCAGCGAGCCGCTGCGAGGCAGTTTGTCGCAGGTGAGGCGAACCCGCCGCGAGGGTCTAACGTTCCGATGCTCGCGCCAACGCCGCGCAGAGCGCCCCCGCGTCGACGGGCTTCGTGAAGTGCCGATTGAACCCGGCGGCGACGGCTTTCCGCTTGTCGTCTTCGGTGCCCCAACCGCTCAGCGCGATGAGCTCGAGCTTTTGGAACCTCGGATCCTCACGCAACTGACGCGCGACCTCGTAGCCGCTCACGTCGGGAAGCCCGATGTCCAGAATGACGATGTCGGGTCCCCATGCGAGGGCGGCAGCGAGCGCGCTCTTGCCGTCGTGTGCTTGCCGGGATTCGTAATCGGCATGCTCGAGCATGATCGCCAGCATGTCGGCAGCGTCGTGATTGTCGTCGACGACGAGGACCCGCTTTCTGTCGTGACGGACGATCGCGTCCGCGACCGGCACGGGTGGCTTGCGCTCGGTGCGGGTCGCCACCGGAAGCCGGACGCGAAAGGTACTCCCGAGCCCGAGGCCGCGGCTCTCACCCGTAATGGTCCCGCCGTGAAGCTCGGTCAGACTGCGCGCGAGCGCGAGTCCGATCCCCATGCCGCCCTGAGACCGTGAAAGGGCGCGGTTCACCTGGCTGAACATGTGGAACACGTCGTCGAGCTGATCCGCCGGGATGCCGATGCCGTCGTCACGCACCTCGATCAGGCACTGATTGCCTTCGCGCTGGGCCGAAAGCTCGATCAGGCCTCCCGCGGGGCTGTACTTGGCGGCGTTGTTGAGCAGGTTGCTGACGACTTGCGCGAGCCGGGTTGCGTCGGCGTCGAAGGCGACGTTCGGATCGGCCACCGTGACGCGGAGCGCGTGGTGACCGCGCTCGATCAGGGGCCGGCTGGTCTCGACTGCGGTGTCGAGCACCTCCTCGAGCGTGACGCGGGCGCGCTTGAGCTCGAGCTTGCCCTGAGTGATCCGCGAGACGTCCAACAGGTCGTCGATGAGACGGACCATATGCTGGAGCTGGCGATTCATGACACCGAGGGCACGTTCGCCCGCCTCGTCGTGCCGTGCGTGGCTCAGGATATCGAGCCCCGTTTGGATCGGCGCCAGCGGGTTCCGGAGCTCGTGCGCGAGCGTGGCCAAGAATTCGTCCTTGCGCCGGTCGGTGGTGCGCAGCGCTTCCGCCTGCTCGGCGAGCTCTTGCTTCGACCGCTCGAGGGCCGAAAGCGCGTCGCCGATCTGGTACTGGTCCTCTCTCGTGAGCAGGGCCGAGCGAAGCACGCTCAGCAGCGTGCGGGTCCGCACCGGACGCTCGACGACGATCGGGCTCCGGAGGGATTCGGTAGCCCATGCCCTGATCTGTTCGGCGCCTTCGTGCGCCACGAGCACGACGGGGACGCGCGACCAGGGCGGCTGCTCGCGCAGCACGCTCGCGAGCTGTCGCCAGGGTTCCCCAGCGATGATTTCGTCGGTCAAGAGCAGCGCCCCCGCGCCGCGTTCGAGCTCACGGCTGAGCACGTCGAGCTCGGCGCACACCGTGCTCGAGATGCCGTGCTCACGCAAGAGGGAGAGGGTTCGCTCGGCGTCGCGCGGCGAGGGCATGACGACGAGCACGCGTCGCGAGAGGAGGCTCAGCGTATCGAGCTCCGCACTCATCGGGACTCTGTGGTGGCGCTCCCGGCGGCGCGCTCGTACTGCGGCACTCCCGTCATGATGCCGCGGAATTGGCTGAGCACGGCGCCCACGTGGACGCCGCGCGAGTCGATCACGAGCTCCCGGATCGTGCGTTCGTGAGGGCCGTTTCGTCGCTTGAAAACGCTGAGGGCTCGATGAATCGCCGCTTCGGCTTCGAAGTATCGAAACAAGAGCACCGTGTCGGCCAGGTAGCTCACGTCGATCTCGTTCGTGCCGCGCGTGGCGATCATCCCATGTTGCGCGGCCACGATGATCGTGGTGACACCTTTTTGGTTCAGGTACGCGAACATCTCGTGGAGGTGCGTGGTGAGGAAGTTCTCCTCCGGCATTGCATTCAAGTAGCCGTTCAAGCTGTCGATCACGATGAGCTTCGCACCGTCCTCGACGGCGCGGCGCACCTCGCGCGCGAAGGCGCCGGGCGACATCTCGGCTGGATCGATCTGCTGCGCGTGCAGAAGGCCATCGTCGATGTAGCGCTGAAAGCCACCCGCTTTCCCGGAGCAGAGCTTTTCCGAGCGCTCCATCACGAGGTGCATCACCTCGTCGAACACGTAGATGGCGGCCTTGTGTCCCCGATTGAGGGCATTGACCACGAATTGGACGCTGACCGTCGATTTGCCGGCTCCCGCCGGACCGAGCAACAGCGTGGTCGAGCCCGCGGCCAACCCGCCGTCGAGCATCGTGTCGAGGTTTGCAATCCCGCTCGGCTGAAGCTCGGCAGGGAACGGTCCGTGGTGCTCGCCGGCGACCAGCCGCGGGTACACCACGACGCCGCCCGTGACGATCTCGTAGTCGTGATAGCCCTCGCAAAAATTCGCGCCGCGCACCTTCGTGACGTGCAGGCGCCGCCGCGCGCGCCCGTAGGCCGGCAGAAAACGCTCGAGCACGATGTTGCCGCCGACCAAGCTCTCGGGCTGATGGTGCCCGAACGTCGCACTTCGATCGTCGAGCAACAGCACCGTCGCTCCGCTCGCCGCGAAGAACTCCTTCAGCGACAGCAGCTGCCGTCGATAGCGGAGCGCATCACCCGAGAGCAGCCGAATTTCCGAGAGGCCGTCGAACACGACGTACTCGGGCCGAATCCGCTCGCACGTCTCGGCGATGGACTTCATCATTTCCGAGAGCTCGGTGTCGGCCGGATGAAAGATCGAGGAGGGATTCTCCTTGATCGAGTTCGGCGCTTGCGTGAGATCGAGCAGCTCGAGGCCTTCGAGTGTCCAGCCGTGGGACACGCACGTCCGCGCGAGATCCGCGCGCGATTCGGTCAACGAAACGTACAGGCAGCGGCCGTTCTCGCGCCGGCGCTCCTGAACGAACTGGAGCGCCAGCGTGGTCTTCCCCGAGCCGGGATCACCTTGAACGAGATAGAAGCCTCCCTTCAGAAAGCCTCCCAGCAACACGCTGTCGAGGCCCGAGACGCCTGTCCGTAGGTTGTCGAATTGCTGCGCGCGTGCGTGATCCTGCATTGGCTTGCCCCCGGCTCTGCATGAACCGTACCTGTCGTGCGCTTTTCCCCTCGCCTACGCGCCCGAGCTTCGGGGCAAAAGATCCCGAGGCGGGTTAAAAGGGAGCGACTATCGAGGCTCGGCCCGAGCGGCTCGGACCGCGCCGTCGACCGCAGCGAGGATCGCGCGAGCGTGGTGCAGGAAACGCTCGCCCGATGGGAGTAGCGTCATCCCGCGCGGCGTCCGGCTGAAGAGAGCGGTTCCGAGCTCGTCCTCGAGCGCGCGGATCTGCCGGCTGAGCGGGGGCTGGGCGACGCGAAGGCGCTCTGCGGCGCGGCCGACGTTGCCTTCCTCTGCCACGGCTACGAAGTAGCGGATCTGCGCGAAGCTCACGGGCGGAGCATGTTCCGAGCCGGCCGCTACCGCAACCGGTGCCGCCAGATCGAAACGGTATTGGACAGGCACCGTTCGCCGACGGCATGGGGGACCCTGATGATCGAGATCCTGGGCGCTTCCGAGATCGAGCGAATGCGGCGGGCAGGTCGTGTGGCCGCGCGAACCCTCGCGTTCGTCGGGGAAAGGCTCCGCCCCGGCATGTCGACGGCCGACATTGATCGGCTGGTTCGTGAGGACACCGCGCGGCGAGGCGGGCGGCCGAGTCAGCTCGGGTACAACGGCTTTCCGGCGGCGGTCTGCACGAGCCGCAACGACGTGGTTTGCCACGGCATCCCGAATGACCACGAACGTCTGGAGCCGGGCGACGTCATCAACGTCGACGTGACGACGGAGCTCGACGGCTACCATGGGGACACGAGCGCGATGTTCGTCATCGGTGAAGCGAGCGACGCAGCGCGCCGGCTCGTCGACGTGGCTCGGCGCTGCCGGGACGCGGGGATCGCGGTCATCCGTGACGGTGCTCGTGTCGGAGACATCGGAGCGGCCATCGCGGAGCTTGCCGAGCGCGAAGGCGTCAGTGTCGTCACCGAGCTGGGCGGACACGGCATCGGCCGCACGATGCATGGTGACCCGCACGTCTCGCACGTGGGCAAACGCGGCACGGGCCCGCGCCTCCGGGCAGGGATGGCGCTCACCGTCGAGCCCATGGTGAATCTCGGGGGCGCCGACGTGCGGTTTCTCGATGACGACTGGACCGTCGTTACCGCCGATGGAAGCCTGTCGGCGCAGTGGGAGCATACCGTCGTCGTCACGCGCGACGGCTGCGAGATCATGACGTTACCGTGAGAGCAACTGGCGATCAGGCCGCCGAGCGCGCGCTCTCGAAAGGAATGGTGCGGAAGAATTTCCGCACGTCGCGCACGAAGGCGTCAGGTGCTTCCAGCGCCGCGAAATGTCCACCGTGGTCGAGCTCAGTCCAATGGACGATGTTATTTTCGCGGGCCGCCCAACGGCGGATCGTGACGTCTTGCGTCGAGACGAGGACACCGGTCGGTACTGGGTTCTGAGGGGGCCTTTTCTTCCGCTGCGGGTCGTGAAGGGTTTGCGGTGAGCTCACGCAGGTAGTCCGTGGGGACGCCGCGACTCCAACCTTCCCCGGGCGTCTCCACCGGAAAGCGCGCCCGAAGGAGTCGCTGCTCGAGATCGCTGATCGCTGCGTCGGGAATCGCGACGCTGAATGGCTTGGCATCGGGGCAGGGGAGGACCGAGCCTGTTGTCTCGTCCCCGGACCTGCGTGCTCTCGCCGCTGTGGCAGTTAGGCCCTACCGAGGCGAAGCTGCCGAGTCCGCAGTTCTTTCCGCGCATCCTCGCGGAGGTCGAGCATGCGCAGGTCGGTCCGCAGGACCACGTAGTTTTCGGAGCCGGCGGGCCTCGCCGCGGCGACGGCATCGCGCGCCGCGCTGCGAAAGATCAGTCCCGACTTGCCCGGTCCGGTGTGCGCGCTGATGACGCGCGGTTTGCCCGTGGCGAGTGGGCTCACGGGGGCAGGCAAGGCGAGCAGGTAGATCCAGACGTCAGTCGAGATCCCGCGGCCCTTCACTTCCTCGACGCGCAGGACCGGCAGCCAAACGACCGTCGCGGGCGGCGTCATCCCGCCCCGCGAGCGGAGCGGAACCGTGCTTGGAAACAAGCTCGGATCGACGACGACGGCATCGCCGAGCCTCGGCAAGAGCCAGCGCACGCCGTACCAAACTAGGAAGAGTCCGAGCAGCGCGAGCCCTGCCCCCACCCAAATGCCGGTACGACTGTTCTCTGGTCCACTCCGCGTCCACAAGATGACGGCGCGCTGCGCGGGCCATTGCTTCCATTCGACGCGCGCCCAAGCGAGTCCGTAGGGGAGATCCGAGCCCGGTATGCTTTCCACAGTGCGATGCACGGACGGCACGCCCGTGAATCCGGTGCGCGCCAGATCGTCGCACCGTGGGGGCGCATCGAACTGGGCAATGACGACGGACGACGTCTTGCCATCGCCGACCAGCACGTACGACGGGTCGTGCGGCTTCGCGTAGCCGTGCGCGCAGTCGGGCACTGCGTCCACGACTCGGACCCAGGTGCCTCGCGCCACGGCCGTCGTCTTGGCGAGGTCTGCAACCGTGACGGGCGACGGCGTCGCGGGGAATGCTCGGTAATCGAGGAGCGAGTCGACTGACAGGGCGCCGAACCCGGCGGCGAAACCGAGCCCCACGATGACGGTGGTGACGGCCATGAATCGGCCCATGAGGGCACACTAGCGGGTATTGGTCGTATCGAAGCTGGAAAGCCTACGTCGAGAACAAGGGGTACTCGCGAGCGACGTTCACCTGTAAGCAATGTCCCCCGATCGGGGGATAGAAGCGACGCGGCGGGGCCGGTACCTCTAGCAACTCGGAGGCTTGGTCATGCGTCGTCTTCTCGTGCCATGGGTACTGTGCGTGTGTGGTGTCGGAGCGTTTGCCGGCGGGTGTGACGGAGATTCCGGGGACGATTCGCCCGGAACCGGGGGCAGCGCGGGCCATGCGGCAGGCGCGGGCTCAGGCGGGAAAAGCGGATCGAGCGGGAAGGCCGGTGCGAGCGGCAAGGGTGGCTCGAGCGGGAAGGGCGGCTCACAAGGCTCGAGTGGCCGAGGCGGGGGCGGCAGCTCGGGCGACGGCGCAGGGCAGGGCGGCGACGCAGCGGCTCCGAGCGACGGCGGTGCCGGGTCGGGCAACGTCGGAGCCGGCGCCGACGGCGGGACGCCGAATGAGGCCGGCAATGGGCCCGTCGGAGGCAAGGGTGGAAACGGCGGGGGCGGCCACGCAGGTCAATCAGAAGCCGCCGGATCGGGCGGTGACGATGGCGGCGGCGGTCTCGATCCCTTGTCGACGGCTTGTGGCGACTTCCCCGCGACGGTGACGCTCGGCGAGTCGATCCAGCTCAACACGACGGGCGCGATTCTGTGCTTCGATCCCGGCACCGCTGCGTGCCGGCTCACGACCAACACGTTTAGTGACGGCACGAACCCTTGCGCGAATTCCGACGTCGCGGCCCTCTTCTTTTCGAGCACGGGCTCCAACGTTCTCAGCACGCCGAGCGCCACCGGCAACGTTTGGCACATCGTGAGTATCAGCGACGGGACGCTCGACGCGAACTACGTCGACGACCTCACGACCAGCGAAGTGGTTACCGCGGTGATCGAGGACGTGGGGGCTTCGGTTCAATACACGCTCGTCTTCGTGTTCAACGGTGGGACGAGCTTCACGCTCACCTCCTTCACCCAAACATGAGCGGCTTTCGCCAGTGCTCGACCGTCGCGCTCGTGGCCGCGCTGACGGTCGCCGTCGCGTGCGGTGACGAGGACGCGCCGACTCCGCCCGGTGGCTCCGCTGGGAAGGGAAGCAGCGGACACCCCGGTGCCGGTACCGGCGGCAGCGCGCCGGGCGCCGGCGGCGAAGCGGGAAGTAGCGAAAACGGCAACGGCGCGACGAGCGGAGCCAACCCGAGCAACGGCGGTGAAGCGGGAAGCGACGGCACGTCTGGCTCTGCCGCGGGCGGTAGCACGTCGGGCGCCGGCGGTGAGAGCGGGGAAATGCGACTCGAGCTGACGAGCGGCGACGCCGTGAGCGACCAGATTGGACCCGAGGGCGGAAGTCTCGAATTGCCCGGTGTGTTTTCGCTGGAAATTCCAGCAGACGCGTTGAGCGAGCCCACCGAGCTCACGCTCACTGCGTTGTTGCTCGACGAGCAGTTGTTCGCGATCTCGCTCGAGCCATCGGGACTCGTGTTCGAAAAGCCGGCCGTCGGTCGCGTGCCATTTGCCGATGGCGATGGTGTCGATGGGGAGACCTTGATCGCGCCGCTGCTGTTCGACGACGGAGCGCCTCCGGAAGCTGCCGGCAATGCGGAGCTCGAGCTCGGTGACGCAGGCCCCATCGCCGTGCGCTTCGACGTGCCCCACTTTTCGGTGCTCAGCGCTTGGCTCGTGAGCGACTCGGCCAATGGGATCGTCGGCTTCAGTCCGCTCACCCGACCGACCCCGTGGAGCATGCCGGTGTCGGTGCCGTTCACGAACCCCACCGAAGCGACGCTGGCCGTCGACGTCGTGGAGCGAAACGTGTGCGTGGGGGTCACCAAAGCGACCTGCGGCAACCTCGCTGCGACGTTCACGGCGAAGGAGGCCGACGTCGGGTTCGCGTTGTTCTACCCGGAGCCTCCGGTTCAGCTCCTGGGCGGCCCGCTCACGGAAGACCGGGTGTTTCCGGTGCGAAAAGGGGAGCCCGCTTACCTCTCTCGCTCGTGGATCTGCAAGGCAGCCGGGACCGGTGGCTTCGGGGTCAAGGCCAGTTTCGGTGTCACGGGTACGCTCCGGATCCCCAACGTCAGCTTCATCACGGACGCGGAGCGGGGGAATGCTCGGAGCGACTTTCAGATCGTGTTGCGCCCTGGTAGCTCTGCCACGATCGAGCAACGGCTCTTCGGCGAGTCCGAGCGCCTCGACTATAAACCCGTGGAGTGTAACAACGAGCCTTCGCTCCTCGCGGCGTTGAAGCTCGACGACGATCGGCGCACGGCCCTTGCCAACCGCGTGAAGACCGCCTGGCGCGGGGAATGCGTCGAGCTATCGAACAAGAAGCAGTGCCTACCGCCGATTCCCGCGCTGGCGATCGGCAACACGCTGGACCCGGTGCTCGAGCTCGGTCCGAACGCGGTCGACCGTCTCGAGGCGGCGTTTCCGTGCGGTGAAGGGCCCGTTGGCTTGACGCTCTGCGCGTCGGCCAACGCTTTCAGCGAGGGGGACTGGGTCTACGTCGCCGCCGCTACGCTCGAGGACCTGATTCTCGACGATGAGACCGGCATCTACCAGCTGGCGTTCGTGTTCGACGCCGACGGCGACCCGGACAATAACTATGTGCCGAGCGCGGACTATCCGGGGGATTTCTTCTCCGGCACGGACAAATGGTACGAGGCAACGTACACACCGGGCGGGGGGTGGCACCTCCGGGTTCGCGACGTGCGGCAGGGTCTCGCGGACGTCGCCTCCGACGCGCGCTTCGTGCTCGTGGGACGTGAGCTCGGGCTCTTCCTGCCGCGCGCCGAGCTCGATGGTGACGTCCCTGGCTTCCGCGTGACCGCGTTTCGGCACGAGGGTGACTACGGTCTCTCCGGCGGCCCTTGGTCGGCCTCCTACTATCCGTACCTCGATCAGCCGCTTCTTCCCGCCGCGAGCGGTGCGAGCATCGTCGTCCCGGAGTAGCCGCTAACCCCAAAGCGCTCGGGCGAGCTCTACACGACTCCGGACGCCGAGCTTCAGGTACACGCGCTTGAGGTAGGTGCGCACGGTCTCCTCGCCGATCCGCAGCGCCCGAGCCATCTGTCGCACCGATTGTCCCGAGCTCGCGGCGCGAGCCACACGACGCTCCATCGGAGCCAGGAGCTCCTCGGCAGCGCCGGCGTTGTCGGTCGAGGGAGCGCTCCGTTCCGCGAGCTCGTCGAAGAACAGCGCAAGGAGTCGCTGCGCGTCGAGGCGCGCGAACTCCACGCGCAGGCCGGACACGAAGTTGCGCTCGCACGCGCGGTGGGGCGCCGCGCCGTACTCGCGAGCGAGTCGCAAGAGGGCGCGGTCGAGTCGCTCCGCGCCGAGCTCGCTCAACGCGCCGATGCGCCCGCGACACAACGCCCGAGCGCGCTTCGACCACGTCACATCGCCGCGTTCGAGCTCGACGACCGCGTGGCTCCGGTCACTCTCGAGGATCGCGTCGCGATCGCGGAGACCCGCGCCGTCGAGCGCCAGCAGCGCACTGCGCGTGGCGAGCGCCGCGCACAGGTGCGGGTACAATAGGCGCAAGAGATCTCGGTCGCGCTCACCGAAGCTCTTCGCGCCACGGTCGCGATAAATGGCGAGCGTCAGCTCTCGCCCGAGCGGCGCAGGGACGCGGAACACCGCGCTGTCGCCGAGGCCGACCGCCTGGAGCAGTGCGTAGACCGGGGTTGCCTTCGACGCGTCATCCGAATCGCGATTGACCAGGTAGGCGCTGCCGAGCGGCGACCGGTCAAGAAAATCGATCGAAGGATCGGCGCAGCGTACGCCCGCGTAACCCGTGACCCAGCCTTCCGGTAGACCCTGGTGCCGATTCCAACCCGAGAAGCTGTGTTGTTCCGCCACGATCAGTGCCACGCCGCGGAAGCTCGCGAGCGTGCTGGCGAAGAACTCCTCGGCGTCGCCGTCGCTGACGATGCCGCGCTCGACGACCCGAACCAGATCGCGCACGGCTGGCGTGACGGGGTGAGCGTTCACCGGCTCCCGGCTTTTACGCTCAGCGCGAGGTGGCTCGTGGCACCGATCACGAACAGGCACGCTACCCGAGCGGGATTTCGACTGCAATCGAGGCGCGGTTTCGGGCGACTTCACCTTGACGATCACGGTTGATTGCCCGAGGCTCTTCGCATGCTCGCTGAATTCGCGAAGGGGATTTGGGTCGATAGTGGGCCGGTGCGGATCCTGGGGACCAAGCTTACGGCGACGATGACCGTCCTCCAATTGGAGGAAGGGTTATTGGTCCACTCGCCGCTGCCGCTCACACCGGAGCGACGCGCGGTAGTGCTCTCGCTCGGCAAGGTCGCGCACCTCTACGCACCGAACACCTTCCATCATTCCTGGTTGGGAGAGTGGAACCGCGAGTTTCCCGCGGCGCGCGTGCACGCCCCGGGGCCGCTCGCGAAGAAGCGGCCGGAGGTGCGCATCGACCGTTTCCACGACGACGGCTCCTCGGCCTTCGGAGACGAGGTGAGCGAGATCCCGATTGTGGGGTTCCGACTCGTCGAAACGGCGCTCGTTCATCGCGCGTCCGGCACGGCCGTCGTCGCCGACCTGGTGCACAACGTCGGGCGTCCCACGGATCGCTGGACGAAGCTCTACACCACGATGATGGGGTTCTACGACCGCGTCGCGCTGAGCCGTGTTCTCCGCTGGACTGCCTTCGACGATCGTCGCGCCGCCCGCGCCAGCGTGGATCGGCTGCTGTCGGTGCCCTTCGAGCGGCTCGTCGTCGGACACGGCACGCCGATCGCGCACCGTGGGCAGGAGCTTCTGGCGACGGCCCTCCAATTTCTACCGCCGGCCGAGCAGGCGCGGCTGCCCGCGCGCTCCAAGTCCACGCCGCTTCTTTTGGGCAAGCCTTGCGGCTAGCAAGCGGGCCGCACGGCGCGGCTCACCGCTTCGACGCAGGGCTCACATCGTCTTCTTGACGTCCGCAACGGCGAACTCGACGCTGCCTTGGCCGCTCGCCGCTTCGACCAGGATCTTGACCTCGAGCAGGTTGCCGAGCTTCCAGCCCTTGGCGTCCCAGATCTTGAAGTGCTCGGTCACCGAGATCGTTCCGCACTGCCGACCCGTGTGCCGGATGCTGTAGAACTGGTCCCAGTTGCTGACATTGCCGCAGCGGTTGCCGCCGGTCCCGCTGGTGTTGCGCTTGACGAGGTTGTAGGTGCCGCCGTCGAGGTCAACGGTGCCGCTCACGGGATTGCCCGTGTTGAACGGCATCATGCTGTATGAGTCATCGACGATGTACCACTCGATACAGGGGTTCGTCGTCCAGCCGTAGATCCCCACGTACGAGTACTGGCCGGCGGTGCCGTTCTTCTTGAACGCGAGATCGGCCGTGATGTCTCCGTAGGAGGCGAAGGTCTTGCCGGAGTTGCCGAATTCCCAACCCAGCCGGCCCAGGTAGTCGCCGGAGTTGTTCCACGTCGCAATGAACGCCGCGGTGCTGAACGTGGTGAGGCTTCCGGAGCCGCCGTTCGACCAGATCTGCCAGGCGAGATTGTTGCTGCCGCCCTGACTGTTGCCGTTGTGCACGGTTCCGCCGGTGGGCATCGCAGGGACCGCAGAGCAGTCGAGCGTCGTGCTCGGTGCGCCAGCCGTGCCAGTTCCGGCCGTCCCGCTTCCAGCCGTCCCGCTGCCCGCGGTTCCCGTGCCGCCTGCTCCCGCGCCGCCGTTGCTTCGACCTGCGCCGCCGATCCCGGCGCCGCCGCGGCCACCCGCGCCCGTGCCGGCCGTAGTCGTGCCGCCCGTCCCGCCCGTGCTGCCGGCACCGCCGGCACCAAGCCCGGCGGCACCGCCCGCGCTACCGCCCGTGCCGCCGTTCGCCGCTCCGCCAGCGCCACTCCCGCCGGCGGCTTGAGTGCCGCCCATTCCGGCGCCGCCATTCGAAACGCTCCCGCCCGTGTTGGAGGCGCCCCCCGCATGCCCCCCGGCCGTCGTTCCGGCTGACCCACCACCGTGGGCGCCGGCGCCGCCGGAGCTCATCGCGCCGCCCACCGTATGATCGTCGTCCTCGAAGGGGAGGGTCTCTTGGGTCGCGCAGGCCGCGCCGCCCACGAGGGTCAAAAGCAGGGTCTGCAGTGGTTTGGAGCGCCCAGCGATCGTTAAGGAGATCATGGAGTATCTCCCCAGTAATATAGCAGATCGCTCGGGAAATGCAGTGGGAAGAAGAGGGGTCGGCGGCGTGCTTTCTCGAATCCAATGACACCACCGTTTTTCCGTAGGCTCGGCAATTTGCGCAGCCTTTGCGGCCGAGCGACGCCCAGGCGCGAGCCGAGACCGCGGCGACGTATGTGCATTTCCTGCAAGTGGAGGGGTTGCTCCACACTAGCGCTCTGATCCGACTACGGATTGGGCCAGTCCGCCGCTCCGAGCTCGACGCCGCCGTGGTACGCCCCGTCGTGCTCGCCCTTCGCGTCCTTCGCTGTCGTGCCCGAGGTCTCGTCGAGCCGGTAGTAGGCGACGAGTGACGGCTCGGCGAGGATGACGGCGTCGTAGCCGGAGCCGGCGGCTGCGTAGTGCGCGGCGATGCGGCTTTCGCTCAAGCGCGTGGAGTAGATCGCCACGCGAGCAATAGCGCCCTGGAAGTAGCTGTTGCGATCGCGCGTGGCGAGGCGCACGGGCGCGGTACCGTTCTCGGGCGTGATGTCGTAGCCGGAGAGGAGATCCGAGTCGCGCTCTTCGCCGTTCTTGTAGATGGTCGTGCGCTCGTCGTCGAAGGTGCCGACGTAGTGGATCCATTCGCCGACCCGCACGTCGTCCTGGAAGTAGCTCCCCGCGCCGAGGCCGCCCGACAGGTTGAACGAATAAAAGCTGATGCGATTGGCGCGGTCTTCGTCGTTGCCCTGCTGATACATGCGCGAGACCCACTCGTGCTGACCGGAGACTCCCTTGCCCATCCAGTGCACGTAACCCGAGCTCTCGCGGTTCGGCATGTCGAGCGAATCGGGCCGCATCCAAGCTTCCACCGAGAGCTCGCCGGTCGTGGGCTCCGAGAAGATGTCTGCGTCGGGGATCTCCACGTAACCGCTCTCCCCATCGAACACGGGTGCCACGAGGCTCCCGCCACTCGCGCCAGCATTCGAGCCTCCGCTGCTGGGCGCCCCCGCGCCGACATCGTCACCAGCCATGCCGGCGTCGGTCCCCGTGCCGCTCTTTCCGCCACCCGGAGCTCCGCCGCTCGCGGCCTTGCCTGCGCTTGCTGCTCCCGCGCCGCCCGCAATGCCCGGGGTGCCTGCTACGCCGGCGTTTCCCGTCGTTCCGGCTGCGCCTGCCGTCGTCCCGCTTGCTCCCGCGTTCGCATTCCCGGAAGTCCCGGCGGCTAGACCTCCTGACGCATTGCTGAACGCGCCTGCCTTGCCGCTCGTCGTAGCGCCGCCTGCGCCGCTATTCCCGGCGCTCTTCCCACCGGCGCCTGCGCCGTGATTCCCCGCATCGTCATCACCGCACGCCGTCGCGCCGACCGCCAAGGATAGCCAGATGAAGCGTGAATACCGAACCACGGTAGCGCGGAGCATGTCGGTATGAGCCCCGACAGCAGCCGGTTGGCTCAACCCGCGGCCGGCGGAGGCGCTTCGATGTGGTCCGGCAGCCCGAACCCCCGATGGAATTCGGGCCCGATGAAGCTGACGATCTCCGTGACCCGCCCGTCCACCCAACGCACGAGCTGCACCGAGCTCGGCCGGTAGTCGACTTCTGTCCGCCGATAGAATGCAAGCGCCACCTGGCCGTTCGCTCGCGTCGTGACGACCCGGAACCCCGCCGCCCAATGCTGCGTGAAGCGCGGACTGTGAAGGAAACGCTCCACGTCGGCAGCACCGCGAAACCAGGTGGCGTGCGGCGGCATCGAGAAGACGACATCCTCCTTCAGGAGCGCGACCAGCGAATCTACGTCGTGAGCTTCCCAGCAGCGGACGTAAGCGCGTAGCGCCTCGGGCGGAGGATCCGACCCGGGCTCCACCGGACGCGAAGCGATGGTTCGCCGCGCTCGGTGGAGGGCGCTATTGACCGAAGCGAGCGACAGCGACAACGCTTGCGCGATCTCCTCCGCTTGCCAGCCGACCACGTCCTTCAGCAGCAGGACTGCGCGCTGTCGCGGGGGCAGGCGCTGGAGCAGAGCCAAGAATGCGAGCGCCACGCTTTCTCGCGTCTCGAGCGCACGCGGCGGCGAGCCGAACAAAGCGGCGTCCGGGGCCGGCGTCAGCCATTCCCGAGCATCGCTCTCCTCGAGCGGCTCCGTGACGGTCGCCGGCTCCCGCTCGCTCGCCGGCAAGCTTCGACGCTTGCGCCGCGCGAGCTCGTTCAAGCAGGCGTTGGTCGCGATGCGATAGAGCCAGTGCTCGACGGGCACCTCACCGTGCTGACTTTCGCGAGCGTTCCACGCGTTCAGAAGCGCCTCTTGCGCCACGTCCTCCGCATCGGCGAAGGACCCGAGCATGCGGTAGCAGTGCCGCAAGATGTCCGGTCGAAACGTCGCCAAACGCTCGCGAAGGTCCGTCATCCGAGCACCCGTCGCTCAGTGCGCCGACTGCGCGGCGCGCCGCGATAGCTCCTCTCTCAGCTTCTGCCACGGCACCTGATCGTAATAGAGCTTGATGTCTCGGATGCGACCACCCTCGAACCGCAACCACTCGATCGTCGCCACGCTGCCGATCGTATCCGTGACGAAGTCGTAAATCACGCACGCTTCGTTCCCGTCCACGAAGACGCGCTGGATGTCGTTGCGCACGTGAACCGCGCCAATCCGCCTCAAGGCCGCGAGCACGTCGCGTGCCCCCGACAGCTTCATCGCCGGCCCCGCAAACGCTATGTCGGGCGCGAGCAGCTGCTCGACCTGACCCAGATCCTTGTTTCCAACCGCGCCCAGGTAGGCGCGAGCCATCGATTCCAGGTTTTCCATTGGGTAACCTCCTGATCGGTATGACAAGGAGGGCCCCCGAAACTGTTCGGTCGAGACCCAGAAATTCCAGAAAGACCTAATCGCTAGCCTGCCTTAGGCGCAAAAGGTACGCTCGCGGCCGATGCGACCGAGCAGACCGAAGAACGGCTCGAAGCCCGTATCGAAGCCGGCAGGGCGAGAGCCCGAGATACTCCGGGTTTTGGCGGTAGGTCCCGGCGTCGTTCAAAATCTCGAGTCGATTGGCGCGGCGTTCAAGGCGCTGACCGGCGTCAGCCTGGGCCCTGGCGACAGCCCGACACCCGAGCAGTGGAACGCGTACCTGCTGATGCAGCAGGCGGTGCTCGCCGTCGTGGATCCTTCGCCCGAGCACGCGAGTTGGGTCGAACAAGCGCTCACGCCTTTCACCACCAGTCACGACGCGAACCTCTGCCTGGTGATGGAGGAGCTCGTTCGGCTGGCCCAGGCGGACGAGGGGCGTCTCGTCGGTGAGCGGCTCACGATTCGCGCGTACGGACGGCCCAAGGTGGAGCCGGGCGCAGGCGGCGGGAAGGTCACCTATGAAGCCACCGGGGCAGATGCGGTTCGCACGTCGCTGGCGCGCGCCGACGCAGCCTTCGCACAGCTCACCGACGAAATGATCAAGCGGGAGCTCGGCCGAAAGTGGGAAGGGCAGCGCGCCGCGCCGACCGTGGCCGCGAAGCTCGCGCTGGCCGTGGGAGCCTTCGGCTGCGTGAAGGGCTCCACCGAAGCGCGTGAGGTCGCGGTCGAGCGCGTCGCCAAGGAATTCCGACTTGCCGAGTCGAGGTTCAGGAAACCCCAGGGGGCTCGATCGCGGAAAGCTTTAGCCAAGACCGATCACGGGGCCAACAGCTAGGCGGCTCGCCGAGTCGCTGGGACGCGCGAGCCTGCGTCGCGGCGTGATTGCGGTATGCTGAAGGCCTTGCTTGGTGGAGGCTTCATGCGTGCGGCAATGGATCCGGGGAGTCGACGTGTTGGCGGTCTTGCGTGGCTGCTTGTCGCGAGCGTCGTTGGCGCAGTCGCGTGCGGCCCTGCGCGGCCGCGTTCGATCAAAGGCGAAGGGCACGGTACCCCGGGCTCCGGCGGGTCATCAGGCACGTCCGGGAGCGGCGGTGGCGGCATAGGCGGCGGTGGCAACGATGCCGGCCGCAGTAACGAAGGCGGCGGTAGCGACGAAGGCGGCAGTGGCAACGCGGGCGGCGAAGGGAGCGTGCCGAGCGCGTCCGCGTCGCCGGGCTGCGCAGCGTGGGCGAGCACGTACTGCACCTGGCTGGCGAGTTGCTACGAGTACATCCCGGGCGACACCTTGGACGGCTGTGAAGCCCGCTTCGAGCAGACCTGCGCTTGGACGCGGATGCCCGGAGTCGTTGCGCCGGACGAAGCCCTCGAGGAGTGCGCCAGGAAGCAGGAAGGCGCAAGCTGCGACGCTCCTCTTGCTTGCGAGGTCGCTCGAGGCACGCTCGAGGCCGGCTCGTCGTGTGCGTCGAGTCATCAATGCGCGAGTGGTTACTGCACGAGCGACTTCGGCTCGTGCGGCACGTGCGCAGAAGCGCCGACCCTCGCCGAAGCTCTAGACGCCTGCGAGAACTGGATCTACGACTGCGACGGCCTGTTCGACTGCGTGAACGGCGAATGTCGGCCTCACGGCGAGGAGGGCGACCCTTGCGGCGGGGAGCGCACCTGCAATGCGGGCATCCGCCCGGATGGATACCTTGCGTGCATCGACGGCGAATGCACCTTGAAAGGGCGGGACGGCGAGGACTGCTACGACGACCAGGGCCTCCTCCGTTGCGGGAGCCAATCGGCCTGTACGGATAGCAACGTCTGCGTTCGCTACGAGGAAGTCGCCACCGGCGCCGAATGCGGCACTTTCGAGGACAGCGTTCTCGTCTGTGGCCTGAACGACGGGTGCGTGCAGGACAGCACTAACTCGGGCCGCCGGCACTGCGTTCCGTTCCCTGGTGCCGGGGAAGACTGCCGCTCGCTACCCGGCTACCAGCGTTGTGCCGGTGGCATGCAGTGCGATGAGAACCATCTCTGCGCCTGGGGCCCGGTGTACGCGCCGGCGATGGGGTGCAACGAGTAGAGCGGCCTGTTTCGGTGGCAAGAGCGCGACGACGACGGCTAGGTCGGCCGTCGAGTAGCCCAGGATACGGCGGCGTCTCTGCAATCCTCGGGCACCACGTCGAGGCTCCTCGGCGTGCAGCCGGTGACGTGGCCGCGGCAATCGACCGCCACCTCGCAGCATTCCTCGAACATGTGGCGAATGCGCTCACGGCCGCGCTGGACGCGCGACTTCATGCCCGAGAGCGACACGCCGACCATCTCGGCGGCCTGCTTCTGCGTCAGCCCCTGGAGCTCGGTGAGCGTGACTGCTTCACGGTAGGGAGAGGGCAGGCGGGCGACGAACAGCGCCACACACTCAGCCAGGTCCGCTTCGAGGTCTTCGTCGGATGATGCCTCGACCAACTCGGCCGGCTCCGCGCTCGAAGCACCCGAAACGAGAGGGTGTCGAGCACGCTTTCGCCGGTGGTCGGTGATAGCGCTTGCTGCGACGCGATACACCCAGGCCCCGAACGTTTCCTCGGCACTGAGGTCAGCCAGACCTCGATGCACGCGCACGAACGTGTCCTGCAGCACGTCGTCCACGTCCGGGAGCGGCACGCGGCGCGCGACGTAGGGACGAAGCCGGGCCTCGATCTCCCGCCACGCACCGCGAGCCGCGCTCGGAATCACGCGCTCGTGCTCCCCGGCGCGCAGCAAGACGGGCCGCAGCAACTCTCGCTGGCACTGCCCTGCTTGCGCCCTTCGATCGTCGCCGATGCGACGTAGTCCGCCGAGCCGGGCATGCATTGTTCCATGATCGCCCCGCTTCCCGGCCGAATGCTGATGCTCACGTCCTCGAACCCGGCTTCGGCGAGCAGGCGACGCAGCGTTTCTTCGGTTGCCGCTCCGGCGACGCAGCCCGTGTAGGCCTCGAGGCTCTTCGCGAGCTCGTCGGGCATCGGTTTCGTCGCGATCACGTCGGAGATGGCGAGCCTCCCGCCGGGCTTCAGCACTCGGAATGCCTCGCGAAAGACTGCGGCCTTGTCGGGCGACAGGTTGATCACGCAGTTCGAGAGGATGGCGTCGACCGAGGCGTCGAGCACGGGCAAGTGCTCGATCTCGCCGAGCCGGAAGTCCACGTTCGTCGCCTCGACGCGCCGCGCGTTGTCCCGAGCTTTCGTCACCATCTCCGGCGTCATGTCCACGCCGATGACTCGTCCCGTGCGTCCAACGCGCTTGGCTGCGAGGAAGCAGTCGAAGCCGGCCCCACTGCCGAGGTCGAGAACGGTCTCGCCCGGTCGCAGAGCCGCGATAGCTTGTGGGTTGCCACAACCGAGTCCGAGGTCTGCGCCCTCCGGAACGCTCGAGAGCTCATCTTCCGTATAACCGAGCGTCAGGCTCCCGCTGCCCTGCGTTCCGCAGCAGCCGACCGAGCAGCCGTCCTGGCCGCGAGCGACCTTCGCGTAGGCGGTGCGTACCTGAGCTCGTACTTCGTCGTTTTCTTGGGTGTCCATCGTGCCTCCACCCCTAAGGACGGTGACCCTTCCGAAAGGACGCAGCCGTACCGAACGGAATGTGACTTCTTCGAGAATAGTCGAATAAGCGCCTTGCGCCACTACTTCGAGTTTATTAGAAGAATTCCATGGCCTCGAAGCTCGACCGCCACGCCGAGCAGCTCGGCGCGCTCGGCCACCCCGTGCGGCTGGCGATTCTCCGCTTCGTGGTTCAAGCCGGCGATGAGGGAGCTCCGGCGGGAGACATCCAAACGCGACTGGACCTCCCCGCCTCGACGCTCAGCCACCATCTGAAGCGGCTCCTCGACGCGGGACTCTTGAACAGCCGGTCGCAGGGAACGTTCCATTACTACACCGCCGACTACTCCGCGCTCCGCGTGCTCACCGACTACCTCTGGGAGGACTGCTGCAAGCGCGGCAAGTCCAGCTGCTGCTGACTCGGGGAACCACCATGACTAGAACACTGGCTCGACGTGTCGTCGCCGAAGGGCTTGGTACGGCGTTCTTGCTCGCCGTCGTCATTGGCTCCGGCATCATGGGTGAACGCCTCGCCGGGGGTAACGTCGCGATCGCGCTCCTCGCCAACACGCTCGCTACGGGTGCCGGGCTCGTCGCGCTGATTTTGACGTTCGGCCCCGTCTCGGGCGCGCACTTCAATCCAGTCGTTACGATCGCTGACGCGAGTCAGGGCGGGCTCGCCTGGCGTGACGTGCCCCGGTACATCGTCGCGCAGGTCGTGGGAGCGTTCGCCGGCGTGGCGATTGCGCACGTGATGTTCGGAGAGCCGCTCTTCTCGGCGTCGGGGCACGTGCGTTCCGGCGCGAGTCAGCTCGTGAGCGAATTCGTGGCGACGTTCGGTCTGCTCGCGACCATCTGGGGGTGCGTTCGGTCGCGCCCGAGCGCGGTGCCGTTCGCGGTCGGCGCTTACATCACGTCTGCCTATTGGTTCACCTCGTCCACCTCCTTCGCAAACCCGGCGGTCACCCTCGCGCGTGCCGCGAGCAACACCTTCGCCGGCATCCGCCCGGCGGACGCACCCTGGTTCATCGTGGCGGAGGTTGCCGGTGCGGCCGCCGCGACCACGACGTTTGCCTGGCTGTTTCCAAGAGCTCGGCCATCGATCCCAGCAGTCGACCGAGCCGAAGCGGAACAACCTCAGGAGGCCGCATGACCAACGTCATCTTCGCGTGCGTTCACAATGCCGGCCGCTCGCAGATGGCAGCCGCCTGGTTCAACGAGGTCGCCGACCCCTCGAAGGCACGGGCGCTCTCCGCAGGCACAGAGCCTGGAGAGCGCGTGCATCCGGAGGTTCTCTCCGCGATGCAGGAAGTCGGCGTCGATCTCTCGCGAGCGAAGCCCCAGCTCCTCACGGAGGCCTTGATTGCCGACGCCCGTCGTCTCGTGACGATGGGATGCGGCGAAGCGTGTCCCGTAGCGCCTCCGTGGGTCGTGCGCGACGACTGGCCGCTCGAAGACCCGAAGGGCAAGCCGATCGAGCGTGTGCGCGAGATTCGCGACGACATTCGCCTCCGGATTGAAATGCTCATCCGCGAGCAAGGCTGGGAGCGGTGAGCTTGTGCCAACCGCGTTCCTCGAAGAAACGGAGCCTGTTGGTGGGAGCAAACTTCAT
>DATMCL010000211.1:0-5916 GCA_035558375.1 Polyangiaceae bacterium
GCCCCTCGGGCGGCGGTCTCCAGCGGAGGTCGTGCCAGTGGAGGTAACGGCCATCCGGTAGTGTCGGGGAGATGTGGTTCATGATCTTCCCGACCTTCAGCTTTTCAATTTGCAGCTTCGGTGGGAGCTTCGGGAACCTCATCGGACGTTTATAATATAGTGATCATTTATAAAGGAACCAGCCTGCAACGATGGTTCCAATATTGCTTTTCTGATTGATCCTTGCCTATCTTTACGTAAATTCAAATGGTTACGTCAGCCTGCCTCGCCGCGCATTTTTGCCTCAGCAGAAATGTGACCGCGAATGGTTGGTACACCTCAGAGTCGCCTGCCTCTATCAGCGACGCTCGAAAGCCGTCACGCGCGCTTCGGTGACGGCGGCGAGGATCTCGAGCGCGCGCGGCGCGAGCGCTTCGGGCGTGACGGCGCGGCCGCCGAGTGAGGCCACCGAAGCCACACCGTGCTCGCGGATGCCGCACGGCACGATCACGCCGTAAAGCGCGAGATCGTTCACGAGGTTCAGCGCGAAGCCGTGCATCGTCACCCAGCGCGAGATGCGCACGCCGATGGCGCCGAGCTTCACGAGATCGGTCGCCGTGCTCGCGCCCTCGAACTTCCGCGGCTCGGCGCGATCCGCCCATAGCCCGACGTGCTTCGGGTGGGTCCCGGTGGCGACGCCGAGCTCGGCGACCAGGCGCCGCATCGTCTCGGTGAGCGCCTGCACGAAGCGCCGCACGTCCCGTCGATCCGGGTTGAGATCGACGATCGGGTAGGCGACGAGCTGGCCCGGCGCATGCAGGGTCACGTCGCCGCCGCGGCTCGTCTGCTCGAGCACGATGCCGAGCTCGGCGAGCGTTTCGGGCGTGGCGAGCAGGTGCTCCGGCTTCGCGCCGCGTCCGAGCGTGACGACAGGCGGGTGCTCGAGCAGGAGCACCGTGTCTTCCCCGCGCCCCGCCTGGCGCTCCGCGAGCAGGCGCTCCTGCAGGGCGACGACTTCGGAGTACGGGCGCCGGCCGAGCCAGACGCCGCGCAGCGTTCGGGACATTCGGGACCGAGCTTACTCCGGGATTTGCTCGCCGGAGTCGCGCGCCTGCTCGCGCTGCTCCTCGATGCGCTCGACGAACGTGCCGGCGATATCCGGGTCGAACTGCGAGCCGGAGCAGCGCTCGATTTCGCTCACGGTCACGTCGTGCGGCAACGCGCGACGGTAGGACCGATCGCTCGTCATGGCGTCGTAGGTGTCGGCGACGGAGATGATGCGCGCGATGAGCGGAATGTCGCCCTTGGCGAGACCGAGCGGGTAGCCGCGGCCGTCCCAGCGCTCGTGGTGCAGGTAGACGCCGGGCACCACGGGCGCGAGGAAGCGCACGGGGTCGAGAATCTCGCGCCCGTAGACCGGGTGGCGCTTGAACACGTCGTACTCGTCGAGCGTGAGCTTGCCCGGCTTGTTCAGGTTCATCACGCAGCCGATCTTGCCGATGTCGTGCATCAACGCGGAGTGGCGCACGATCTCGATCTCCGCTTCCGGCAAGCCGACCCAGCGCGCGAGCGCGACGGCGTAACGCGCGACGCGCTCCGAGTGGCCCGCCGTGTAGTGGTCCATCTTGTCGATGGTGCGGGCGAGGCTCTGGATCGTCTGCTGGAAGGTCGCCTGCAGATCCTCGTAGAGGCGCGCGTTCTCGATGGCGGCGGCCGCGCGCGAGGCGATGATGCTGAGGAGCTTGCGCTGACCCTCGTCGAAGCGGCGGCTCGCGGTGAGTGAGATCACGGCGATCCAGCCCATCAGGCGATCGCGCATCTTGAGCGGCACGACGGCGACGCTCGAAACCTGCCGGCCCGGGTGCTCGGCAAAGAGCTCCCTGGCGCGCGCGCCGTGCTCGACGACGGGTGCCCCGCTCTTCAGGCGCTCGGCGATGATCGTCCGATCGAGCAGGCCGAGCTCTTCGCCCTGCGGCATGGTCGGCGACGCGACGATGCTGCGTTGGAAAAACCCGCCCTCGCCGTCGTCGAGCCAGGTCGCGACCGTGTCGGCGCGCACCTCGGAGAGCGCGCCGTCGGTGAGCGTCGCCATCACCTCGTCGAGCGACAGGCTCGCCGCGATCGCCTCGCTGACCTTGTAGAGCGACAGTGCCTCGCGCAGTCGCAGATTTTCCGCCGTGAGGCGCCGCTTCTCGAGGCCGCGCTGCACGATGTGCACGACCTCCTCCACCTTGAACGGCTTCAGGATGTAGTCGTAGGCGCCGCGCTTCATCGCGTCGATGGCCGTCTCGACCGTGCCGAAGCCGGTCATGATCACCGTCAGCGTGTCCGGATGGGTCTTCGAGACCTCTTTCAAGAGATCGAGGCCGCCCATGCGCGGCATCTTGAGGTCGCTGATGACCATGTCGTAGCGCGCGCGCTCGAGCTCGTTCACCGCGCTCGAGCCGTCCTCGGCGGTGCGCACGATGTAGCCCTCCATCCCGAGGAAGTCGGCGATGATGTCGCGGATGAATTTCTCGTCGTCGACGACGAGCACGCGCGGGCGATCCTCGGGCGAGTTCGATTCGATCTGGGCCATTCGGGGTGGGCGCGACCGGCGGACCGCGAGCGTCTGAAGCGTAACACCTTCCGCCGCGTTCGCGAGAAACTCGCGCTCGAGCTGATCTCGAAATCCGCTTCGCGGGTGCTAACCGCGTGAGCCGAGCAGGCCGCCGAGCCCCTTTTGTGGCTCGGTGTCGTGGGAGCGGAGGTAGCTCAGGTTGAGCCCGTTGATGAGCGCGTGCGCGACGAAGGGTCCGACCACCGACCCCGTGAGCGCGAAGATCGCCCCGAGCGCGAGTCCGACGAGGGTTGCCCACGTTGCCCACACCCAACGACTGGGCCCGGTGAGCTGATGTAGGACACCGAACAGGAGCGCCTGAAACCAGAGGCCGAGCCACGGCTGCAGGAGCCCGCGGAAGAGGAGCTCCTCGCCGAGAGCGCTCGTGGCTGCGAGCCCGATGATGCCGAAGCCGCTCAGGCCGCGCGTCAGCGGACGCAGCTCGCGGTGCAGGTTCTTGGCCCAGGCGAAGCGCGGCACCGAGAAGCGCGTCGCGACGGCGACGAGCGCGCCGAAGCACGCCCCGAGCCCCACGCTGTAGAGCACGTCGCGCGGCGGCCGCAGCGGGAGCCACGCGGGCATGCTGAACGGCGGGGCTCCGCGCAGCGCGAATCCGAGAATCGTCGCGAACAGCGCCATGCCGGCGTAGACGGCCGCGAATCGGCCCCAGCGCGCCATCTTCGGACTATGCCACGCCTTCCCACCCCAAGTTCGATTAGAGTCCACCCACGGAGAATTTCGTGCCGGAAGCGTCGGAGGAGCTTGCCCGCTTCGAGTCCGGTCTGGATCTGGTCGAGGCGATGGCGCGCCGGATCGCCCGAGAGGTGGGGCCGCACGCGGAGCTTGCCGATTTGGTGAGCTACGGCCGCGAGGGCCTGCTCGACGCGGCGCGCAAGTTCGACCCGGCCCGTGGCGTCCCCTTCCGCGGCTACGCGAGCTTCCGCATTCGCGGCGCGATCATCGACGGGATCCGCCAGAGCGCACGGCTGCCACGCCGCGCCCACGAGCGACTGAACGGCCTCTCGGCGGCCAATCGCACGAGCGAGGGCGCGTACGAGGATGCGCTCGCGCCGGCGCCCCCCGGCTCGACGGCGGCGGATGCGGAGCGCGCTCTCGGTGAGCATTTGGCTGCCATGGCGACCGCGGTCGCCGTCGGTCTGCTCTCGACGACGGCTTACGGCGACGAGGGCGAGCGCGTGCCCGTCGCGACCAACGCGACCCCGGAGGAAGCGCTCGGGCGCGCCGAGCTGCTCGAGGTCGTGCGGCGCGCGATCGGGGAGCTGCCGGCGGAAGAGCAGGCGCTCGTGCGCCGGCATTACCTCGAGGGCGAGCGCTTCGATCACGTGGCCGCCGAGCTCGGCCTCAGCAAGAGCTGGGCGAGCCGGCTCCACACGCGGGCGATCAAGCGGCTCACCGACAAGCTGAAGGAGCCCAAAGCTTGACCTCGAAGCCACTGCCCGATACTCGAAAAGGCATGTCGAGACTCGCTTTCTCGCCGTGGAGCGTCCTCGTCGCAGCCGCGATTCCGGCCTGCGGAGGGCAAACGCAGCCAGCTTCCTCGAGTCCCGCGTCCGCGGAGGCAGCTCCCGCCCCCGCGGCTTCGAGCGAGCCCGCGCCCGCTGCCTCCGCCGACGCGCCGTCGAACGCTGCGGCGAGTGCCGCCCCGGCGACGCCGCCCGCTGCCCCTCCGCCTCCGCCCATCTCGCAGCTCTGCGAGAAGATGTGCGACGCGCAGACGGCGAAGTGCTCCCCCGAGAAGGTGAAGGGCTGCAAGCAGAACTACTGCAGCCGCTACGGTGGCGCGCCCGAGGTGTGCGAGCCCGCCGTGCGCGCCGCGCTCGCCTGCACGGAGCAGAACCCCGAGTTCTCGGTGTGCTCGAACGTGATCTCGATCAGCTGCGCGAAGCCCTTCCGCGCCGCGGAGAAGTGCATCGCCACGGGCGTCGCGCCCGAAGATCTCGGCCCGCCCAAGGAGATCCCGGACGGCTGGACGCGCTACGAGTCGAAGGAAGAAGGCTTCTCCGTCGCGATGCCCCCGAACGTCGAGACCAAGAGCGAGGGCGGGCTCAAGATCTGGTCGGCCAAGTCCGGGAACGCGAGCTACGAGATCACGCTCGGTCCGCCGCCACCGGAAGAGAAGAAGTTCGACCAGAAGGCGTTCGTGCGCATCGGGACGAAGATGCTCGGCAAATGCGGACCGAAGATGAAGCTCTTCGCCATGGTCGAGAAGCCGGACAGCACGCTGATTCACTACCGAACGGTGTGCCCCGACAAGACGCAGAAGCGCGGCGAGATCTTCGTGCAGGGGAAGGACTACTTCGTGCTGACGGCGACCTGGGGAGAAGGGCCGAATCCGGACGCGGAGGCGTTCGCGTTCACGTTCGTAAGGAAGAAGTAGGGGCCGACACGGAGGGGCAGGGGCCCTTTCCCTCCGATCTGCTAATCCTGGGGCGATGCGGACCCTGGTAGCCATGAGTGGAGGAGTGGATTCCTCGGTGGCGGCAGCGCGTCTTCAGGCGGCGGGGGACGAGGTCGTGGGGGTGACGCTGCACCTTTGGGATTACCCGGACGACGGCAGCGTGCGGGGGCGGTGCTGTGCGCCGGAGGACATTCACGACGCGCGGCGGGTCGCCGATCGGCTTGGGTTTCCGCACTATGCGTTCGACAGACGCGCGCTTTTCCGGGACACGGTGGTGGACCCGTTCGTCGACGCATACGTTGGCGGGACGACGCCGAGCCCGTGCGTGCGCTGCAACCGGGGCGTGAAGCTGCCCGAGCTGATGCGCCTCGCGACCGAGCTCGGCTGCGATCGCGTCGCGACCGGTCACTATGCGCGCATCGAGCGGCAGGGGGAGCGCTTCGAGCTCCATCGCGCACGCGATCGGCAGAAGGATCAGAGCTATTTCTTGCACATGCTCGACCAGGCGACTCTGTCGCGCCTGGTCTTTCCGCTCGGCGAGCTCGACAAGGCCACCGTGCGCGCGCAAGGTCACGCGCTGGCGCTGCCCGGCGCCGACAAAGGCGAAAGCCAAGAGCTCTGCTTCGTCCCGAACGGGCGCTACGACGCGTTCGTCGCCGAGCGCGCCGGGGAGCGCCTGCGTCCGGGTCCCATCGTGGACGACAGCGGTCGCCCCGTCGGCACCCACGCCGGCATCCACGGCTTCACGCTTGGGCAGCGAAAGAGCCTCGGCGTGGCCCTTGGGCGCCGCGCGTACGTGGTCGGTATCGACGCCGAGAGCGGCACCGTGCAGCTCGGCGAACGCGAGCGGCTGCTCGTCGCCGAGGCGCTGCTCGACGAGACGAGCCTCGCGCCCGACATCGAGCCGCCGTTCGCCTGC
>DATMCL010000212.1:0-9469 GCA_035558375.1 Polyangiaceae bacterium
CGGCGTGGATGCGCGCCGCGCGGAACAAAAGGTCCTTCCTCGTCGCGAGCGCGTCGGGCCCGAGCGCCCGCGCCGCGTCGACGAAGGCGCCGGCGACGCGCTCGGGCGCACCTTCGGCCGCCGATTCGAGTTGCATGGCGCAGCTCTCGTTCGAGGGCTCCGCTTTGAAGCGCTCGAGCAGAGCGTCGACTTCCTCGCCCGACATCGGCGGCGCGATGCTCATCACACGCTGCGCTTGGTCGAGGATCGTGAGCACGGCGCCTGCGTTCGGCGGGCGCTTGTCGGGATCCTTCTCGAGCAGCCGCTCGATGAGCTCGTCCATGTCGTTCGGCACGAAGCCCTTCGGGGCGAGCGTGCTCGGGAGGGCCGGATCGCGGCTCAAATGGCCGAATGCCGCGTCGAGCGCCGAGCCCTGCCCGAACGGCGGGCGACCGGTCACGAGCTCGTACGCCAGCGCGCCGAACGAGTACACGTCGCTGCGCGGATCGGCGTCGAGCCCGCGAATCTGCTCCGGCGACGCCGTCCACGGGGACGCCATCGTCGAGTAGAGATCACTGCGGCCAGCTCCCGGTCGAGGACGCGCGCGCAACCGATCGGCGCCGGCGTCGAGCAAGACGACGCGCAGCGCACCTTGCTGCGTGCGCAACGACACGACGTTCTCGAGTCGCAGATCGCCGTGCGCGATGCGACGGTCGTGCAGCGCGTTGAGCGCCTCGAGGATCGCGCGCAAGAGCGGTCGCGCATCGTTCGAGTGGAGCGGCCCCATGCGACCGACGCGCGCAGCGAGCGTCTCGCCCTCGAGCAGCTCGTGCGCGACGTAATGCCGTCCGTCGACGGTCCCGGCTTCGAGACGTTGCGGCAGGAATTCGTGCTCAATCTCCGCGATCAGGCGATTCACGGTCAGGAAGCGATGCAGGCCGCGCCGGTCCCGTGCGGCTTCGTGACGCAGGATGCGCAGGCGGTACTCGACGCCGTCGCGCGTGGCCGCGTACACGATCGCCGAGCGCCCCTCTCCGAGCTTTCGCACCAAAGTGAAATGGCCGAAGTTCCAGTTCACCGGTAACTCGTCTTTGTGCGTGACGCCGGTGCTCCGGATGCGGAAGAGCTCCGCGTTGGCGTCCTGCCGCAGCGCGAGAACTGCATCGCAGAGCGCTTCGACCGCGTCCTGCTCGGCGCAATGCTCGGCGAGCGCCCCCGCGAAGGATGCCTTCGCTGTGGTGCCTCCGACCCGCTCGGGATCCAGTCCCAGCAGATCGCGGCTGATATGCAGAAGTTCTTCGAGCTCGAAAGAGCGCTCGAGCTCGGCGCGCAGAAGGTCCGTCTCGATCATGGCTGAGGGTGTCCCGAGCCCGGGCTCAGGCCGGGCAATTCGCCCGACCGGCCGCCGGGCGCACGCCAAAAACGTAGCCCGCCACCCGCCGGAAAGCCCCAAAATTCCTCCGCTCCGGTCCCTTGGCCAGGCGACGCCCGGCGTGAGAGGGTGGCCTTGCCGTGCAGTCCCTGTCGCAGCTCGCCCAGCGTGTCCTGCCCCTGGTCGTGACAGCCGGAGCGGCGATTGCCGTTCCCATCATGATCTTTTCACCCAGCGGTTTGGCCCGCCTAGGTGCACTGCGTCAGGAACGCGCCCGCGCCGACGAGGAGGTCGCCCGGCTCTCGCGCGAGATCGACCGCCTACGCGCCGAAGTCGCGCGCGTGAAGGAGGATCCGGCGTACGTCGAGCGGGCGGCGCGTGACGAGCTTGGCCTCCTGCGTCAGACCGAGGTCGTCTTCCAGTTCCGCCGCTGACGGGCGTAGCGTTCACGGGTAGGCTCGCTCCGGTGTCCGTCGAAGTCGTGCGCCTCCTTCTGCGAGTGGGGGCCTCGGAGGCAGAGGTCGAGGACGCCCTGAGCCGAGCTCTCGGCGCAGGGCAATCCGTGGCGCGCGCGCTGGCCGAGAGCACGGAAGGCCTAAAAGCACGCTTTGATCGCGAGCTCGCCCGCATGGAAGCGCCCTCGATCGAGATGGTGCGGCCCGAAGCAGAGCAGCTCGCCCTGCTGCCGCCGGGCCTCGCGGACCGACTGGGCGTCGTCCCCGTGAGGCGTGACGCTCGCACCGGTCGGGTCGACGTCGCGGTTCTCGATCCGATCGACCCGCACGTCGCAAGCGAGCTCGAGTTCCACCTGGGCTCGAAGGTTCGGCTGTTGCGAGCCGAGCCCGAGGTCCTGCAGACGGCCCTGTCGAGTGCCGGAACGCCACGCACGCCGAGCGGTCCCCCGCTGCCCCTCGTGCGCAAGGTAACGAGCGGCGACCTGTCGCGACCTTCGCTGGCAGCGCGCGCCGCCGAACCGACGCGAACCTCGGAGAGGCCCATCGGACCGGACGAGGTAGAACCCGCTGACGCGCCGCCCGCTTCGGAGCCGGTCCTGAGCTTGTCGCGCCCGAAGCCCGCGCCTGGTGCGGCCGCCACGCCAAGCCCCGCCCCCGCTTCCTCCGCTGCGCCCGCGCCCGCCGCCGAACCCGCGCCCGCCGCACACGAGCCGCTCCTCCCGCTCGAGGAGGTGCGCGCGACGTTCGATCGCACGCGCACGCCGGACGACGTGGTGGCTGCTTTGTTGCTCGGGCTCGCGCCGGCGCAAGCCGTCGTCCTCGCGGTCCGTTCGAACGCCTACGTCGGCCGCGCGGGCAGTCCGGAGCTTTCGCAAGTGGCTGTTCGGCAGATCCAGATCCCCGCGTCGCAGCCGAGCGTCGTGCAGACCGCGACGCGGGCCGGGTTCTATCTCGGCGCGCTGCCGCACACCCCGCCCCACGACGCGTTGCGCTTGCTGTTCGGCAACACGGAGGAAGAGATGTACGTCGTCGCGGTGAGCGCGTCGGGCCACCCGAGCCTGGTGGCGCTCTGCGAGCCTTCGGCGCTCGGGGGCAGCCTGGATGCGACGCGCCGCTGCGATGCTCTCGCCTCTCAAGCGGGCGCAGCGCTCGAGCGCATCCTCATGAACCGCAAGCGTGGCGGATGAGCCGGCATGTCGAGCTCCGATCCGCGTGAGCGCTGGCGTGAGATAGCTCGCGCCGAGCTCGGCGCCGAGCCGAGCTCGCTCGACACCGAGCTACCCGAGGGCATCGCGCTCACGCCGCTCTACGTCGCCGGAGACGCCGCCGGCGCGCCGGGTGAGGACAGCGTTCCGGGCGAATTTCCGTTCGTTCGTGGTGCTCGCGCGACGATGTACGCGAAGCGGCCGTGGACGATTCGCCAGTATGCCGGCTTCTCCACGGCGGAGGCGAGCAACGCTTTCTACCGTCAGGCGCTCGCCGAGGGGCAGACGGGCCTCAGCGTCGCCTTCGACCTTGCCACCCACCGCGGCTACGACAGCGATCACCCGCGCGTGCGCGGAGACGTGGGCAAGGCGGGCGTCGCGATCGATTCGGTCGAGGACATGAAGCGGCTCTTTGCCGGCATTCCGCTCGACAAGGCCAGCGTCTCGATGACGATGAACGGCGCAGTGCTGCCCGTGCTTTCGGCGTTCATCGTCGCGGCAGAGGAGCAAGGCGTTCCGGCGACTGCCCTGCAGGGGACGATCCAGAACGATATCTTGAAGGAGTTCTTGGTGCGGAACACGTTCGTGTACCCGCCCGAGCCCTCGCTTCGCATCGTCGCGGACGTGATCGAGCACCTCTCGCGAACCGCGCCGCGCTTCAACTCGCTCTCGATCTCCGGCTATCACATGCAGGAAGCCGGTGCGACGGCGGAGCTCGAGCTTGGCTACACGCTCGCCGACGGTCTCGAGTACGTGCGCGCCGGGCTCGCGCGTGGCCTCGACATCGACGCGTTCGCCCCGCGCCTGTCGTTCTTCTTCGGCATCGGGCAAGGGTTTTTCGTGGAAATTGCGAAGCTCCGCGCCGCGCGCTTCCTGTGGGCGACGCTGCTTCGCGAGCGCTTCGCGCCGAAGGACCCGCGCTCACTCGTGCTCCGGACGCACTGTCAGACGTCGGGGGTGAGCCTCGCGGCGCAGGAGCCGCTCAACAACGTCGTCCGCACGACGATCGAGGCCCTGTCGGCCGTGCTCGGCGGCACCCAAAGCCTGCACACGAACGCTTACGACGAGGCGCTCGCCCTGCCGAGCGACGCCGCGGCGCGCGTCGCGCGCGCGACGCAGCTCATCCTCGCGCACGAAACCGGCATCACGGACGTGGTCGATCCGCTCGGGGGCTCGTACTTCGTCGAGAGCCTGACGCGGGAGCTTGCGGCGCGCGCCCGCGCCGTGCTCGAGGAGGTCGAGGCGCAGGGCGGAATGGCGCGCGCCATCGAGTCCGGGCTGCCGCGCCGCCGCATCGAGGCGGCCGCCGCGCGGCGCCAGGCGCGCATCGACCGCGGGGAGGACGTCGTGATCGGTGTCAACGCCTACCGCCCGGAGCGCGAGGAGCCCGTGGAGGTGCGCTTCGTCGACCCCACGGAGGTGCGCGAAGCCCAGGCCGTGCGCCTTGCGACGCTGCGCGCGGGCCGCGACGGGGCGCGCGTCGCGAACGCCCTCGACGGGCTCCGCGCGGGCGCCCAGAGCGGCCAAAATCTGCTCGAGCTGTCGATCGTCGCCGTGCGCGCGCGCGCCACGGTCGGCGAGATCAGCGAGGCGCTTGCCGACGTGTTCGGTCGCTACGAAGCTAGGGTAGGAGTCCTCGGCGGCGTGTACGAAACGGAGCTCGGCGACGACGCGGCGTGGCAGGCGCAGAAGGCGCGCGTCGAGGCTTTTGCAACGCGCACCGGTCGCAGACCGCGCATCTTGATCGCCAAGCTCGGACAAGATGGGCACGATCGCGGGCAGAAGGTCGTTGCGTCCGGACTCGCCGACGCGGGGTTCGACGTCGATCTCGGGCCGCTCTTCACGACGCCGGAGGAGGTCGCACGGCAAGCCATCGAGAGCGACGTGCACGTGATCGGGATCTCGTCGCAGGCGGGCGCGCACGTGGGGCTCGTGCCGGAGCTCTTCGCCGCATTGAGCGCCGCGGGCGGCGGCGACATCCGCGTCGTGTGCGGGGGCATCATTCCGCCGCGCGACCGCGACGCGCTGACGCTGGCCGGCGTCGCCGCGGTGTTCGGCCCGGGGGATCGCATCGTCGATATGGCCGAGCGGCTCCTCGATCTGCTGGAGCCGGGCTCGGCGGCCTCCCCGCATGGCTGAGGTTGGCGACGATTCCGTCGCCCTCGCGGCGGCGCTCGCAGCGGGCGATCGGCGCGCGCTCGCCCGCGCGATCACGCTCGTCGAGAGCGAGCGCGCGGAGGATGGTTCACTTTCGGAGGCGCTGCTCGCCGCGGTGCTCCCGCGCACGGGCCGGAGCTTGCGGCTCGGCGTGAGCGGGCCGCCCGGTGCCGGCAAGAGCACGCTCATCGACGCGCTCGGACGCCACGCGATCGCACACGGGGAGCGGGTCGCGGTGCTGGCCATCGATCCCTCGAGCCCGATCGGTGGCGGCAGCATTCTCGGAGACAAGACGCGCATGAGCCGGCTCGCGGCCGAGCCCGCGAGCTTCGTTCGGCCGAGCCCTTCGCGCGGTGCTCTGGGCGGCGTGGGGCGCCGGACGCACGAATCCCTGCTCCTGTGCGAGGCCGCGGGCTACTCGGTGGTGATCGTCGAGACCCTCGGAACCGGGCAGGGCGATCACGCGGTGTGGGATAACGTCGATTGTCTGCTGCTCGTGCTGATCGCCGGCGCCGGTGACGAGCTTCAAGGCATGAAACGCGGCGTCCTCGAGCTCGCCGATCTCGTCGTCGTCAACAAGGCGGACGGCGAGAACCGCGCGGCCGCGGAGCAAGCGGCCTCGGAGCTCACGGCGGCGCTCGGACTCGCTCCGCGTGCGCGGTCAGCGATGGGGGAGCGTGGGGTGGGCACCGTGAGCGCGCGCGAGGAATCCGGGATCGCGCCCCTTTGGTCGGCGATCGAAGCGCACGTTGCTAGAGCGCGCGCGAGTGGCGAGCTCGAGCGGCGCCGGGCGGAGGGCGAGGTGCGAGCCCTCGACGCCGAAGTCGAGCGCACGCTGCGCGAGCGTCTGGGCGCGCCCGAGCTCGTCGCCGAGCGACGGCGCCTCGGCGCGCTCGTGCTCGAAAAAAAGCTCACGCCGCGCGAGGCGGCCCGCAAGCTCATCGAGCGCCTCGGCTAGCAAGCGGGCGGGTTCAGCCCGAGCGCGGCGCCTGCACGAGCTCGATCAGCACGCCCTCGCCGCCTTGGGGTGACTCCGCGCTGCCCTTCGGATGAATGAAGCAGACGTCGTGGCCCGCCGCGCCCCGGCGGATCCCGCCTGGCGCGAAGCGCACGCCGCGCGCCGAGAGCCAGGCGTGCGCGGCCGCGAGATCGTCGATCCAAAGGCCCACGTGATGCAGGGGCGGCTCATCGACGCGCGGGCGTTCGCCGGGGCGGAGCGGCTGCATGAGATCCAGCTCGACGGCGTGCTCGCCTTCACCGACGCGCAAGATCTCTTCGTCGACGTTCTCGCCGTCGCTCTGGAACGTGCCGAGCGGCGTGATGCCGAGCAGATCGACCCAGAGCGCGCGCAAACGCCGGCGATCGGCGCCGCCCACGGCGATCTGCTGGACGCCGAGCACGCGAAATGGCCGCGCGTCCGTCATGGGTAGCGTGCTTGAAGCCCGATGTGCAGGTCGAGTGACGCTGCGAGCGCGCGCACGACGCCCACCGTCAGGCCGCCCGTCGCGTACAAGCCGAAGTTCGGGTGAATGTCGATCTGCGGGCCAGCCGCGAGATGGAACACGAGGTCCTTCTTGTAGACGGGATCGATCGTCTGCCACGCGGCCGTGCCCTGGCCGTCCTCGAGCTCGATTGCGACGGCGGGCTCGATGAAGATTTTGAAGGCGGCGTCGCTCATCGTGTAGAGGCGCGCGCCCGCACCCACCATCACGAGTGGGTTCGTGTCCGAGTGATCGTCGGCGCTCAAGCCAAACCGTGCCCACGCGAATGGCTCGAAGAAGTCGAAGACGCCGAAGCTCAGCCCCACATCGACGGACAGGGGCGCGCCATAGCCACAGAACTTCTGCTGGTTGGTGGGGGTCGTCGTGGGCTTCGGCTCGGCGCAATACGGAGAGTTGTCGTAGCGGAGCACCATGCGATAGCCGAGCACGATGCCGGCGCGCAGCCCGAGCTGCCCCGCATGGCCGAAGGTCTGGTCCTTGGACTTGGCGTCGTCCTTCTTCGCTTCGTCGTCGCCCTTTTCGGTCTTCTCAGCCTTCGCTTCGTCGCCGCCGGATTCCGCGGCGCGGCAGGGCGCGGCGAGGCACGCGAGAAAGGCCGTAGCGGCCAGGGTAACGAGGGCCGAGCGAGGGGAGGGCGCCACGGCCGCTCACCCTACCTCATTTCAGAAAAGGCCGTGCAAAACCGAGCTCAGCCCGGCGAGCCCGGCGATCAGCAGCACCGCGATCCGCGTGTAGCCCGCGTCCAGCCAACGCGAAGTCCAGCGCGATAAGACGAAGCCGAGCGCAATGCCCGGCAGGAGCCCGAGCGCCAAGAGCGCTTCCCGCTCCCCGAGGCGGCCGACGAGCACGAGCGCGACCATCGACATCATGGCCCCGATGAGAAAGTACGTGGCGAGCGTCGCGCGCACGAGGGGTCCGCGCTCGTGCTGATACAGCACGGCGACGGCGGGACCACCGAGCGCCGCGGTCGTGCCCATCAGGCCCGAGATGAAGCCGGCGAACGCCAAGAGCGGCGGGGTGCGCGCGAGCCGCACGCTGCCGAGCGAGATCCCGACGGCGAGCAGCACGAGCACGCCGAGCCCGACGGTGAGCGTGCGATCGCCGACCGACGTCAGCACGTAGGCCGCCGCAATGGTGCCCGGCACGCGTCCCGCGAGCACCCAGCCGAGGCCCCGCGCGTCCACGGCGTTTCGCTCGCGCCAGGCGGTGAGGCTCAAGAGCAGCGTCACGGCGATGATCAGCGGTCCGGGCACGAGCCGAGCGTCGACGAGCGCGAGGATCGGCGACGACAGCAGCGCGAAGCCGAAGCCCGCGCTGCCCTGCAACGCGGCGCCGGTCATCACGATCGCCGAGGCGAGCGCCCACGAAGCAAAGGATCCGAAGCCGAGCACCGGACGCTCTTAGCATGGCGTGCGAGCGCCGAGCGTTATGCGTGCTCGTCGAGAAACCCGGCGATCGCCTGCGTGACGTCCGCGTCTATCGCCGCCTGTGTCAGGCCGCGCGCGGCGAGATCGCGCTTGCCGACGGCGAGCGAGTGGTCGCCGCCTTCGACGACGTAGAGCACGTTGGGGGCGCGCATGCTCTTCCGCACCGACTCGAGCCGCTCGAGCGGGCACAGCTTGTCGCGCGTGCCCTGCACGAAGAGCACGGGCGTCTCGAGCTCGAGGAGCACGGCGTCCCGCACGTCGCCGCGCTGTCCGACGAGCGGATAGCCGAGGCAGACGAGCGCGTCGGGCTTGGCGGCGAGCTTCACCGCGACGTGGCAGCCCATGCGCCCGCCCATGCTCTTGCCGACGAGCACGCGCTTGCCCGTGTGTCCCTGGCTCGCGCGCTCGAGCGCGGCCTCGTGCGCCGCGATCAGCACCGGGGCGCGATCGGGCGATTTGCGCCCTTCGAGCAGGTAGGGGTAGTCGAAGGTGACGACCCGTCCGAGCGCTTCGAGTCGCCGCTTCTCGGCCTGCATCCACGAGGACGAGCTCGGAGCACCGGCGCCCGGCGCGAAGAGCAAGAGCCGCGTCGCGCTCGCCATCGCGCCTCCGCTCGTTCGGTCTAGCGCTTCGGAGCCGCTGCGACCGTCAGCGTTCGCGCGCTGCCCGCAGCCGTCCACTCGCGCTCGGCGCCGACGGCAAGGAACGTGAGCTCGACCGCCTTACCGCCTGCCGAGGCGCTGATCGTGCTCTTGCCGTCCCATTCCGAGGGGGCGGGGATGCCGAGCTGTGTCTGGCCCTGGAGCGTTTTGAAGGTGTCGGGATCGGCGCGCAGCGCGAGGATGCCGGTGCCGGCAAGCAGCGCCACGACGCCGGCCGGGATGTGCTGCGCGATCACCGCGCGCACCGAGCCGGAGAGCTCGGGTGCGCGGCGCGCCACCCAACGCACGTCGTCGAGCGTGCCGAGCACGAGCGCGCTCGGCTGGTCGGGTCGCTCGCGCCGCGCGACCACGGGCAATGTCTGCGCGCTGCGCCAGCCGTGAGCGGGAGGCGCTTCGAGCGGCGCCGCGCGCGAGCCCTCGCCCTCTTTCCCCTTGCCCTTCGTCTTGCGCACGATGAGGACGTCATCCGTCGGCAGCGTGCGCGGCACCGTCACGCGCACCGGTCGCTTGAAGGAGCGGGGATCGCCCACGGTGCCGGTGGCGACCGCGTACGCCAGCGTTTCGGCGGACGCGATCACGGCCTTGGTCGGCGGCTGATCCGGCTCTGGATCGAACGTGCGCAGCGAGACACCGCCCGGCGTGGGCGGATACAGCTCGCCCGTGAGGAGCCGTGGATCCGCTTCGATCAGGCGCGCGCCCGTCGCGATCAG
>DATMCL010000213.1:0-2088 GCA_035558375.1 Polyangiaceae bacterium
ATTCGCCGTGTCGAAGCACGCCCACTCCGAGTAGAAGAGCGGCAAAACGTAGGAAGCGTCGCTGTAGGCATTGCCGGGGCCGAAGGTGACGACGGCCGGGTTCTTGTTGAAATCGCCCGCGTTCAGCATGGCCTTCATGACGGCCTTCGCTTCGTTGCCGTAGTTCGTTCCCGTATCGTCGCCCCAGCGTCGCGACGCGACCATGAGCGCCGTCGCGAAGTACTCCTCGCCGTCGGGGGCCGCATACTTCGACTTCACACTGCCATCGGTGTTGAGCTGCCATGCGAAGAGGCCGGTCGACTGGCGCATGCGCGTCGCCGCAAACTTCCAGAGTTTGTCGAACTCGGGCTTCATATCCATCAGCACGGCAATGGTCATGCCGTAGGACTGGCCTTCGCTGCGGATGTCGTTGTTCGCGATGTCGGTGACGTACGCTTCGTCGCCGTTCATCTCGTAATAGATGGGCTGCTCGCCGGTGCCATGGAAGAGCTGCTGGACCAGAGCCTTGAGCTTGGTGTCGACCTCGGACTGGCTCTTGCCGAGCACCTCGACGAACAAGTTCCGGTAGGTGGCGGGCGCGGTGCAGGCGGCGCGTCCGGTCGTCGTCGTGCCGGTGCCGCCGGTGCCTCCCGAACCTCCCTTTCCGGCGTGGCCCGCCGCGCCACCCGTCCCGCCGCGACCGCTCGTCGAGCCGCCGCTACCTTTGCCGGCCGTCGACGCCATTCCCCCGCTGTCGGAGCCGCCCGTTCCGCTGGCATCATCGTCGGAGGAGCAGGCAGGGGCGGTGACGCTGACAACGCACGCGGCGAGCCAAGCGAAGCGCGTCGAAGCGGAGGAACGCAAGGAAGCGAGCATGATCCACCTAGGATGTTACGCAGCGCCGGACCGGGCAAGGCGCATGCTAGCGAGCGAGCGTTGCTCGCAATTCCTCGGCGAGCAGCTCCCACACGCGCGCCACGCGCGGCGCGTGACGCACGGCCTCGTGCGCGGTGAGCCACACGGGATATGTCGGCAGATCGAGTCCGAGGGGTATCTCGACGAGCTCGGGATCGCGCGCGCCGACGAGCACCTGGCCAAAGCCGATTCCCGCGCCGGCACGAACCAGTTGCCAATACGCGATCGGATTGTCGGCGCGCACCTTGAACCATTCACGCTCGACCGGGAAGCCCGCCTGCCGAAAGCCTTCGAGGATGGCCGTCTCGCGATCCATCCCGACGACGTCGTGCGCGAGCAGATCCTCGGGACGGCGCGGGAGCCCGCGGCGCTCGACGTAGCTCTTGGCCGCGAATGCCGCGAAGCGAAGATCGCCGAGGTGCTGCGTCACGAGGTCGAGCTGCGTGGGGCGGTACAGGCGCACGGCGATGTCGGCTTCGCGAAAGTGCAGGTTCGAGGTCTCGTCGCTCACGTGCAGCTCGATTTCGATGCGCGGCTCTTCGCGTCGGATGCGCGCGACGATGCGCGGGAGGTGCTCGGTGCCGACCACGACGCTCGACGTGATGCGAACCGCGCCTTCGAGCGTTTCGGCCTTGCCCGCGGCGCGGAGCTCGATCTCGTGGATCGCCTGCCGCATGGCGCGGGCGGGCGGCAGCATGGCCTCCCCCGTCTCGGTGAGGGTGAGCCCCTTGTCGTGGCGCTGAAACAGCTCGGCCCCGAGCTGCTCCTCCATGGCGTGGATTTGGCGGCCCACCGTCGGCTGGCTCGAGCCGAGGACACGCGCCGCGGCCGATAGGCTCCCAACCTCGGAGACGGCCAGAAATGCCTGCACCAGGGACCAATCGAGGGACGTTCCGCCGGCCATTCAGGAACGCATACCCGGTCTGCGAACTTCGGCAATTCCAGAGCCGCGCGCGGTCCCGCATGTTGAGGGGGCAACAACGACGGAAAGGACCTCGACCATGACTCAAACCGTTCTGATCCTCGGCGCTTCGGGCAAAATCGGCCGCTACAGCGAGGAGGCGTTCCGCCGGGCCGGCTGGCACGTGAAGCGGTGGGACCGGCAGCGGGAGGACCTGGCTCAGGCCGCTCGCGGGGTCGATGTCATCGTCAATGGGCTGAACCCGCCGAAGTACCACGACTGGGCGCGACTCG
>DATMCL010000214.1:0-6359 GCA_035558375.1 Polyangiaceae bacterium
AGGTAGCCGCAGACCATGCTCATGACCGGGCCCCCGCCGCCGTACTCGAGCACCGGCGTGTTCGCGGGGTCCGGCAAGATCTCCATGAGCGGCACGGCGCCGTCGAGCGACGGGTCGCCCATCACGTGCTGGTCGGCGAAGGGCAAGATCGCGACGTCACCTGCGACGAGATCCACGCTCGCGCCGCCGGCGATGCTGACGCGGCAGCTGCCCTCGGTGATGACGTGGAACACGATGATGCGCTCGCCCCGCGACCTGAGCATTTGCTGAATCGTCGCCGCGTCCCGCGACACGTACGCCCACGGCGCGCTCAGATGCGCGCGCAGGAAAACCGAGCCCGAGAGCTGGAGGCAGCGGAGGCCGTCGCGGATCGCGGCGCCGCGGTCGGGCGGATCGTCGGGAGCGTCGGTAGGGGGCGGGGGTGCTTCGGACATCGGCTCACTGCCAGCGGAAGGCCTTGAGGGCGATCATGAACCCCGCCGCGCCCCATGCAACGAGCACCCCGAGCTCGAAGCCGACCCCGAGGAGTGACGCCCCGTCGTTGTACACGGCGCGCAACGCGTCGTTCACGGCCGTGAGCGGCAGCAGTCGGATCGGCAGCCTGAGCCACTCCGGAAAGCGCTCGTACGAGAAAAACGAGCCCGACAGGATCCACATCGGCAGCATCACGAAATTCATCCAGCCGTTCGCCACCTCGGTGTTGTCGAGCCGCGACCCGACGATCAGGCTGATGGCGGCGAACGACGCGGCCCCGACGATGCCGAGGGCCACGACGTCGAGCACGCTGCCGCGGATGTGCGTGCCGAAGAAGAGCTTGCCGAAGCCGATGAGCAGCCCGAGCTCGAGCGCGAGGAAGATGCTGCGCGAGAAGAAGTACGCGAGCAGGAAGTGCGTGCGGTGCATGGGCGTCACGGCGTAGCGCCGCAGCAGACGCCGCTTCCTCGCGAGCACCAGGTTGAAGCCGATGCCCCACATGCTGCTCCCCATCAGGTTCAGCCCGATGAGGCCCGGCATCAGGAAGTCGACGTAGCGTGACCCGATTTCCGAGACCGTCTCTTCGCGGACGCGGAGCACGTCGCGGCGGCCGGCGCCCCGCTCGAGCACGTCCTCCACGACCGCGCGCGCCAGGCGCGACCGCTCCTGCGCGGGGTCGAAGCGCAAGAGCACGCCGTCCGCCTGCGGGTCGACGAGCAGGTCTACTTTGGTGCGCGCGAGCGCGCGCTCGGCTTGGGCGCGCGGCAGGCGCTCGGCGATCACGCGCGTCCCGGCCGAGAACAGCGCGGCGGTGCGCGCGGGCTCGGATTCGGCGACGACGGCCACGCGCGGCGCTTCGGGCGGCCTCTCCCGGAAAGCGATGCCGAGGCCGACCGCGAGCAGTACCGGAAAGCCGAACACCCAGAACACGTACCCCGGCTCGCGCATGAACTCGCGGATTCGGGCTTTCACGAGCTCGGCCAGCGGACTCGGCTCGCTCATGCGCCCTCCGTCGACTGCTGCTCTAGCGCGCGTCCCGTGAGGTGCAGGAACACGTCGTCGAGCGTGGCTTGATGCGTGCTGAGGCCGATGGGCTGCACGTCTTGGCGCTCGAGCTCCTCGAGCACGGAGGTGAGGGCGGCGAGAGTGCGATCGACGCGCAACCGGTAGTGCTGCCCGCGGTTCACGAGCGACGCGACGCTCGGCAGCGCGGCGAGCGGCGCCTGCTCGAGCGGACGCGCCACCTCGAACTCGACGAACTGCACCATCCCGAGGCTGTCGACGAGGGAGCGTGGCGTGCCGAGCGCGATGATCTTCCCTTGGTCCATCACGGCTACACGATCACAGAGGGCGGCGGCTTCTTCCATGTAGTGGGTCGTGAGGAGTACGCTTCTGCCCTCTTCGCGGTAACGCTCGACGATCGTCCACAGGGATTTTCGTGCGCGCGGGTCGAGTCCCGTCGTCGGCTCGTCCAAGAACAAGAGCTCCGGGTCGCCGACGAGCGCGCACCCCACCGCAACACGCTGCTTCTGCCCGCCCGAGAGTCGCGAGAAGTACCGATTCCGCTCCTCCTCGAGCGCGAGCAGCGCGATGAGCTCGTCCACGCTGCGCCCCTTGCGATAGAAGGAGCGGAAGAGCCGCAGCACCTCGGCCACCGTGAGCTTGTCGGCAAGCTGCGTCTCCTGGAGCTGCACGCCGAAGCGTTCGCGGATCTCGCCGTCGTGGCCCTTCTTCCACGCGAGCCCGAAGAGCTCGATCTGTCCGGCGTCGGGCTCGTAGAGCCCCTCGATCATCTCGACCGTCGTCGTCTTGCCCGCGCCGTTCGGTCCGAGAAGGCCAAAACACTCACCGGCTTCGACCTCGAGATCCACGCCGTTGACGGCGACCTTGTCGCCATAGCGCTTCACGAGACCGCGACAGCGAATGGCGGGAGAACCTGCGGCGGAGTCCACTCCGGGCGGACTCTACAAGAACCCGCCCCCTGTCGCCGCTACCCCTAGAAAATGGCGCTTCCTCTACATGGAAAGCTGCCCCAGCACGAGAACACGCGGGCGCGCGCTCCCGGGTACGCGCCCCGCAAAAGGAACCATGGCGTGACGATCGATGGTAGGGTTCGGTCGCCATGGTTGCGTCCATACCCGTCGTTTTTCGGGAGGGGGATGCTCAACCCGGTGCAGCGAGCGCGCTCATCCGTCGTGACGGCTCGATCGCCGAGTGGAGCTCGGCCATCGAGCTGCTCTCCGGTTGGAGCGCCCCGCGCGCCAAGCAGCGTTTGTTCTCGGATCTGCTCGCCCCGCTCGATCCGCACGAGATGCCGGACCTGCGCTCGTTCATGCCAGGCATGAGCTGGAGCGGCCTGGTGGGTATTGCGGGGTTCGAAGCGCTCGCGCCGCGCGCGGCGATTGCCGAGCTCACACACGTCGCCGGTCGCGATGAGCTCTGTCTGACGTTGGCCCAGCCCTCCGATGCGACGGTGACCGAGCACGGCCCTCCGCCCGACGGCGCGCGTGGTGTCCACGATCGACAGCGCCTGTCGCTCGTGATCGACAGCATGCCCGGCTTCGTCTACACGGTCGATCGCAACTTCGTGTTCACCTCGTCGGTGGGCGCGGGGCTCGAGGCACTAAAGCTCGCGCCCGGACAGCTCGTGGGCACCTGTCTGCTCGACATGTGGGGCGTGCGCGATCCGAGCTACGAGCCTTTGGCGTGCCATCTACGCGCCCTCGCGGGCTACCCGGCGACGTATCAGGACGTGTGCGTCGGGCGCTCGATCGAATATCGGCTCAAGCCGTTGCGCGACGTCAACGGCGCGATCGTCGGCATCGTGAGCACCGGCTTCGACGTGACTGAGCGCGAGAACGCGAAGGAGACGCAGGCCAAGCTCACGGCGCAGCTCCGCCAAGCGCAGAAGATGGAGGCGATCGGGCGGCTCGCCGGCGGCGTGGCGCACGATTTCAACAATCTGCTCACCTGCATCATGGGCAACCTCACGCTGGCCGAAGAGCAGATCCCCAGGGATTCCCGCCTGGCTCGCTACCTCGAAGGGGCGAGCGCGGCGGCCGAGAGCGCGGCCACGCTAACGCGCCAGCTCCTCGCGTTCGGGCGCAAGCAGGTCATCGACCCGCGTCCCGTCAACTTGAGCATGCTCATCGAGCGCGTAAAGGGCATGCTCGAGCGGCTGATCGGAGAGAGCATCACGCTCCGCACCTCGTGCGCCGCCGATCTCTGGCACGTGCAGGCCGATCCAGGTCAGCTCGAGCAGGTGCTGGTCAATCTGATCGTCAACGCGCGCGACGCGATCTCCGGCCACGGCGAGATCGAGGTGGAAACGCGAAACCTCGAGACGTCGCCGGCGGACGGGTCCGACGGCCCCTCCCTGCCGGGTCGGTACGTGGTGCTGAGCGTGCGCGACAACGGCCGCGGCATGTCCGACGTGGTGCGCTCCAAGCTGTTCGAGCCCTTCTTCACGACCAAGGAGACGGGCGCCGGCACCGGTCTCGGCCTCGCGACGGTTTACGGCGCCGTGCAGCAGAACGGCGGCACCATCACGGTCGATTCCACGCTGGGCGAGGGCTCGACGTTTCGCATCTTCTTGCCGATGGTCGACGTGGATCGCGCCGCCGCCCGTGCCTCCGAGCCGGTCATGGTGCCTGCGTCGTCGCGTGCTCGCGGCGGCACGGAGACGATCCTACTCGTCGAGGACGAGCCGTTGGTTCTCGATCTCGCGGCCTGCACCCTGCACGAGCTCGGTTACAACGTCATCCCGTGCGCGAGTGCCGACGAGGCACTCCGCCGCCTGCCCGAGTACCAGAATCGCATCGATCTCCTCTTGACCGACGTCGTCATGCCCCGCATGAACGGTAAGGAGCTCGCGTCGCGCGTGGCGTCGCTTCAGCCCGGTATCTCGGTGCTGTTCAGCTCCGGCTACGGGGAGGACATCATCGCCAAGCAGGGCGTGCTCGACGCTGGGCTCTACTTCATCGGCAAGCCGTACCGCCCCGCGGAGCTTGCGGCGAAGGTGCGCAGCATCCTCGACGAGCGCGCGACCCGGCTGGCGGCGGCGCGGGCGTCCTAGGTTTTGGCCGTGAAAGCCTTGCAGTAGCCGTTCGGGTGGACGGTGCCCGCGAGGACTTTGCAGTGGCCGCAGTCGCTCACCTTGGGAGCGGGCACGTACTGGGCGCACTTGGAGCACGTCTTACCCGGTTGGGTGGTCGCGTCTTCGTAGCCGAGCGTCGTGCGGGCGGCCTGCTGATCGGGAGTGAGCCCGCTCACGTCGTTGCAGTTCGATGGGCCCTTGCTGCACGCGGCGGCGCCGAGCGCCGCGACCGCCGAGGCTCCGTGCACGAGGAGAGAGCGGCGCGAGATGGTGGTGTTCGAAGGAGAATTCTTCACGGCGCTCGAGCCTAGGATCCTCGTTGGCCCCGTGCAAAGCCAACCAGGCCGGGCCCGCTCCACGACATGACGGATGACGTCTAGCGACCGCCGAACGGCAACGGCTGCAGCGAGGCGAGATAGGCGTGCAGGGCGTGCATCTCCGTGTCGTTGAGCTTGGCGAGCGCCGTCACAGGCATCATCGGGTCGAGCTTTTTGCCCTTCTTGTCGATGCCGGTCTCGAACGTTTTCTTCAAGTCCTCGAACGTCCAGCCCTTGAGGCCCGTCTCGTGCGGGGTAAGGTTGAGCGGGACTGCCATCTCGGGCGGCGCACCGGGGATGGGGCCACCCGACAGGTGATCGCCGTGGCAGCCCGTGCACGATCGGGCCAAAAATGCCCCGTACGAGGCCGTCGGCGTGGCCGGCGGCGCGAGCTCCACCTTCTCGTGGTTGATGCGGCGCGCGGTATCGATCGGGATCATGTTCATCCGGTCGAGCACCTTCGCGAGCAGCCCAATCTCGAACGGTCCGTTCGGCTTCGTGACGGCGGGCATGGTCCGCACCCACGAGATGACGGCCGTCATGTCGTCGTCCGGAATCCAGTTGAACTCGTGAGAGGGCATGAAGCGGACGGTGCGTCCGTCCTTCTTCAGGCCGTGGCGGATGAGCCGCGCGAGCTCGCCGTCCGAGTACGCGACACCGAGGCCGCCCGCCGTGATGTTCGGTGCCGAGAACCGGCCGAGCGGGCCGACCTCGATCACCTTGCCGCCCGCGAGATCGGGGCCGTGGCAATCGGAGACCGCGCACGGTGCGATCGCATCGGCGATGTGATGGCCGCGCTCGAGCGCCACGGGGTCCGACGTCCGCGAAAGACTCGGAACCGGAACCTCGTACACCCTGTCGAGGCTCGAGCCGAAAGCGTGGGCATGCCATCCGACGAACGACGCCACGCCGACGACAGCGAGGCCGACCACGGCACCTACCCCCACGAGGATCTGCTTGACGATGGGTTTCACGAGCGCACTCCTGACCGAGTTTGCGGCGAAAGGTAGCGCCGGCGCGCCGAAATGGCGAATGGTTACTGCGCGCGACGGCGTCGCCCGCGGAGCCCGGCGACCGAGAGCATGATCGCAAGAAGCGCCGCCGCTTCGGGGCCGGTGCGGCCCGGGCTCGTCGTGCAGGCAATGCCCGTGAGCTTGCCTTTGGAGGCGCCGTTCAGGGTGTACGTCGCGGCTTGGTCTTCGTCGCAGTCGACGTCGCCGTCGTAGGTGACGACGACGGTGGTGCCCGCTTCGTCCGTGAGGGTCGTGTTTCCGGAGGCAGGCTGCCCGCACACGTCGTTGTCGACCACCTCGGCGCTCGTGGTTACGTCGAGGGTGCCCACGGGAGGCAGGAGGCCTTCGCGCGTGACCGTGCCCGAGCCGCTCCAGACGGTGCGCGCGTCGTAGTCGCCGTCCACGTGGCCCTCGTAGTCGATGGTGACGCGCACGCCGCTCTCGTGCGCGAGCTTCAGG
>DATMCL010000215.1:0-25164 GCA_035558375.1 Polyangiaceae bacterium
CGAACGCTACCGCCGCTCGACGCGCTTCCTCCGTGCGACCCGCTCCCGCGAGGCTCCGCACGCGCAGCGCCTCGCGCTCCTCGGCGAGTAATCCGTTCGGGTAGCGGCGTGCGTGTTCCCCCACGAGAACGAGCGCGTTCGCGAATTGACGGGATTGGTAGGCGCTGTGCGCCGCGCGCAAGAGCTCGAGCTCGGCCTCGTCGGTGCGCCGCGCGCGCTGCGGTCGCGCGGCATTCGAAGCGGCCGGTGCGCTCTCCGGCACCGCGGGTGGCGGAGCAACGGGCTGCAACGGCGGCGCAGGCGGGGCTTTAGCCGATGGCACACTCGCACGGTCCGACCCATCGCCCATAAAAGCGCGCTCAGGAGTCCGCGATAACCCGCTCTTGAGCGCCACGGCGGCTCCGGCGATGCCGGCGACGAGCGCAACGAGCGCGACCGCATAGACGACACGTATCGGCACCCGTCGCTCGCGGAGCGGCTCGAGCCGATACAGGGGCGGAGCAGCGACGGTGGAGCGGGCGCGCGCGAGCACTCGAGCCCGCGCGTCGCTCGAACAGGGCGGGATCGCCTTGCCGTGCTCGAGCAGGGCGTCGACGTCGAGAGCGGTACCGGCTTGTCTCGAGCTCATGGGTGCCTCGCGCGAACCAGCCGCCGCAGCGCCGACTCGAGCTCCTTGCGACCTTTTCGCCAGCGGGCGTACGCGCCGAAGCGACTGATGGAAAGGCTCTTCGCCACCTCGATCATGGGCACTCCGTCGAGCTCATGCATGACGATCACGGCGCGGCGCGCGAGCGGAACGTGCTCGAGCGCCGCGAGTAAGAGATCCGCCGATTGCTTCGACTCGAGCGCGCGTTCCGGAGTCGTTCCGCCGCCTGCCGGCTCCGGATGCGGCTCCGGCGTCTCGCGGGAACGGCGTCTCCGGTGTGCGCACACGATGCGAAACGCAACGCCGAACAGGTACGGCCGGATCGGGCGCTCCGTGTCGAGAGTGGGCCAGTTTCGGTAGAGGACGACGAATACGTCGTGCGCGAGATCCTCGACGTCGCTGCCACTCGCCCCCAGCCGCCGCAGGGTCTGGAACACGTAGTCGAGCTCGCGGTCGAAGACCTGGACGGAGGGGTGCTCGGACACGGGCTCGGACTCGGGGCCGGCCGGGTCGGATCGAACGAGGCGGAGGTACCCCATGCAACCTTTCAACTAGTGCACTGGCGCGGCCCGAGGATTTGTTGAACGAAATCGTCCGCGCCCGGGCCAGGGCGCGTCCTGGAGCCGCTCGCGGGAAAAAAAGGCTCGCGTCGTGCCGGCCCGCTCAGCGCGCGTACGTCCGGCGATCGAGGAGCAGCTCCCAGAAATGACCCACGGCGAGGGCACTCGCCCCCTCGGTGACGAGCCATGCCGGGCCTTCGCGGCTTGCCGTGAGCTCGGGGCCCTCCGTCGCTCCGGGCGAGACGCTGCCGTCGCCGGACACGCGCGTGACCGCGGTGACGAAGGCGGGAAATCCCGCAGCGAGGACCGCCACTTGGTCCGCCGCGACGTCGAGATCGTACACTTGGGGCTGCTTTGCCGCGATGAAGGCCCCGAGCGCGTTCGACGGCAGCTCCCCGAGCCGCGACGCCGGCACCTCCGTGAGCTGATCGTAGTAAGCGTTCACCTGCACGTAGCGCAGCCGCGCGCTCACGATGGCATCGGCCCACGGATCCATTTCACCGTTCGGGACGCCCATGGCCGCGCCGGACTGCGAGAGCTCGCCCAGCGACGAGACGACGACAATCCGCTCGGCGAGCGCGGGCTCGATGAGGTACGCGTCTGCGACGTCCGTGAGCCGACCGCCGGTTGCGACGACGAGCGGCCGATAGGGCCGGCTGAGCTCGGAGGAGACGCGCAGGATGAAGAGCGCGCCTTCGGAGCGATTCGGCAGAGTGTCCTCGATCACGCCGCTCGCCGGGCGCACGAGCTTGTCGCTGATGCTCGCGATCGGATCGGGAATGCCGGAGAGCCCACTCTCGCGCGCGGCTGCGACGAGCGCGCGCCAGCCGGTGACGTTCTCGTCGAGGTCGCTCCAGGTGCCCGCGGCGTTCACGACGATGCCCGCAAGCTTCGGCCCGCCGCCGTTCGCGAGCAGCACCGCGTATTCGCCGGCCCAATTGTCGCTCCAGCCGTCATTCATCAGGACGACCGGGTTGCGCTCGTCCACGGGCAAAAGGCCGTGCGGGCGCGTCGCGCCGGCGTCGAGCGTCTGACCGCAAGCCACGGCGCAGAAGCACGCGGAGGCAGTCAGCACGGTGCGGAACGGCCGCGGGGTCATGCGTCCTCCAAGCGTGACACGTTCCGAGCGCGGTTCACTGGAAGACCACTCCGACATCGACGCCGACGTCCGCGCCCACGGCCGGAGCTTGCCACACCGAAAGGTCGTCGAGCGTGATCGTCCAACGGTTGAGGTTACCGAGCACCGACGCCTTGGGCGCGACGAACCCCCACGCGCCGAGCGGCTGGCGATAGTCCAAACGCAAACCGAGCTCGACGGCGACCCCATCGGGTGACCGCGGCTCGTCAACGCCACGCCCCGAAACGCGCACCGCGCCCACCTTGGCGAGCGCACAAGCGCTCGCTCGAGCGTACGTGCCACACCCCGCGAAGCTCGCGAGCATGAGTTGTTGCGCGAACCCGCCACCGTCGTCGCGCTCGCCGACCGAGCGCGTGCTGAGCTCGCCTCCGAGCTCGAGCGTGACGTGCGACCAGGCGACGCCGCCGAAAACGCGAACGAGGGGCACGACGGTGGGGGCGACGCCGAGGCCGGCCGCGACGCCGGCACCCACGAACGGCAGCAGTTTCGCGGAGTTGGACGGGCGCGCCGCGCCCTCGGCAGGCGCCGGCGCAAGGCTCGAGGAGGCGTTGCTCGGCGGGGGTTTCGCTGCCGTCGGGGAGGCGGCGTCGCCCGCAGTGGGCGGCAAGCCGGCGCTCGTTTCGGTCTCCGTCGCGAGCAGGTGGATCTGCACGGCGAGGGCGAGACCCATGGTGCGAACGAGCTCGGCGCAGTCACGCTGTCCCGCCGGGAAGCTTTGCTCGCCCGACGCATGGCCCGTGCTCCCGAGCCATTGGAAGCGCCCTTCGATGCCGCTCGCGGTGGGAATCACGATGACGAGGACCCGCTCGGACGCGTCCTCGCGAAACGGTTCGTAGCCGAGACGGCGCGCGACGACGCTCCGGAGATCGCCGTCGCTCGGACAAGTGGCGGGTGCCGTGTACTCGAGGGCGACGGTGAACGGCTGCGCTTCAGTTGGTGCTTCCGCTTGCGCCGGTGCGGCGATGCAAGCGAGGCAGACGAGCAAACGGAGCCGTGCTGTCGGCACGGCGCGACCCTAGCTCACTTTTCGTCACAACTTCGGCGCACGCTCGACAGAAGAGACATGCGCATTCGTGGAGCTGACGGTCTCGGACCCCTGGTCGCGACCCTGCTCGTCGTCGCGTGTGGCTCTTCGGGCGACGACCGTCGCTCGGCGAACGGGAGCGCGGCAGAGGACGCGGGCGGATCGGCGACGGGCGGGACCTCGCCGGGCGGCGCTTCTGGGCGCGGCGGTGAAAACAGCTCCGGAGCCGGTGCCGCAACGCACGCGGGCTCGGCGGGCGCGGCCGGCGACTCGGGCCTTTCCGGTGCGGGCGCGAGCGCGCGCGGCGGAGCGGCGGGAGCGACGCCCGGAGCAGGCACGACCTCGGGAGGCAGCGGCCCGACGAGCGGAGGAGCTGCAGGACAAGCCGCCAACGCCGGCTCGGTCGGCATGGCCGGGATGGGCGGGATGGGCGGATCCCCCCTGGTCTGCCCCGAGCCGCCGGCGACAGGAAGCAGCTTCGTGGTCGACGAGGGCGGCGTGACGTTCACCCTCTCGTCGGGTCGACTGCGACTCGCGGTCTGCGCCGACGATGTCGTCCGCGTCGAGTACACGACGGCCGCGCAGTTTTCGACGACGCCCTCGCTATCGGTCAACAAGGTTTGGGCGCCCCCGACTTTCTGTGTCACCGCGGTGGGCGGAACGGTGACGCTCGGCACGGCGCGCCTCAAGGCGAAGGTCGACACGGCGAGCGGACTCGTGAGCTACGCGACCGTCGACGACCAACCGATCCTCTCCGAGGCGGCGAAGTCACTGACCCCCGCCACGGTCGAAGGCGTGGCCACGAACAAGGTTCAGACCTCGTTCGACTCGCCCGCCGATGAAGCCCTGTTCGGCCTCGGCCAGCACCAAGACAGCGTGATGAACCTCAAGGGCAAAAACCAGCACTTGCTCAACGCCAACACGCAAATCAACGTGCCGCTGCTCGTCTCGAATCGCGGGTACGGCGTCTTCTGGGACAACTACTCGAGCTCGGATTTCTACGGCGGAGACATGAGCAACACCCGCTTTCGCTACCAGTCGGAAGCGGGCGACAGGGTGGACTATTACTTCTTCTACGGTCCGAGCCTCGATCACGTGATCGCGCTTTACCGAACCGCGACCGGCAGCGCGCCGCTCTTCCCCCGCTGGGCCTACGGGCTCTTTCAGTCCAAAGACAAATACGGCAGCGCCACCGAGCTCTCGAACGTCAAGAACGGGTACCGCAACGCCAAGATCCCCGTCGACGTCATCGTGCAGGACTGGGACTACTGGACGCCCCATGTCTGGGGTTCGCACTACATGGACGCGTCGCGCTATCCGGATCCGGCCGCGCTGCTCACGGAGCTGCACGACGCCAACATCCACACGATGATCTCGGTCTGGCCGCTCTACCAGACGGCGAGCTCCGAGAAAAAGGCCGGCGAGCTCGACAATTACAAGGCGCTCGACGCCATCGGCGCCCTCTTCGCGAGCGGCGGCTCGCATCACTTCTACGACACGTTCGACGCAGACGCTCGCACGTTGGTCTTCCAGCAGATCAACGATCGACTGCTCGGCAAGTACGGCTGGGACGCGATTTGGGCCGACAACACCGAGCCACAGGCCTACCCGGACAGCGTGAACGTGCGTGCCGCCGACACGGCGCTCGGCAAGGGCGCCCTCCTCGTCAACGCCTACCCCCTGCAGCACAACAAGGGCCTCTACGAGGGCTGGCGCAAGCTCGGACCCAAGGACAAGCGCGTCTACATCCTCTCGCGCAGCGGGTTCGCCGGACAGCAGCGCTACGCCGCGGCGGTTTGGTCGGGCGACATCGATAGCGATTTTCCGACGTTGGCGAAGCAGCTCCCCGGCGGCCTCAACTATGCGCTCGCGGGCATGCCGTATTGGACGACGGACATCGGCGGCTACTGGGGGCATGACCTCGACTGGTCGTCCAGCGCGAACAACGAGCTTTTCACGCGCTGGTTCCAGTTCGGCGCGTTCTGCCCGGTCTTCCGCATCCACGGCGGCGGCAGCAGGGAGCTCTACGGCAACCAGTGGAGCGCCGCGACCAAGGCGAACCTGCTCGCCATCGACCAGCTCCGCTACCGCTTGATGCCGTACGTCTACTCGCTCGCGTGGAAGGTCACGAGCGAGGGTTACACGATCATGCGGCACCTCGTCTTCGATTACCCGAAGGACAAGAGCGTCTTCGACATCAAGGACCAGTTCATGTTCGGGACCGCGCTGCTCGTGAATCCCGTGCTGAGCCCGGGCGCGACGAGCCGCAACGTCTACCTGCCGGCCGGGACCTGGTACGACTTCTGGACGGGCGCCCGAGAGGAAGGCGCGCGCACGGCGTCATTCCCCGCGCCGCTCAGCCGGCTCCCGTTGTTCGTGCGCGCGGGCTCGATCGTGCCGCTCGGACCGAACATCCAATACGCCACCGAGAGCGCCGATCCCCTCGAGCTCCGCGTGTATCCGGGAGCCGACGCGACCTTCACGCTCTACGAAGACGCGGGCGACACCTACGCCTACGAGGACGGCAAATACGCGACCGTGACCCTCCGCTGGAGCGACGCCCAGCGCCAGCTGACGATCGGCGCGCGCGAGGGCGGCTACGAGGGCATGCTCGAGAGTCGCACGTTCAACGTCGTCATCGTGGGGATGGACCACGGCGCCGGCGGCGACGTCACGACGGCCGCCGACCAAACCGTGACCTACACGGGCACCGAAACCGTCGTGACGCTGCAGCAGTGACCAGGTCGCACGAAATGACCATGAAACCGCTACCGCACCTCGTAGGCCGAATTGCCTAAGCGTAGCGGCCATGATCGCGGTTCAGCGCGGCCGCGCTTGGCTTCGTTGCGGCGCTGAGCCGCTGCAGTTCCTCGCGCGACGCAATCTTCTGTCTGCGGCAAACCCGCCGACGGGGTGAGCCAAACTTCTCGGTCGCGCGCACGCAGGGTCGGGCGTAGATTGCCCGACAGTCTGACCGCGCGCGGCATCTCACCAAGCCGCCCCAAGGACTCGTTCGCGACTCGCGTCTCGAACCTTGGATCGGTCGGCGGAATCCGGCGTCATGTGGAATCGAAACTCACGCGTTCGTTGGCTCGCTCTCGTGCTCGCGGCGGCGTGGGGATTGAGCTGCACCAACGCCCCGCCGCAAGTCAGCCAAAGCCTCGGGTCCGTCGGCGGCTCGACCGCAGCCGCAGGTAGTCCGCCTACCGCGGGCTCGGGCGTAGCAGCTGGGACCGGAGGCTCGAGCACCGAGCCCGTTGGTCCGCCGCCCGTCGTGATGGTGAACGACGGGGGCATGCAGGACACGTGCGAGCCGCTGTCGTGCACGCCCCCCGGCGGTCAGTACTGCGGCGCCGTGGGCAACGGCTGCACGGGCACCATGGTGTGCCCGGCGTGTCCCAATGATTGGGTCTGCGACCACGGGCTCTGCAAGGGCGGACCGACGTGCATGCCTCGGACGAGCTGCAGCGCCGGTGAAGCCTCCTACTGCGGCGTGATCGGCGACGACTGCGGCAGCGCGCTCGACTGCGGGGACTGCACGGCTCCGGCGACGTGCGGCGGCAGGGGCACCCCCAACATTTGCGGCGACCCCGCCTGCGTTCCGATGAAATGCGAGCTGCCCGTCGGCCAATACTGCGGGACCGTGGGTGACGGCTGCGGAGGTGCGCTCGACTGCGGCGCGTGCCCGAACGGTGAAGCCTGCGGCGGGGACGGCATCCAGGGCGTCTGCCCGGGGAGCTCGCTGGGCGTCGCTTGCACGGGCATCCAATGCGACGTCGAGAGCTGCGCAAGCCCCGACATCAAGACGACGGTGACCGGCGTCGTGTACGACCCTGCCGGCGTGAACCCCCTCTACAACGTTTGGGTCTACGTCCCGAACGCGCCGCTCGAAGAGATCCCCACGGGCGCGACGTGTGACCGGTGCCTCGCGAACTTGTCGGGATCGCCGATCGCGACGGCGCTCACCGATGCGTCGGGCCATTTCAAGCTCGAAGGGGTTCCGACCGGCGAGAACATACCCATCGTCATGCAGGTCGGGCGCTGGCGACGGCAAGTGACGCTTCCGAAGGTCCAGGGGTGCGCCGACAACCCCGTCGACGATCCCCAGCTCTTGCGTCTCCCGCGCAACCAGCAGGAAGGTCACATCCCGCTCATCGCCATCACGACGGGCCGGTCGGACGCGCTCGAGTGCCTCATTCCGCGCGTCGGGCTCGATCGGGCGGAGGTGACGACCGACACGGGGACCGGACGCGTGCACCTCTACGCGGGTGCCGGGACGGCATCGACCGGCATGGGGATGTTCATGAGCGGCCCCGGAGCGACCAGCATGACGCCGGGCGGCGACCTGACTCCGGCCACGACCCTCTGGGCCGACGCCATGAAAATGCGCGGGTACGACATCGTGATGTACTCCTGCGAGGGCGACGAGCAGGGGGAAACCAAGGACGCCTACCTCGGGAACTTCGAGGACTACGTCAACAACGGCGGGCGCGCGTTCCTCACGCACTATCACTACTACTGGCTGAACCACGGCTCGACCGCGTTTCAGGGGACGGCGGATTTCGCTCCCGAGGGCATGAATCCGCCGGACCCATCGATTGGCGTCATCAACACGACGTTCCCCAAGGGCGCAGCGCTCGCGGATTGGTTGGTCAACGTCGGCGCGTCGTCCACGCGCGGGCAGCTCTCGATCGCACAACCGCGCGCATCCATGAGGACAGCGGTCGCTCCGTCGCAGGATTGGATCTCGGTCGCGACGAACCCGAGCGACATGGACAAGCCCGCGCTCCAGTACATGACCTTCAACACGCCCTTGGGAGTTGCGGCCGAGGATCAGTGCGGGCGCGTCGTGGACACCGACCTGCACGTCGGCGCGCCGGTCACCGAAAACGGCGTGATGCAAGGCGGAGACACGTCGACACCTGCTACGCCCTACCCCGGCGGATGCCGTGACACGCCGATGTCTCCGCAGATCAAGGCCCTCGAGTTCATCTTCTTCGATCTGTCGAGCTGCGTGACGCCCGAGATGGCCGAGCCGGAGCCGCCTCCGCCACCTCCGCTCGTCGGCGCGCCGCCGCCCCCAGTCCCGGTTCCTCCGCCTCCACCTCCGCCTCCGCCGAGGTGAAGCGCGGAGGCGACGAGCGAGCCGTCGCCAAAAGCGACGGCCCGCAACAAAGCCCCGAAAGAGTCAGCGCGGCGGCGGACCGTACAGCGATTCGCGCTTTTGGATGTAGCCGAATGCGTACCCGGTTGGCCACTTTAGCTCCTGCAGGACTTCGCCGGCGGGGCTCACTTCCTGGACGATGCCGCGCGTCGAATAGGCCACGATGGTGTTGCCGTTGTCGAGGCGCTGGACGTCCCCCATGACGGGATTGTTGAGGCCCGGGTCAACGTAGTTCCAGAGCGGAACCGCAGTTCGCTCGTCGAGGTCGAGCTCGACCTCGATGACCGCTGACGCCGTCCCACCCGGCCCGCCGTTGTTGAAAAACAGGATCCGGTCGAGCGACAGTGGCTGGATGCCCGTTTGATGTTGCCAGGTCGCGCCGGGCCCGCTGAACGTGCTGTTCGTTCCGCCGAGGACCCAAACGACCTCGCCGGTTCGCGTGATCTTCGTGATGCTGCTCTGATCGAGATTGGACAAAAGTAGGGTGTCGTCGGCCGGGGAGTATTCGATGGCGTCCAAGTGGCCGTCGCCCGGCGCGAAATCACCCGTGTTGACGACGGTACGGACGTTGCCCGTGCTCGGGTCGTATTCATGGATGTCGTAGCTGCCGTCGTCGGAGTAGGCGTAGAAGGCAACGGTTTCGTCGGGCAGCACGCTGAGCTGATAGCTCTGGCCCGCGAAGGGACCGCTCAGGTCTTCGTCCTCGAGGCCGTCCATCGAGACGCGATGGACGTTTGCCGCCGACGACGGCACGTTGGCGCTATTGATCCACATCGAGTGGCCGTCATAGCTCTGGCGGGCAGCCGTCACGCCTTGGTTGAACGCGAAGTACTCCCACACGACGTCGCCGTCGGCGTCGATGATGAGCGCCGGCGCGCTCCCCATGCTCGCAGTCGGAGCATATTGCCCGGTGACGAGGAAGCCGCCGGCTAGCGCCCCTGCGTCGTGGGTGCTGACGGCGACCTTTTGCAGATCGCCACGAAGCACGCCCGTCTCGAGCGTGAAGTCCCTGCTCTGGCAGCTCTCGACAGCGGAGCTCGCGCTGATCCGATAGTGGTAGGTCCGGGCCTGCTTCATGCCGAGTAAGAGCGTGCGGTTGCCGCTCCCGAGTGCGGTAGCCGGCGCCGTCATGCCGTAGCTGTCGGTCAGGCCGAACTCGATGCGTGCGCTGGTTACGTTTTCGAGGGTGGTGGCCCATTCGACGATTCCTACGGTCGGAATCCTTGGACTGAGCACGGTAGAGACCTCGAATTCGCACGCGTCGGTGCTACCCGAGCCCGTCGTGCCGGCTTTGCCACCAGATCCGCCGCTGCCACTGCCGCCGAAGCCACTAGTGCCGCCGGAATCGTCGTCGCTCGGATTAGCCTGGGGCATTGCGGGCGCGCCTGCTTCGGGTGGCGCGTCACCGCCACCCTTGTCATTCCCGTTCGTGCCCCCTGTGTCTGCGGTCGCCGTCCCGCCGGTTTCATCGGGCGGTTTCGCTCCCCCTCCCCCTCCCCGGGGGCCCGCGTCCGGAGGACCCTCGCCGAGGACCGCGGGGTCTACGGCACACGCCGCCATGAGCAATCCGGCCAAGCCGAGCACGCTTCGTTTCATGTCAACGTCTCCCCGTTTCGAGCACCAAGTCGTCTCGACCGCTCATCCCCGAGCATCGAATCGTTGATCACTTTTCGTCGAGCACGCCGCGCGCTCGGCTGACATGCGGCCCTTTCGCGTCACGAGCGATGATTTCGCGCGCCACACGGCGAGCCTCCTCACGCCGGCCACTCGCGAGAAGCGCGTCGAGTCGGAGGTAGCGCGCCTCCGGCGAAAGCGACGACGCGTCACCGAAGCGGCGCTCGTACTCGGCGAGCCAGCGCGTCGCGGCTAGAGGGGCGCCGGAATCGAGGGCCGTCCGGGCGTGCCGCAGGAGCGCGAGTTGTTCCGTGAGCTCGGCGTCGGGGCCCCGCGCTTCGCGCGCGAGCGGGCGAGGCACGTGCGCGGTGCTCGACGCTTCGACCTCGGCCGCCGGCGCCGGCGCGGATGCTTGTGCCGCAGGTGCGACTCCCGGCGTGCCGAGCTCGGCGCCCGCACCACTCGCCGTGATTGGCCCATGGACACGAGCCAACGGCGCGGTCGTCCGCCCTACGACCAGCGCGCCCCCCGCGTACAGGCTTCCCGCCAGCAGCCCCCCGACGCCCCATTTCACGAGCGAGAGCACCGTGCCGGATGCGGCAGCCCCGGCGTGGCCGAACGCAGCAGGCGCCATGTTGATCGACGCGCCGTTTGCAGTGAGCGCGGCGATTCCCACGGCTCCCGCGGCAGCCGTGGCCAAGCAACGCTCAATCGCCTGGGGCTCCGGTGCCTCGCGGCGCGCGGCCCGCAGCGCAGCGACCACCTCGGCCGGAGCGCCGTCCTCGATCCAGGGCTCGATGTCCATCACGCCGTGGCTCCTTTCACTCGTTCCCCGAGCGCGAGCTGTCGCGCCCGTCTCGCAAATTCCTCGCGAGCACGGCGCACGCGCGACGCTGCCGTCCCCGCGGGAACGTCGAGCGCATGCGCGACCTCGTCGCGAGTCAACCCCTCGATCTCGAACAGCACGAAAGCCGCTCGCAGCTCGGGCTGCATGCACCCGAGCACCGTATCGAGCCACTCACGCTGCTGCCGTTCGACGAGCAACTCCTCGGGATCGGCGCCTGGATGCTCGTGCTCGTCGAGCTCCATCCCCGTGCACTCCGGGCGGCGCCGGCGCCTACGGCGCTCGCGTGCGACGAGAAAGCTGGCGGTCCGGTACAGGAACGCGCGCTCCCTTCCTTCCACGATGTCCGACCGGCGCTGGGCTGCGACCAACATCACGCGCTGCGCCGCGTCGTCCGCGTCGGCCGGCGAAAGCCCCAGCCGCCGCAGAACCCGCCACACGAACGGGAAATACTCTCGAATGAAGAGCGTCGTCGGGCCGTCGGCCGGGGCTTGAGACATGCGCTCGCTCAACGTGTGCATCTCCGGGGCGCGACTTCGTGATCACTTTTCGAGCGCTACCAAACGATTCCGGCGACCGCGCTCGCCCCGACGGCGACTCCCGGAACCCGGTAGAGCGGGAGCTCGGGGCGTTGGAGCACAAACTCGTTGCGCGTGAATGGAAACACGACCTCCGGGCCGAGCGCGGCCCCCACATTGCCCCAGCGAAAACGCGCCCGTCCCGCGAGCGCCCCGGCGGCCCAGAGCCGCGATTCTGTCTGCGTGTTGAACACCCGCGTGCCGTCCTCGAAGGCCGAGCCACTCTGGCTTCCGAGCTCGAACCCGGCGCACGGACTCACGCTCACGTGCTCGGAAAACAATGGCTCGAGAGGGCAGAGCTCGAGGCGACCACGAACGAGCCACATGCGCACGTCGACGCCGTTGACGCTGGTCCGGAACGTGTCCGCGTAGCTCGCGAGCAGGGCGAGGGAGCGGGCGGGGGGTCCAGTCGTGCCGAGACGCAGCTCGACGCCCCCCCCGAACGCCGCGGCAGGACCGACTCCCGTGGTGACGAGCAACCCCGCCGCCGCGCCGAAAAGCCTCGTGGTCTCGCGCGGGGCGTCGTGCGCTGCCGGCGGCGCCTCTTTCGGGGGCGACGCCCGCGAATCAGCGGGGATGGATGGTGGGGGTGCCGCGGGCTCCGGCGGGGAAGGTTCTGCGCTCAACGTCGCGGTTGGGATCGCGGCGGGCGCCACGCCGGCGTCGCCGCTCTCCGACGGTTCAGCCTGTGAGCGGGCGGCCAGGGCGGCGACGAGCGCGATGGCTTCGACGGCCTGCTCGCACGTCGGCGCCTCGAGTGCGCGTGCAACACTCCGACCTTCGCGATCGACCAACTCGACGCCAGCCTGAAATCCCTGCGCGCTTTCCGTCACACGGATCGTGAGCGCCCGAGCGTATTCACCGGCTTGGGCGAGGGTTGCTCGCCCGAGCTCCCTCAGGAAGATCGCCTCGAACGCGCTCTGCGCGGGGCAATTTGCGGGCGCTTCGTACCCGACGCGCACCGGCTCGGCGTCAGCGGCCCGCACGCGCGTGCTCGCCGCAACGAGCACGCACAGCGAACCGAGCCACGCAGCATTGACCCACCGCATCGGCCGTGAATCCTACCTGATGCAGCTGGGTGACTCTCGCCGGGCTCGTTGCTAGGCTCCGCGCCGACGGTTTCCTTGACGAGCGAACGACCGAAAATCCTAGTCGTTTCCCCCAAGTACTTCCCGGTCGAAGAGGGACTCGGACACTACACGACGGAGTTCTGCCGGCACCTCGCCAAGGTCGGGAGAGTCGCCGTGTGGACGTCGCGATCGCGCGGGAGTGTCGGCAAGGCCTCGGGGCATCCGCCGGGCGACGTCGAGGTCATCGACAACGTCGACAGTTGGAGCGGGGTGGGACCTTTCATCGCGCTGCGCCGGGCGCTCGCGCTCGATCCCGATGCGATCGTGCTCGAGTTCGTGCCGTTCATGTACTCGGCGCGCGGCGGCATCAACTTCAGCATCGTCGGGCTGGCGTTCCTGCTCGGAGCGCGCTCGCGCGTCCTCGGGCGCGGCAAATTGCAGATCATGTTCCATGAGCTCTGGTACCCGTTCTCGTGGCGGCCGAAGGACGCCGTCATGCACCTCGCGCATCGCGCGATGGTGTTCGGCGTGAGCCTCGCGGCGGAGGAGCGCTTCAGCGCTACGTCGCGATTTGCCGACCTCGTGCGCCGGAACCTCGGACCGTTCCAACGCGCGGTCAGCGTGCTCGCGGTCGGCTCGAATCTCGAGCGCGAACGGCCAGCGGACGCGAAGAGCAACGCGATGACGACGCGTCCTGACGACGAGCTCCGCGTGTGCCTGTTCGGCTCCGCGCACCCATCGAAGCGCCTGCCCATGGTCTTGCGCGCCATCCACGACGGAGCGCAGCGAAGTCGTTTCCGCGTCCGGCTCACCATGATCGGGATGACCAAGTCCGAGATCCTCGCCGAAGCGGGAGACCTTGCAGCGTGGGTCGAGTCGAACGTCGAGGTCACCGGACCGCTCGAGGCCTCCGACGCGGCCGACCGTCTCGGCGAGCAGGATTTTCTCGTGAGCTACTTCCAGGACGGCGTCTCGGGCCGCCGGGGCTCGTTGCTCGCGGCTCTGTGCGAGGGCCTTCCCGTCGTGACCACGTGGCACCAAACGAGCGACGAGGAGTTTCGCGGGCACGAGTTCATCAAGCTCTTGTCGTGCGACGAGGCCGAGTTCGCACAGGAGCTCGCGGCGCTTTTCGACACACCCGAACGGCCGTTTTCGCGCGTCGCGCGTGGCGATGTTCGCGCGTTCTATCGCCGCCATTTCTCGTGGTCGGCCATCGTGGAACGCTACGCGGAGCTTTCCGGCCTCGCTCACGAGCCGTCCCGGCCGAGCCCCTGATCGACGCGCCGGAAGGTGAAGTGACTCGCCGAGCATGTTAGCGTCTCGCGTCTTCCCTCGCCGTGTCGCCCCTACGCGTCCTTCATCTCATTCCCGGTAACCTCTACGGCGGGGTCGAGACGTTCATCGCGCTGACGGCGCGCCGGCGCGACCTTTCGCCCGGGCTCGAGCACCACTACGCCATCTGCTTCGAGGGCCGCCTCGCCGAGGAGCTCGAGGCGACGGGCGTTCCCGTACACCGGCTCGGAAGCATTCGCGCGAGCCGCCCGTGGACGGTGCTCCGGGGTCGCCGGCGCTTGCAGCGGCTTCTCTCGCAAAACGCGTACGGTGTAGCGCTCACGCATTCCTCGTGGCCGCACGCGATGTTCGCGTCCGTTCTCGAAAAGGCACGCGTTCCGGCGGTGTTCTACCTCCACGGCCCCATCAACGACGTGATCTGGCTCGATCGTTGGGCGGGTCGGCATCGACCCGCGACGCTCATCGCCGTCAGCGAGGACACGTCGCGCACGAGCCGCCTGCTGTTCGACGACGTTCCGACCAGGATCTTGAACTACCCGATTCCGTCGGCGCACTTCGACCAGGGACCGGCCGTCCGCAAGGAGGTCCGCGCGGAGCTCGGCGCTGCCGAGGGCGACGTCATCCTGCTCCAAGCGAGCCGCGCCGATCGCTGGAAGGGACACGACCGTCTGTTCGATGCGCTCGCGCTCTTGCGGGACGTTCCGAGCTGGACGCTGTGGTTAGCGGGGGGCGCTCAGCGCCCGAAGGAGCAGGTTTTCTTGAGCGAGCTCAAAGCGCAGGCCCAGAGGCTCGGGATCGCCGGCCGGATCCGATTTCTCGGGGAACGGCGCGACGTGCCGCGGCTGCTCGCCGGGGCCGACATCTATTGCCAGGCGAACGTCAGCGGCGAAGGCTTCAGTCTCGTCTTCATGGAAGCGTTCGCCGCGGGGCGCCCGATCGTCACGACCCGGCTCGGTGGCGCGCCCGAGCTCATCGACGAGTCGTCCGGCGTCCTCGTCCCGGCTTTCGACGCGCCGGCGTTCGCGTCCGCGCTGCGCGAGCTCGTGCTGAACGGCGAGCGCCGCGCGAAGCTGGGCGAGAACGCGCAAAAGCGCGTCTGGTCCGTGTGTGACCCGGCCCGAAGGCTCGGCGACCTGCAGAGCATCCTTTCGGACGTTGCGCTCGGCTCCGGGGGCCGAGCGGGCGCGCCGAGTGCGGTTTCGACGGGCTGACCATGGCCGTTCTCGATCCCGCACAAGCCGCCGCTATTCCGTCCACGTCGAAGGTGCTCGAGCTCGGCTGCGGACAGAAGAAGGTCGTCGCCCACTCCACGAGCATCGACGTGAACCCGCGTTCCCGCGCGGATCTGATTCACGATCTGAATCGCTTCCCCTACCCCTTCGCCGACGATTCGTTCGACGTCGTGATCGCCGAGCACGTGCTCGAGCACCTCGACAACGTGATCGGCGTGGTCGAAGAGGTGCACCGCATTGGTCGCGCGGGCGCGAAGTTCTACGTCGAAGTCCCGCATTTCAGCAGCTCAGAGTTCTTCACCGATCCGACGCATCGCCACTCGTTCAGCAGCCGGAGCTTCGACTATTTCGTCGCGGGCACCGATCTCGCCGAGTTCCGCTATTCGAACGCGACCTTCCTCAAGCGTCGCGTGCATCTATCGGGCTTCAATCGGCACATCGAACGCTGGGTCAACCGGAACCTCGGACTCTACGAGCGTCGCTTCGCGTTCCTCTACCCCGGCCACGTCATCCGTTTCGAGCTCGAGGTCGTGAAGACGGCGCGCGAGCCATGAGACCGACCAAGGTTCTCTTCCTCAACACCCTGGGCATCATCGGCGGCCAAGAGGTCGTGATGCTCGACATCGTGCGCAATCTCGACCGGCAACGCTACTCGGCGCTCGCGGCAATGCTCGTCGGCGGGCCGCTCGTGGACGCCCTCGGCACGCTCGGCGTTCGAACTCACATTCTCCCACCGCACCGTCTGCGACAGCCTTTGCGCCTGGCGTTGGCCATTCGCTCGCTTTCGCGCCTCATCGCGCGCGAGCACGTCGACATCGTTCATTGCAACGGCGACTCGCTGTTGCTCTACGGAGCGCTCGCAGTGCTCTTCAACCGCATCCCGTGCATCTGGCACGTGTACGAGCCCGTCGCGTACCGCGGCAGCGCCTACGTGCGGCTGCTCTACGAAACGCAGCGCCGGCTTCATCCGGCCTGGACCATCTTCGGCACGGCCGCGGTCGAAGACAGCTACCTCTCCCACTACCCGACGCTCGGCCCGCACACGCCGATCATGCCGGGCGTCGACGTAGCCGCCCTCACCGAGGGCGCGGACGCCGAACGCGCACGGCAGAAGCTCGGCCTCCCGCCGGATGCACCGCTCTTGCTGATGATTGGTCGGCTGCAACGCTCGAAAGGTCAGCGCGAGCTCATCGAGGCGCTGGCGCTGCTTTCCGGCGCGCGCCCCGAGCCCCATGTCGTGCTCTGCGGTGGCCCTCCGGTCATGACGGACGAAGGATACGAGGCGGAGCTCACGGAGGTCGCGCGAGCAAACGGGGTCGCGGCTCGCGTTCATTTCACGGGTCATGTCTCGGACGCCGAGAAGAAGGACCTCCTCGCGGCGGCGACGCTGCTCGTGCATCCGACGCACCGCGAAGCCTTCGGTATCGCCGTCATCGAAGGCATGGCCGCCGGGAAAGCCGTCGTCGTCACGGACTCGGTTGGACCGAAGAGCATCGTCGAAGGCAGCGGCGCGGGCGAAATCGTGGCGCGCCGCAGCGTGCCGGAGCTCGCCGCGGCCATTCGCCGCCGCCTCGACGATCCCGAAGGCTCGCGCCGGATGGGAGCGCTCGGTCGCGAACGCGTGCTCGAGCGCTACAGCACGCAGGCCATGGTCGGCAAGGTCGAGCAGGTCTACCGAGCAGTGCTCGGCGCGCCGGGCTGAGCACCCTTGCGACCGCAGACCAGCACGTTGTCGCTGAACGTGCGGCCTCGAACGCCACGCGGCGCGCTCAGCACCGATGGCCACGACGCCGTGCTGAACGGCATGCGCCCCGCGCCCGAGTAGAGGACGTCGACGTCGACGAGCCCGCTCTCCATCGCGATCCTCCTGAGATCGATCTCCAAGAGGGCGGTGATGTGCGCCGGGTAGAGCCCCGGCGCCTGCTGAAAGTACTGAAACTGACCACGGGCCACGAGACACAGGAGCGAGGCCGCGCTGAGCTGATTCGGCGTCGTCGCGAGCACCCAGCCCCCGGGACGTGCGAGCCGCACGAGCTCGCGCATGAGCGCCCGCGGGTTCTCCACGTGCTCGATCGTCTCGGCACACACGACGACGTCGCTCGAGCCGTCCGGCAGCGGGACCCGGCCTGCGTCGAGATTGACGGGCACGAACTCGAGCTCGGCGGGATAGCCGGCGTGGCGCACGACGTCGGCGCCGGTATAGCGAAACCGCTTCGCGCCGAGCGCGGCGTGGAGCGCGCCCTGTCCGCACCCGACGTCGACGAGCGTCCCGCCCTCGAGTCCGCGCTCGTCGAGCGCGCGGACCACCATCCGATACACGGCGTCTCCGCTCGTCCCGTGCGTCTCGAGCGCGCGTTCCTCGACACGGGTCACGGCGATTCGCCTCGGTTGGACGAGCGCTTGCTGCGGCGGCCGAGCCCGTTGAGTGAATGCATCGTGCGCCTAGGATGCCACGCCTTCGAAGTGCCCGGGGGTACGTTGGGAATGCGCGGTGCCGACACTGTGCTCGAAACAGGACCGCACGCTGCGCTGAGGCAACCACGGCTCCCGCTATTTCTCGCTCTGCCCGAACGAGCGAACGAACATGCCGAAGCCGAGCGCGAGCAACCCGAGGCCGACTGGCCATTTCGCGAGCGACGTGACGACCGCCCAATCTTCGCACTGGCTCGGCGTCGAGCACCGCTCGGCCCGCATCAGGATGATGGTCGCCACGGTGACCACGATCGCGCTGCCCGCGCCGAGGATCATGATCGCCGTCCCCAAGATGCGAACGACGGCCGGGCGATCCAACACCGGATGAGGCTCCGTCGGGAGCGACGCGCACGCAAGAGTTACGCGCCGACGCACGCGAGCGTAGCGAAACGCACCTTGGACCGTGCGGCGCCCCGCGTTGGGGCGCCGCACTACCGCGCTCAATTTGCCGGCGGAGGTTGCGACGGCGGCTGTGACCAGCCTGCGGTCACCTCGTCGTGCCCGTTCTTGCGACGCCGCTTGCGCTTGCCGCCCGCGGCTTCGGGAGTCATCGCATCAGCGACCTCGTCCGACTCTTCATCGGAATCCTCCGCCGCGGCTTCAGCTGTGGGCGCTGTCGCAGGGGCGGCCACGATCGCAACAGGCTCGGCGCTCGCCGCTGCCTCGGGCGCAACCATCGGAGCCGCTTCCGCGACGGGCTCCGGGGCGCTCACGCTGGCTTCGGCCGGCGCGCGCGAAGTCGGCGTCGCCGCCACGACGGCGGGCGCCGCCTTGGCATGCTCGTTCGCGTAGTCGTGCTCCGTGGGCTCGTCGCCGACGGAAAGCTCGCACTCACCGAAGACGATCTGCAGCTTGCCGCGCTGGGCGCCGATCTTCACGTCGAGCGAGCGTGCGCGGATGATGGTCTTGTCGCGCACGACGCCGGCGAGCTCGACCTTCTCGGCGTCGAATTCTCCGGAGATTTCGCCTTGCGAGCGCACCTCGCCGACCTTGGCGCGCCCGTGGACGGCGCCGCTCGCGCTCACGGTCAGCGCGGGGGTGCGAAGCTCGCCTTCGACGCGACCGCGCACGTCGATCGGGCACGAAGAGGTGAGCGTGCCTTGGAATTCGGTCCCCTCCTCGACGACGGTGACTTTACTCGGGGGTTGCAACGTATTGCTCATCTGGGTCGCTCCTTCGAAATCACTCGGCCGCCACTGGCAGGCGCGGGTTCACGATTTTCATGCGCAGCCGGCAGCCCGGCTCGAAGGCGAAGCTCGTCCCCTCGGCGGCCTGCTCGATACCCCCGACGATGCCGCCGCGCGCGCTCACGTACAGGCTTTGCACGCCCGCGATGCCGGGGCTCTGCCGCTCGAAGAAACGTCCGTGCACGATGAGCTTTCCGCGGCCCTCGATCGCGCAGTTCTTGAGCACGCCGGCCTCGCCGATCGTGAGCTCCGCGCCCTCACCCAAGGAAATCGTGCAGTTGTCGAAGCGGCTGTCGATGTGAATGGTGGAGCCGGCGCCGAACTCGAGGCTCGCGTCACGGAGCACGTCCCCACGCCCGAAGTAGCGCGTGCCGCCCTGCTCGTCACGGACCGGCTCGCCCGCGAGAAAAGCCTGGGCGCGCGCGCCTTCGAGCCTCATGCTCCCGTCGCCGAGTGGGCTCGCGTCGAGCCAATCGGCCACGACGCCCCGGGCGGCTGCGCCGGCGAGATTCGCTCCGCTAAGCTTGGCACCCAGCAATATCGCACCCTCGAGCTGGGCGCCTTCGAGGCTTGCACGGCGCAGATCCGCATGTGCGAGCATCGCGTGGGCAAGCGCTGCGCCCTCGAGGCATGCCCGCTCGAGGCGAGCGCGCTCGAAGTTCGTTGCGAGAGCGCTCGCACCGCGGAGATCGGCATCAACGAGCACGGCATCGGTCAGGTTCGCACCGTCCAGCGTCGAGCCCTGCAAGTTCGCGTTGGTAAACGTCGCGCCGCTGGCGTCCACGGCCGTGAGATCCGCCTCCGTGAGCTCGGCGTGGCTGAGATCCGCTCTCACGAAACGAGCCGCCGCGAGATCGGTCGCGACGAGCTCGGCGCCGCTCAGGTTCGCGCCGTCGAACCTGGCTGCTTTCAGCAGCGCTCCTTCCAGGCTCGCGCGCTTCAGGTTCGCGCCCTCGAACACGGTGCCTTCCGCCTGGGCACCCTCGAGATCGGCCTTGTCGAGGTCCGCCTGGCTCAGATCCGCGCCCTTCAGGCGCGCCCCGCGCAGGTTCGCGCTCTTCAGGTTCGCCCCGCGAAGCTTGGCATTCTCGAGATTGGCGCCTTCGAGATCCGCCCGCCCCAGATCGACACCCTCGAGGCTTGCGCCGGAGAGGTCGATGCCAGCGAGGCCTGCGCGCTTCAGGCTCTGTTTCATGCGTGCGCGTCTCAAGACTTCATCGCGAGATTGTTCGGCCATACTTGATTGCCTCCGTGGGGATACGTCTTCGTCGCGCGCCGGGGCCTTCGAGGCCGGCGCGGTGGTGGTCGGTGGGTTGGGGGCGAGAGCCCCGAAAGTCGCGTCGATTTCGAGCAACGAGGCTTCGATAGACGTTGGAAGGAGCGGCCGTTTGGACGGCGGCGGGGGTGGCAGCGGCTGCGGAGACGCTACGGCGTCACTTTCGTCGACGCGGCCACCGCACTTCACGCAGAAGCGCGCGCCTTCGAGGATTTCGGTGTGGCACTTGGGGCATTCGACGGTGGCAATCTGCATGGCGCGGCGGTCCCTCGTCCCGTGCTGATCGATGAGTCGTCTTTGCGACGACGACGTGAGCGCACCCGTGAGTGGAAGCGACACCCCCTCTTTATGTGAGCGAGCAGCGTTCGCTTGAAGATAAATCAGCGGGCCGGTTGCGTGATCACACGACCCGACAAGCGCGCGCCGGAACCCACATCGAACGCCGCTGTGGCATGCGTGCGCCGCGCTCGGCGTGATTGTTTCGTGCAGCCGTCCTAGAGCTCGAGCGGATAGCCCCGGTCGTTGGGCCCTTTGCCGTCGATGCGCACGATCTTGGCCTCGCTCCGCACTTCCGTGCTGCGGACGTAGCCGACCGCTCCGGTGAGCTTCGCTACGACGCGCTGATGCACGTCTTCCGGATCGATGGCTTTGGGAGCGCCCGACTGACCGCGGATCCTGCGATCGATCCAATAGCGCGACACTTCTTCCTTGGACATGCCGAGCACGAGCCTGTCGAAAGCCAGCCGCTCGTTCACGCTGGGTCCGTGGTTGATGGGGATCAGTCGCTGCCCCTCGGAGTCGACCGGCTCCCCCATGTACATGCGCCGGAGCTGCGCGAGCGAAAGCTCGTTGATCGGGCTCGTTTTGGCGACGATCACCACCAGGCGAGCTCGCTCACCGGCGCTCACGACCTCGCTCGTCGCGCCGATCGCGGATGCGGCGAGCGCCGCCGCCCATGCGGACAACAGGGTTCGTCGTGTCAGCATGCTCAGAAGCTCCACGCGACTTGGAGATCTAAGAGGTTCAGGGGTGTGGGGCGAGACCCGAGCGTGGGTTCCGACGGGAAAGCGACGTGCGTGTACTGAGCCTTGAGCGTCACGCGAGCGGTCGGACGCAGGTTGAAGCCGCCCACGAACGCAGTCACCGTCGGATAGACCGCATGCTTGCCGAACGAGAAGTAGTCGATTCCCGCCCACGGCATGGTACCGAGCAACTCGAAGCGGTAGCCTGCGAGCGCATAGACGCCCAGGCGTCGATGGTCGGGCACCTGTCCCGGCGGCCCGGGCTGGGGCGGTGACGCCGGCCTCACGCTGTCCGTGTAGGCCCTGTCGTTGAGTACGGCCTCGCTTTGCACGAAGAGGCCACGGCGCTCCCATTTGAAGTCCGCGCCCAATGCGAGCTCTTCGTATTGCGCCGTCAGCGACTCGGAGACCTTGAGCGAGCTGTCACTGGAGAGAGCCGCTATGGGCTCCGAGTCGGTGTATCTCCCGCGGTAGCCGGAAGCCCCGAGCGTGACGGTGCCGAGCTCTTCCGAATGGTGCCGAGCGAAGACGCGCCCGCCGACCGCTTTGTTTCGATCGAGATCGCCGTAGGCGTCGAGGGGGCCGCGACCGTTGGAGAGCGTGAGATGATAGCCGAGCTCGGCCGGACCGACGAGCCCGCTGCCGTACAATTCGAGTCCCGTCTGCCGCGCCGGAAAGAGGGCTTGTCCGACGGCGTAAGGCCTCCGCACCCCGACGACGATCGGTGAGCCGTGATCGACGTTCCAAATGCCGTACGGCGTGAGGAACTGCCCGGCCCGAGCGGTAAACCAGGAATGGAAGCTGTGCTCGATGTAGGCGCGCTCGATGCTGATGCCGCCCCAGCGGACCGAGCTCTGGATCTCGGCGTAGTCTTCGACGGTCGTGTCCGTGCGCGGACCGGGGTTCGGCGTGAGTGCGGTGTCGTAGGGGATCGACCCCTGCGGCAGGTACATGAAGCGCACTTCGCTCAGCCAGCGCCAATTGTCGCCGAGCTCCGACCCCACGTAGAGGTTCAGGTTGCCGATCGCGAAAGCCCCGGCCTTGTCCTGAATCGACGACTTCGTGAGCGGTTGGCTGTAGAGGAAATCGGCGAATCCGTAGAAGTTGAGCTTGTAGTCCTCGATTTGCGCGGCGGCCGTGAGGTCGACTTCGGCGGCGGCGGCGGCTGCCGCAGCTTCTGCCGCGTCGGCATCGCCCGGCGATGTCTTGGCTGTGTCCGTTGCCGGCTTCGCAGGCGGTGCGGCGGCGGCGGACGCGCTCGTCGCGTTGCTCGGTGTCGCGGAGGGCTGACCGGGGTCCGTTGCCGGAGCCGAGGTCGCCGCGTCGGTTGCGGGAACGACCGCGGGCGCCGCGGGGGCTTCCTGCGCAAGCGCAAGAGACGGCAGCGCAATGAACGACGCGCTGAACGCAGCGAAGCGGAGCGTCGCGCGCGCAGAGCTCTTCAGGCGGAGCTTCACGTCGGGCAAGCCCCTTCAGGGACGCAGATGGTTTCCGCGAGGCCGAGACTCGTGAGATCGCAGCACGCCCAGCCGATGAAGCAGTCGGTCCCACCGACGGCGCAGCCGCGAACGAGGCACGAATTGGATTTCACCGTGTCGCAAAACGTCGCTTCCGTGCCCGCACAGTCCGCGTCCGAAGTGCAACTCCTGCTCTGACCGAGCGGGGGGCGCAGGCAGACCGAGGGCGAGACCGACTCGTCGCAAGCATAATCACCGCTGCAAGGCGTTGCCGTGCAGTCGGTCGTGGTGCAATACCCGCTTCCCGTGGCGTCCGGTTGGCAGTGGCTTGCGACCGGATCCAAGCAGGGCGTCGCGTCGTCACAGACGGCGCCCTGGCCGCTCATCGGGATCGCTTCGCAAGGCCCGCCGCTCGCAGGCCGACTGTAGCCGGGAACGCACTCACAAGCGGTTGCGCCGGCGACTTCGTTCGCGCCGCACAGCACGCAGCCCGCGGGCGTCAGCGCGGCGCCGGCCACACAGACGCAGCGCACGCCGTCGCCGTACATCTCCTGGTTCGGACCACACGCATCGTCGGGGTCGTAAACGCACGCGACCGCCGCGACGCCGAGGGTTCCCCAAAGCAGCACGAACGCCCTCGAACGCGGCCCCGAGCGAGCACTTCCCTTGGCGTTGGGTATCACCTGCATTCCCTTGCTCGAAGTTTCGGCCCCCTGCGCGAGGTCAGCCGCGGCGTTGTTGCTTGATGCCCAAAAGCCCCTGAACTTGCGTCACGAGCGCCTGGTCCGTCGTCTTCTTGCAGATGTAGCCGTCGGCGCCGCACTCACTCGCGTCGGCGGACAGCTCTTCAGCCGAGCGCCCCGAGTAGAGCACGATGCAGGTGCGGCGTGGGGCGTGCTGACGGCCGAGCCCCACGAGCTTTTTGCCGTTCATCGAGGCGAGCCCCACGTCCACCAGGATCAACGCCGGATCTTGCTCACGGATCGTGCGGATGAACCCGAAGGCGCTCTCCAAAGTGACCACGCGGAAGAGACCCGTGCATTCCAGCGTGTCCCTCACCGCCTCCCGGGCGGTCGCGCTGTCGTCGACGACCAACACGACGTGCTTTTCCGCATCTTTCATGCGGGCACCCGAGCGAGGACGTGGTGGTCACACATTGGCGCAGCAAGACCCATGGGCCCGCCGGAAACCGTCCGGCGTCCTTAGGAACGACCGCAGAGGGAAAGGAATTAACTGTATGCCGCCCGCGCACCTAGGCGTTCAGTGCCTTACACCGGTGTCGGCGCGCGCTTATCACGCGCAACAATAGCGCCGTATGCTTCGCTCGTGAAGAGCTCCGCGCCGCGCGAGGCTTTGGAGGCCGAGGAATCGGCCGGTGGCGTCGCCAAAGGCACCGAGCCACCGGGCCTTACCGACGACGGCGTTCGCGGGACGCTGCTTTCCGGCGCGCGGATTCGGATTGCGTTCACGGCGTTCACGCTCCTGGCGCTCGGGCTCCTGACCGCGCTGATCTTCGCGATGGTCGCGCACATTTTTGCGCAGCTGACGCCATCGATTCGCGCCGATCTCGAGTGGAAGGCCTCGCACGGCGCGAACGAGCTCGCCCAGTCCGCGGACGTAGGCATCGTGCTCGGGGATACCGAGAAGATCCAGGCCGTGTTCCGGAGCTACGCGGCCGGCAGCGACGTGCTCGCCATGGTGGCGGCCGATCCGCAGGGGAAGATACTTTGCGTCTACGGCTCGCCGCCCGGAGCGCCCGCGGATCTGTTTCGCGGTCCGTCGCGCACCGTCACGACAGGCGCGGGCTGGTACGGCGCCTGGAACGAGGTCTTCATCGAGGAGACCTCGGTCGGCAAGGTCGCCATCGCGGTCTCCACCGCCCGCCTCGAGGCCGGCAGCAAGCTCAAGAACCGCATCTTGCTGGCCGCCAGCATCGGCGCGCTCATCGCGTTCCTGTCGGCGCTCGCGTTCGTGAATTTCTACGTGAGCCCGATCCAGCGCGTGACGCAGGCCGCGTTCGAGAAGCTCAAGAAGACGACACTTGCCGCGCTCGAGGGAGCGCGCATCAAGAGCGAATTCCTGGCCAACATGAGCCACGAGATCCGGACGCCCATGAACGGGGTGCTCGGCATGCTCGAGCTTCTGCAGAGCACGCCGCTGAACCAGCAGCAGACTCGCTACGTGCACGCGCTGAACGGCTCGGCGAACGGTCTCATGACCGTTCTCAACGACGTCCTCGATTTTTCCAAGATCGAAGCGGGCAAGCTGGAGCTTCATCCCGTCGCCTGCCGCGTGCGGGAGATCCTCGAGGAGGTGGGAGAGCTGTTCGCGGCGCGCGCGCATCTGAAGCACATCGAGATCAGCTGCCACGCCGACCGGGGACTTCCCCACTCCGTTCAGGTCGACCGCGAGCGGCTCAAGCAGGTCTTGTCGAACCTCACCGGCAACGCGCTCAAGTTCACGGAGCGCGGGGAGGTCAAGTTGCGCGCCGTTGCCGACCTCGAGGGCGAGAATCCTCGCGTCCGCTTCGAGGTCTCCGACACGGGCATCGGCATCTCGGCCGAGGCGCAGGCGCAGCTGTTCGCCG
>DATMCL010000216.1:0-29582 GCA_035558375.1 Polyangiaceae bacterium
CGGCCACGGCTCGCAGGTCGACCCCGAGGTGACGTACGACGAGGACACCGGTCGTTTCACCATCACGCCGCTCTATCTCTTCATGGCGGGCGTCTGGCGCATCGAGCTCACGCTCGTTTCGGACGCGGAGAAGGTCGTCGACCGCGGCACCTTCTACTTCTGCATCGAGGGTTGACGGTTACGGCGAGCAGCGCACGTGGTTCACGGCCGGCACGGTGGCGGCGCGCACGTTGAGCGCCGTGTCCGTGACGCACGACATCGGAAGGCCGTCGACGATGAACGACGGCTCTGCCGTGTCCGGCGTCCACTCGAGCACGCTACCGAGCCGATACGTGGCGATGGCGTCTCTGAGCTCGGTGACCGTGTCAGCGTCCGTATCGGCGAGATCGCCGCTCGCGACGAGGTCGTCGAACACGTCGAGACCGAAGGCGGCGAGCCGCACCTCGACCGTCACCCGGTCGGGAAACGTGACGAGGAAGGCCTCCGGATCGCGTGGGTATTTCTGCTCGAAATGCGTTTGGTAAAAGCGCGGGTCGGCGACGTCGAACGTGAGCTGACCGGGCAGCAGGTTGCTCTCGACGTCCTTCGCTTCCCAGAACATGTGGACGGGGTGGTCGTCGGCGTCGAGCAGGCAGTCGCGCATCGACCAGACGTCGGGATCGCCCCGTGACGTGACCGACGTGCCGTCCGGGACGTTGCCGCTCTCGTAGATCAGCTTGCCCTTCGCGTAGGCCGTCAGGTGCACCCAGGCCCGGCGATCTTGTGCCGCGCCGCTCGGGAAGCTGTGGCCGGCCGCGACGTTGTCGAGCACGACGCGGAGGTCGGTGACGGCGCCGGCTCCCCGCACGCAGAGCGCGCTCTGCAGCGTCGTGTCGAGAAACGCCTGCGTCTTTGCCGCGAGCTCGTCGCTGCCCGGCCAGGAGGTGAGCGGCAGATCGACGCCGGGGAAGTCGTGGGCGTGCGTGCGCCGTGCGAACACGCCGGGCGCTTCGGCGGCGGGCTCGAGCGTCTTGCTCTGGTCCATGTGGCACTGCCCGCACGTCGTTCCCACGCCTTCTTGGGAGAAGACGGTGCTCTTCCACTCGGCGAAAGTGCGCTCGATGTGCGTGCCGTGCCCGTTCACGATGTCGTGGCACGCGCCGCAGAGCGTCGCCGATTCGAGGCGATCGCGGTCGAGGAGCGGCGAGTAGGCGGAGCGGTGCGCGGCGTTCTCCGCCGGATCCTCGTACTCACCGCGCATCACGCCGTCCTCGGCGAGGTGCAATGGGTTGTCGTGCGTGCCTTCGACGCGATCGACGCTGTGGCAGAAGTAGCAGGTCACGCCTTTGAGCTCGGGGCCGAGCTCGGCGAGGTTCGAGCCGTCCGTCGTCGCGCCCGTGCGCACCGCCATCGGCGCGTGGCATTTCAGGCAAAACGGACCGATCGCCGCTTCGCGCTGGCCGCGCGCGTTCATCGCCTGAAACAGCGGATCGTCCGAGGCATACGCGTGCATGCTCGACGCCCACGAGTCGTAGTGCTTCGGATGGCATCCGGCGCACGTCTCCGGGTTCATGAGCTCGGCCCGCGAAGACTCCGCCGCGGGCGGCGGCGTCGATTCACCGTTCCCGCAGCCGAGCGCGAGAAGTACGCCGCACGCCGCGCTCGAGGCGGCCCGCCACCCGGCCGTCAACGCCCCGCCTCGACCGTGCCCGCCCGGGAGCGCGCACGACGCCGCCGGCGAGCGAGCCAAGCGGTCGAGAACGCGAGCCAACCCGCCGCGCGCGCGGGGGATGCGTTCCCGGCGCGGCAGTCGCAGCCCGGCTTGGTGGGCAATCCCGGGCCGGCCTCCGGGGCGAACGACGAGCGTCCCGCGCTGTTCGTCCCACCGCTTCCGCCGCTTCCGCCGCTCGGACCCCCCGTCGTGTCGCCGGAGCCGCCCTCCGCGAAGCACCCCGTATAAGGCGCCGGCTGCGCGCGCGATGCGCGCGACTCACACTCGCTGACGCCGAGCTGCGCGCTCACCGTCGTCCACGCGGCTGGGCACGCGGCGCCGATGCTCGTCGAGGGATCGCATTCGAGCGGTCCGCGCACGCACGGCATGGCGAGCAAGCGCGTGAACGAGGTTCCATCGTCCTCGGAGCGCCCGACGATGTAGCCATCGACCATGTCGTCGCCGCAGCCGAACAAACCGGCGTCGCTCCAGCTCAAGCAGGCGTGCCCGCCGCACGAGATGCGCTCGAAAGCGTAGTCGGAGGTGCTGGCGCGGAAGGTTCCGTCGAAGTCGTTGCTGGCGAGCACGGTGGAGCCGTCGGGCGAAACCGCGAAGCCTTTCACGGCGAGCGTGGTGTCGAGCAGTGTCTCGAAGGATTTCCCGCCGTCGCGCGTCACCTGGAGCTCACCCTGCACGCCGACCAGTCGCACGTACACGGTGTTCTCGTCCGTTGCGTCGACGGCGGCGATGTACGGTCGCCGGCCGGTCGTCGTGTTCGGTACGGGGAAGCTCTTGAACGTCTCACCGCGATCCCCCGACCGAAGCAGCACCCCTTGCGTCCCGTCGAGGCCGCTCAGGTAGATCCTGTCCGCGTCGGTCGTCGCGACGTCGACGGTCGTTGCGATAAGGCCATCGATCGGCTTCCCCACGGCAGCGAACGAGCGCCCCTCGTCCGTGGACGCCCACAGGGTCGAAACGGCGCCGCTCAGGCTGACGGCCACGGCGCTCTTCGGCTCGCTCGGGACGCGGGCGAGGTCCACGACCGTCTCGCCGATGCCGTCGGCGCGTGAAAAATCGCACCCGCTGGGGTCGCTCCGCGAGACCCCCTCCGGCAGCGCGAGCAGGATCGTTCCGCCCGGCAGGATGGCCATGGGCGGCTCCACGTCCCTGTAGCCCATGCCTTCCTCGCACAAAAAATCCCAGGTCGCCCCTTGGTCCCGCGTCACGAGCAGGCCGAACGTCGAGCGCAAATAGAGGTGATCCGGGGCGTCCGGGTCCGCGAGCAGCTGGCTCACCGCGGGCAGCGCACCGTTCGCGCGCGCGGGCTCAGTTATTAGAAGGGCGCTGAAAGCCCCTAAAACGACGGTCCAACGCTCGATTCGCCGCCGGTGACGCAAGAGAGAAGCCTTTGAGCCGTGTCCTACCACGCAGGAGGAGCGTCGGCGGCACCGCCCACAACCTCGCGTGTTCAGTCGAGATTTCGAGGTGCGCAATCGGCCTCGCAGCCGACGAATGCAAAACCTGAGTGTTTTGCGAGTTGCGGATCCAGGGAGGGTCATGCTCCTCTCCCGGTTCCTCACCCCCCCGGACCCCCTTCAGGAGCCCATGGCGCGCCTTACCGACTACGTCACGTTCAACGATCAGAAGCTCAGCCGACGCTACGCGAACAAGCCCATCCCGATGGCGACGCTGTACGAGGCGTACTTCGATGGTGCGCTCGATATCCCGGGTGACATCTACGCTCTCCTCCGTTCGCGCCACGACTTCGTGAGCTGGTCGCTCACCAAGGAGCACCTGCGCTGGGCGGTGACGAACTTCATCCCCGAGGTGACGATCCACTCGAAGGCGCAAGATCAGCGCATCGTCCGCGAGCACTACGACCGCGGCAACGACTTCTTCGGCTGGTTCTTGGGCGAGCGCATGGTCTACACGAGCGGCTTCTTCGAGAGCCGCCAGGACTCGCTCGAGCAGGCTCAAGACAACAAGATGAACCTCGTGTGCCGGAAGCTGCAGCTCCAAAAGGGCGAGCGGCTCCTCGACATCGGCTGTGGCTGGGGCACTTTGACCCGGCACGCCGCGGTGCACTACGGCGCGGATGCCACGGGCGTCACGATCGCCGAGCGCCAGACCGAGTTCGGCAACGGCCGCATCCAGCAGGCTGGTGTCGCCGATCGCGCTCGCATCCTCTGCTGCGATTACCGCGACATCCCGAAGCAGAAATTCAACAAGATCTCGTCGCTCGAGATGGTCGAGCACGTCGGCGTGAAGAACCTGGTCTCCTTCTACGAGCAGGTTCGCGACCTGCTCGAGGACGACGGTCTCTTCCTGCTCCAGTGGACGGGCCTCCGTCGCGGGCTCCGCCCGGAAGACCTCATCTGGGGCTTGTTCATGAACAAGTACGTATTCCCGGGCGCGGACGCGAGCCTCTGCCCGTCGGCGATGCTGAAGGCCATGGAGAAGGCCGGCTGGGAGACGCACAGCGTCGAGAACATCAGCATTCACTACGGCTTCACGATCAAGCGCTGGCACGACAACTGGATCGCGAACCGCGAGGCCGTGACGGCCGCGTACGGCGATCGCTGGTACCGCATCTGGCACTTCTTCCTCGCCTGGTCGGTGATCGTCGCGGAGCAGGGCAACGCCGCGTGCTTCCAGGTCGTGCTGAACAAGAACATGGACGCGTTCGATCGCACGCGCTGGGTCGACAAGCGCAGCGTCGTGCTGGGCGATCGCGCGGCGTTCGCGCCGAGCCAAGCCGCAGCAGAGTGAGCCGTCGCGCCTCCGGGCGCACGCTTCGCTGACGAACAGGGAGTGCCGCACGGCGCTCCCTGTTTGCTTTGTGATTACTGGACCGAGAAGCCCTTAGCGACGGTGACCGGATCGCCTGAGAAGGCGGGAACGCGCACGGCTCGATAGAGCCGCGCGATGCAGGAGCCCACCGTCGTGCCCGCGAGATCGCCGGTCACGGCGACGGACGTGGGGCGTCCGCTCGGCGCAAACGTGATCGACACGCGTCCGTTGCCGGTGGGGCCGCCCATCTCCTTGCAGTTCGCTACGTTCGCGGTCGCGCCCGCGAGGGCTTCCTTGGCGGCACCGGGATCGAACGGTCCGCCGGCGGCGCTGCTTGCGGGCTTCTCGCCCTCGGACTTCTCCGGCTTCTCCGAGGCAGTCTCCTTTTCGGATCCCGAGGGTTTCTCGCCCGCCGAAGGCTTCTCCGCCGGCGGCTCTTTCGTGGATCCGCCGGTGCCCGTGCTCGGTGGGCGCGCCGCGGCATGACCCGCGACGGCCGGAGCGCTCGGGGCAGCAGGCTTCTGCGCGGTTCCGCTCGCGGAGGTGCTTGCGGAAGCGGCCGGTACGCCGGCGCTCGCCGAAGCGGCGGCTTCGGCGCTCGCGCTCTCCGCCGGCGCGGGGGAGGCTTGCTCGGAAGCCGTCGGGGCCGGCTTCGTTTCCGAGGTCGCCGCGGGCGTGGGCGATGCGAGACCGAGCTTGGTCAACACGGGCCTGAGCGCGCCGGTCTTCCAGCCGACCGCGCCCGCACCGCCGAGCGCGACGAGGATCGCAACGTAAACCCAGGCGCGCGATGAACGCGCGTTCCCCGGGTACACGACGTCTTCGGCTGCCGCTTCTTGAAAGCGCGGCGGGGGCGACGTGATCGGCGCGTTGAAGTCGGGCGCCGCGAGCGCGGGCGCGATGCCGCCGCCCACCGGCAGGGACGGGCCGGAATCGACCAAAAACGACTCGTCGCGGCGCGGGGGACGCGCCGGGCGCACCGACTTCTGCTCTTGCTTGAGGAGCGAATCGAGCGAGAAGAGCACGGAGCTCTCGTTCCGCGCGCCGGTCAGGCGCGGGATATCGTCGTCTGCGGCGGCCGCGCTCGCGCTTTCTTGCCGGTCTTGCTCTTCCTCGCTCCCGGCCTGCGCTTGCAGCGCGAACATGTCGCGGCGCTGCTCGGGGGGCGGGACCGACGACCGGCGGGCCGCCGTGCGCGATTTCGCTTCGCGGCGCGCGCGCTGATACTCCTCGGCCGCCGATTCGGTCTGCCCGGGCGGGCTCGACGAGGCACGCCGTGCGCGGTCCGAGCCGCGCGGCGCGGCGCGGGCGGGCGCGCTCACGTGCGTCGGCGCGTCGTCGTCGGAACTGACCGGACGCGAGGCGACCCGGGGATCGTGGAGCGGCGCGGGCGAGCCGCGGCTCGACGAGTCGACGACGTGCGTGTCTTCTCCGTCTTCGTAGAGTGGCGCGGGATGGTACGGGCCGCTGCGATGAATCTGCGTCGCTTCTTCGTCGACCGCGTCCCGCAGCGGCTGTTGGGCCGGCGCCGGGGCCGGCGCTGAGCTCGGCCGCGCGTAGCCCATTCGTCGAAATGCCGCGGCGACTTCCGGCACGTCCCACGGGTCGGCCCAGTCCTGCATCCCGTCGCGCCACACGACGCTGTCGGTTCCGAGCTGCCCTGCGCGATGGAAGCGCACGATTTGCGCTACGTCGGCTTGCTCCTGCCGACCGTCGGCGAACGCGACCATGAACGGCGGCTCGGGCGTCGGCGGCGGCGCCTTCGCTTCCTGTGACGGCCGGTTCGACGCGCGCGGGCTCGGGGCCATGCTGGTCGAGGCGCTGACGGTCGGCGGGTTGTAGTTGCCGTCGACGATCAGCACCGTGCCGCACCGCTTGCACGTGATGCGCACCCGCTTGCCGACTAGCTTCTCATCGGCCACGCCGTAGCGCGCTGAGCACGAGGTGCAGGCGATATTCATGGGCGCGGAGGGTCCCAGAGCCTACCCCAGACGCCCACTCGGCTGCTAGAGTGCCCGGCCTCTCCCTTGGTGGACAACGAGCACGCTCCAGTGAGGGCCTCTAACGTCGTTGGGGACTTCGTCCAGGCCCGCTATTTCACCGCCGATGCCCGTTTCCTCGGCGCGTTTCGCATCGGGTTCGGCGCGCTCCTGACGTGGGACGGCGCGCGCCGCTTCGACGAGGCACGGGAGTACTACTCCAACGAGGGATTTTTACCGAATCACTTTTCGCTGTTCCGGCCCATGGGGGACGGCGTTTTCTCGTTCCTGCACGCCTTCTCCTCGCTGGCCGAGGTGCGCAGCGTGATGGCGCTGATGCTGGTCGTGTTCGTCATGTACACGGTCGGCTACCGGACGAAGCTCGCCCAGGTACTGGCGTTCCTCGCGATCACGAGCCTGGACGCCCGCGACTTGTTCGTCGAGAACGGCGGCGACGTGCTCGTGAACGTGATGGCGTTTTTTACCATCACGCTGCCGCTTGGTCGCCGCTTCAGCGTCGATGCGCTCCTCCGCTCGATGCGCGAGCGGCACGAGAAGAGCCCGGAGGCACTCAACGACCGGTCGCGCCCCGCACCACCCGACAACGCCGTGGTCTCGTTGATGGTGGTCCTGCTCTTCTTGCAGCTTGCCGTCATCTACTTCTTCAACGCGGTCCACAAGAGCGGGGAGGGTTGGAAGAACGGCTCCGCGATCTGGTGGTTCCTTCAGCAGGACCGCATCGTCACCCACCTCGGCATCTTCCTGCGCGAGCACCTGCCGTATCCGCTGATCCGCGGCTCCGGCTACGGCGCGCTCGGCATGGAGTTTTCGCTGCCGTGGATCCTGCTGTTCCCATTCTATCGTACCTGGGCGATGCGCCTCGCGCTCCTGCTCGGCGTGGGGCTTCACGGCGGCATCGCGCTCACCTCGCGTCTCGGGCCGTTCTCCTACGCGATGATGCTGTTTTACGTGCTGTTCCTCGGCGCGGCCGACGCAGCGCTCTTCGGGCGCTGGTTCGGCCGCGAGGCGCGGCGCCGGACCGTCATCTTCGATGTCGATTGCGGCATCTGCCTGCTCATCTGCCGCGTGCTCAAGCGCCTCGATCCGTGGGAGCGGCTGACGTTCCTCGGCAACGATCGACCGGAAGCGTTTCCGCCCGGCGTCGAGCCGGGGCTCGCCGAGCGCTCGGTCGTGGTCGTGGACCCGAACGGCAAGGTCCACGCGGAGGAGCGCGCCGTGCTCGAGATCGGCCGGGCGCTGCCGTTCGGCATCGTGCTCCTCGGATGGCTCGCGGTCCCCGGCTTGAACGCGCTCGGGCGCGCCGGCTATCGCCTGGTGGCGACGAACCGCGTCGCGATCTCGAGCTTCCTCGGCCTCGGCGCCTGCGGTCTCGGTCGCCCCGGCGAGACCCCCGAGGCGGCGCTCCCGGACGAGCGCCCGCAGACCTGGCGCGCGACCAAGAGCAATCTCACGAATCTCGCGCGCGAGGCGCTGGTGGCGGTCGTGCTCGTCGGCGCGGTCATCCAAGTTGCGAACGACAACCAGTTCGTCAATCGGCGCGTGCGGGTGCGGCGTCCCGATTGGGTCGTCGCGCCCGTCAACACGTTCCGGCTCCTCGAAGGCTGGGGCATGTTCGCGCCGGAGCCGCCCTACGACGACGGTCACGTCGTGGTCGACGCGCGCACCAAGGACGGGCGCAAGCTCGATCCGTTCACGGGAAAGCTGCCCGACTTCGACCCCTACACCACGACCGGCTGGGGTCACGAGCAGTTCTGGTGCGATTACAACAACCGCATCCGCTTCGATTGGCACCAGCCCAATCGCCAGCACCTGCGCGAGTACCTCAAGCACTGGCACGAGTACTACGGCAAGCCGTCCGACGAGCTCGTCGCGTTCGACGTGTGGTGGGTCGGCGACAAGTCCCCGCCGCCCGGGAAGGAGCGCGGCGAAGCCGAGGCGCCGCAGAAGCTTTTGAGCTACGGCAGCTTGTCCGATTCCCTGGCTGAGCCCTGGCTCCACCCGAAGGCGGGAAGGCTGAAATGACGGAGCCGGACGCACCGGACGCCCCGGAGACCGCCGCGGGGCCTGGCGACACGCCCACCGCGCCGACACCGGAAGCCGCACCGAAGCGGGCGCGCCAGCCGTTCGGCGCGTTCCTGCGCGAGACGTACGGGGTCGCCGATCCGCGCTCGCTCGGGCTCTTCCGCATCGCGCTCGCAACGCTGCTCTTCTTCGATGTCCTCCGCCGCTGGCCCGACATCGAGGCGCACTACGCGAATACGGGGTGGCTCACGAACCACTACATGCTCTTCCGCCCGATGAGCGACCACCTGTTCTCGCTCTATCTCGCGTGCACCACCCCGGGCGAGGTGAAGACGCTGATGCTCTTCCACCTCGCCGTCTGCGTGTTTCTCGCGCTGGGCTGGCACACGCGCGTGATGCAGGTGCTGGCCGCGGTGATGCTCGTCAGCATCAACAGCCGCAACATCATGCTCGAGAACGGCGGCTGGGTCGTCCTCACCCTGCTCACCGTGTGGAGCATGTTTCTCCCGCTCGGGCGCCGTTTCAGCATCGACGCACTCTGCGCTTCGTTCCGGGCGCGTCGCGAAACGACCGTCGAAGCGCTGAACGATCGCGCGGCTCCGGAGCGGGACACGCGGCCCGTGGTCTCGCTCGCCGTCGCCGCGCTGATCCTGCAGTGGATCGTCATCTACTACTTCAACGTCGTCCACAAGACGGGCCACGAGTGGCGCGACGGCACGGCCGTCTACTACTTCTTCCAGCAAGACCGCATGGTCACGATGCTGGGCGGCTGGCTGCGCGACTACATCCCGGTGCTCGGCTACAAGTCGATGACGTACTCGGCGCTCGCGATGGAGGCGATGATCGCGCTGCTCCTCGCCGCGCCCTTCCGCACGTCGTTCTTCCGGATGGTCGCGTGGGGTCTCTGCTGCGCGCTGCACCTATCGATCGATGCCGTCGTGCAGCTCGGCCCCTTCTCGTGGGCGATGGTCACGATGTTCTGGGCGCTGATCCCGCGCGAGGCGTGGGACGAATGGGGACCCAAGCTCGCGGCCCGCTGGCCCGAGCGCGAGCTTTGCTTCGATGCGCAGAGCGGCTTCTGGCTCGCGTTCTGCCGGGTCGTGAAGCGATTCGACGTCCTCGATCGCGTGCACTTTCGCGCGGTGACTCCGGCCCTCAGCGAAGAAGAAACGGCCGAGCCCGAGGGCGGGGAAGGCGAGAAGGATCCGGCTCGTCCCGGTGAGCGGCTGGCGAGGGCGGTCGGCGAGACGCTCGTCGTTCGTGATCCGAAGCGCAAGAAGGTGTTTCGCGGGTTGCGCGCGCTGTTCCGGCTCGGTGACGCCGTCCCGTTCGGCGCCGTGCTCACGTTCCCGGCGCGCTTGCCGCTGCTCGGTACGGCCATCGAGCGACGCCTCGAGCGCGCGTCGGCGAGCAGCGGCGAAGCCGACGCGTACTTCGAGCTCGAGGGGCTCCCCGGAAGCGCCGAGGTACACCCCTCCGAGCCCACCCCGGCTTCGGTTTTCTTGCGGCGCGTGGTCAACTTCGCGCGCGAGGGCGCCATCGTGCTCGTGATGGTGAGCTGCGGCAGCCAGGTCCTGATCGAGAACCGCGCCGTTCCGAAGTTCCTCAAGGTCGAGCACCGGCCCGACTGGATGGCCTCGATAGTCATCTACCCGCGCCTGTTCCAGGGCTGGAGCATGTTCGCCCCGTCACCCCCGAGCGACGACGGCCGCGTCGTCGTCGACGGCGTCACGAAGGACGGGCGCCACCTCGATCCGCTCACGGGTGAAGCGCCGAGCTTCGACGTCCAGCCGAAGGGCGGCTTCCGGATGAACCAAATCTGGGGAGATTTTCACCGCCGGATTGGCGAGCAGCGCTTCGAAGGGTACCTGGAGGGCGTGCGCGACATGCTCCGGAACTACCACCAGATCACGCACCGGCCGGAGGACGAGCTCGTCTCGTTCACCGCGTACTTCGTGAGCGAGCACATCCCGCCGCCGGGCGGCAAGCATGCGCCTGCCTCGCGCCGCGAAATCCTCTCCTGGACTTCCGATTCCGCCCCGCCGAAGCAGCCGCAGCGTCCCGCGCGCGGCCGCTTTCACCGCTGAGCCATGACGCTCCGCCACCTGGCGAACGCGGCGTACCACACGCTACGCATCTGCGTCCCGACCGTGATCGACAGCGCGCTCGGCCGAGTCACGACGCCGGTCTGCGACGCGCGTCTCGACAGCTGGTCCGCGGCGCTCGTGCGCTACGCGCGTATCGCGATCGACGTGTCGGGGCTCGAGCAGATCCCCGGCGACGAGGCGTTCGTCGTCATGTCGAACCACCGCTCGCACTACGACATCCCTGTGCTGTTCCAAGCCTTGCGCCCGCGTCGCCTGCGCATGGTCGCCAAGACGGAGCTGTTTCGTGTGCCGATCTGGGCGGGCGCGATGCGCGCCGCCGGGTTCGTCGAGGTGAACCGCTCGAATCGCATCGCCGCGATGCGTAGTCTCGACCGCGCGCGCGACGCAGTGCGTGCGGGCACCAGCATCTGGATCGCTCCGGAAGGCACGCGCGGCACGGGCGGGGAGCTCGGCCCGTTCAAGAAGGGCGGCTTCCACCTCGCCGCGGGGGCACAGGCGCGGATCCTGCCGATCGCCGTGCTCGGAACGGAGCGGGTGCTGCCGGCGCGTGGCACGCACGTGAGCGACGGCGAGCGCGTTCGGGTCTCGATCGGCGCGCCCATCGATCCGCGCGAATACCCCGGCGGGGGCATGCGCGAGCTGATGGACGTCGTGCGGCAGCGCATCAGCGCGGGGATCGCCGCCGGGTAGCCGTGCGCTAACGCCTCGGGAGCGCGCGACACCAGACGCGGACGACCAATGTGCCCTGGATCGTCCAGGGCGTCACGTCGATGCGATCCACGTCGGCCATCGATTTCACGGGCAGGCGCGACAGCAAGTTCTCTTCGACGAAGGCGCGACGCGAGGCCTCGCTCGCCAATTGCGCCACGTCGGTGCCGCGCAGCACATAGGTCATCATCTCGAAAATTTCGAGCCCCGGTTGGGCGCCCGGCGCGAAGCGTTGCGATACGGGGAGGCCCGGAGCGTTGACGAGCGGCGTCGCTTCGGCGTCGGACGTGGCTCCCGCTTCCTCCATGATGGCGGCGAGCGTGTCGCGTTCGATCGTGCCTTCGCGCACGGTGATCTCCGGGCTCGAGCTGTCGCGCGGCACGATCGCCGGCACCGGTACCGGCACGAGCTCGTGCGTGATCGCATCGAGCGTCTCGCGTCCTGCCGGCGTGTAGCCAATCTTGATCTCGGGCACCGACGTCTCCATCGGGCGTGGAGGAGCGGCATCGCTTCGCTTGGTCGTCACACCCATCAGTATCGCCCTCCTCCCGCGTGGCGTGGGCGGTCGAGTGCTGCCCGCGTATCCATCGGGATTATTTGCTGAAATCGCCGCCGCGCGCGCCTGGGCGACGGGGGGCGCGTCAGAGGGTGGTGTTGAACTGCGTGGCGACGCAGTGGCCGTCACCGGGGCCGCTGCCCTGACAGTACGAGCCCTGAGGTTCCGCACAGAGGGCCGTCGTGCACGCGATGCAGCCCGCGGCATCCTCGATCGCGGCGCGGTAGGCCTTGGCTGCCGCGGAATTGGGGTTGTTCACCGGGACGGGGCAACCGCATTCGTCGTCGACGAAGCCGAGGCAGCTCGCGTCGAGCGAGCGGTCACACACCTGAGCCGCCGTGAGCTTCTCCTCGACCGCCTTGAGCTTCGGTTCGCAGTCGCCGCCGCCGCGACCACCGCGACCGCCCGTTGCCTTGCCGGCTTCGCCGCCCATTCCCGCGCCGCTCATGCCCGCGCCGCCGACCGCCATGCCGCCGATGCCGCCCATGCCCGCGGTGCCGCCCGCGCCCGCCATCGGGGTCGAGCCTCCCATGCCGCCGGGCGATACGTCGCCGCCGGTTCCGCCGCTCGGCGCGTCGCCCGCGCCCGCGTCGCCCATGGTGCCGCCCACTGCTGGAGCAGTGCCGCCCATGGCGGGAGCGTCACCGCCGCCACCCGTCGCGGAGACGTTGCCGGTACCGCCCGAGCCGCCGCCCGTCGTGTCGCCGCCCACCGCGCTCGAGCCGCCGACCGTCGCGCCGGAGCCGCCGCTCGAGCCGGTGCTCCCGCCCACGGACGGCGCGGTTCCCCCGCTGCCGCCGGTGCTCGTACCCGCGCCTACACCGGCGCCGCCACCTTTGGAAGCGACGCGCTTCGCGGGACCATCGTAGAAATTTTCGTCGCTGACGCCACCGCACGCGACTGCGGTGCCGAGGGCCGCGGCAAATAGCCAGGGAGTCTTGCCGGTGAGCCGCATCGTCGTGAGCCGGCCGCGTCGATCACGCTCGGAGTGACGCGACCTCTTCATGGTGAACCAGTAACCGTTTGGGGTCAAACCGAGGCCAGGGGCGCGAGCCCGTGCCCGGTAAGAGACAGTGCCACGAGCCCGCGAACGCGGCTCAGAGTTCTGAGTGACCCATCAGGTACTGGTCGACGCCGCGAGCCGCGCGCCTTCCGTCGGCGATGGCCCACACGACGAGCGACTGACCCCGCTGGCAGTCGCCGGCTGCGAACACACCCGGCACGCTCGACATGAACGCCTTGTCGATGCGGACGTTGCCGCGCGCGTCGAGCTCGACGCCGAGCTGCTCGACGACGCCTTCGCGCTCGGGATGAACGAAGCCCATCGCCAAGAGCACGAGATCGGCCGGCAGCGTGAATTCGCTGCCCGCGACGCGCTCGAACTTTCCGGCGCGGAATTCGACGCGCACGCAATGCAAGGCTTCGACGCGGCCGTTGCCGGTGATGCGCTCCGTGGAGACGCTCCAGTCGCGCGCTCCGCCTTCCTCGTGCGAGCTCGAGGTGCGCAGCATGAGCGGCCACTGCGGCCACGGCGTCGCGGCGGCGCGCTCCTCGGGAGGACGCGGCATGATCTCGAAGCTCGTGACGCTCTTCGCGCCTTGACGGTGCGAGGTGCCGATGCAGTCGCTACCCGTGTCGCCACCGCCGATCACGATGACGTTCTTGCCGGTGGCGAGGATCGCGCCCGCGTCGGGCACCGTGTCGCCGGCGACGCGGCGGTTCTGCTGCGTCAGAAAATCCATCGCGTAGTGGATGCCGGGAAGCTCGCGCCCCGGAACGGGGAGGTCGCGCGGCTTGCGTGAGCCGATCGCGAGCAGCACCGCGTCGTGCTTGGCGCGCAGGTCTTGGCCCGTGATGCTGCCACCGACGTCGGCCGAGGTTCGGAACTCGACGCCCTCGGCGCGCATCTGCTCGATACGGCGCTCGACGAGCGACTTTTCGAGCTTGAAATCCGGGATGCCGTACGTGAGGAGGCCCCCCAAGCGATCGTCGCGCTCGTAGAGCGTGACGCTGTGGCCGACGCGCGCGAGCTGCTGGGCGGCGGCGAGCCCGGCCGGACCCGAGCCGACCACGGCGACCGTCTTGCCGGTTTTCGACTTCGGCAGGATCGGCTGCACGAAGTTCTCCGCGAAGGCGCGATCCGCGATGCTGCGCTCGACGAGCTTGATGCTCACCGGATCGTCGTTGATGCCGAGCACGCACGCTGCCTCGCACGGGGCCGGGCAGATGCGACCCGTGACCTCCGGGAAGTTGTTCGTCGAGTGGAGCGAGATGCTCGCGAGCTTCGCCTCGTTCTTGTAGACGTGGTCGTTCCAGTCGGGGATCAAGTTCCCGAGCGGACAGCCGGTGTTGCAGAAAGGGATGCCGCAATCCATGCAGCGCGCGCCCTGTTTGGCGAGCTCTTCCTGCACGATTGGGAGCTCGAACTCCCGGTAGTCGCGCACGCGCTCGGTGACGGCACGCTTCGACGGATCGGTGCGTTCGAACTCGAGAAAACCTGTGACTTTACCCACGGCGGTCTACTTTCCCGCCGTCTGTAGCACGGGGAGGGCGTGGCTCGTCGCGGACTTTTCCCGAGCTCGCGACAGCTCCTCGAGCACGCGGCGGTACTCGAGCGGCACGACCTTGAGCATTCGTGGCAGCGTCTTCTCCCAATCGGAGAGCAGCGACGCCGCACGGCGGCTGCCGGTCTGATCGCGATGCTCCTCGATCAACGCGGCAACGAACGCGGCATCCTCCGGGCTCAGCGCTTCGAGCTCCACCATGCCGAGGTTGCAGCGCTTCTCGAAGTCGCCCGTCTCGTCGAATACGTAGGCGTAGCCGCCGCTCATGCCGGCCGCGAAATTGCGCCCGGTCCGACCGAGCACGAGCACGCGACCGCCGGTCATGTACTCGCAGCAGTGATCGCCGACGCCCTCGACGACGGCCGTGGCGCCGCTGTTGCGCACGGAGAAGCGCTCGCCCGCGCGGCCCGCGAAGAACGCCTTGCCGGACGTAGCGCCGTAGAGCGCCACGTTGCCGATCAGGATGTTCTCCTCGGCGCGGAAGGTGGCGGTTTCCGGCGCGCGGACGACGATGGTGCCGCCCGCCATGCCCTTCCCGACGTAGTCGTTGCCGTCGCCTTCGAGCTCGAGCGTGATGCCGTTCGTGATGAACGCGCCGAAGCTCTGACCCGCCGAGCCCTGGAAATGGAGCTCGATCGTGCCGGGCGGCAGCCCATTACGGCCGTAGCGCCGCGCGACCTCGCCCGCGAGCATGGCGCCGACGGTGCGATCGACGTTCTTGATGGGCAGGCTGTGGCTCACTCGCTCCTTGCGCGCGAGCGCCGGTTCGCAGAGCTCGAGGAGCTTGTTGTCGAGCGCCTTCTCGAGGCCGTGATCCTGCGGGATGCACTTGTAGAGGCCGACTCCGGGGCGCGGCGCCGCCACGTGGAGCACGTCCGAGAAGTCGAGCCGCTCGGCCTTCCAGTTGCCGCTGCCCGTGCGGGTACGGAGCTTGTCGGCCCGACCCACCATCTCGTTCATGGTGCGGAAGCCGAGCGACGCCATCAGCGTGCGCACTTCTTCGGCCACGTAGAACATGAAGCGGATCACGTGCTCCGGCTTGCCGGAGAACTTCTGGCGCAACACCGGATCCTGCGTGGCGATGCCCACGGGGCAGGTGTTGAGGTGGCACTTGCGCATCATGATGCAACCGCTCGCGACGAGCGGCGCCGTGGCGAAGCCGAACTCTTCCGCGCCGAGCAGCGCCGCAATGATGACGTCGCGCCCGGTGCGCATTTGGCCGTCCGCCTGCAGAACCACGCGGCTCCGGAGGTCATTGTTCACGAGCGTCTGGTGCGTCTCGGCGATGCCGAGCTCCCACGGAACGCCCGCGTGCTTGATCGAGGTGAGCGGCGAAGCGCCCGTGCCCCCGTCGTGGCCCGCGATGAGGATCACGTCCGCGTGCGCCTTGGCGACGCCCGCGGCGACCGTGCCGACGCCGGCCTCGGCCACGAGCTTCACGCTGATGCGTGCGCGCGGGTTCGTCATCTTCAGATCGAAGATGAGCTGCGCGAGATCCTCGATCGAGTAGATGTCGTGGTGGGGCGGGGGAGAGATGAGCGTCACGCCCGGCGTCGAGTGGCGCGTCTTCGCGATGATCGCGTCCACCTTGTGTCCGGGGAGCTGCCCGCCTTCACCGGGCTTGGCGCCCTGCGCGACCTTGATCTGGAGCTCGTCGGCATTGACGAGGTAGTCGGTCGTCACGCCGAAGCGCGCCGAGGCGACCTGCTTGATGGCGCTCCTGCGCCAGTCGCCGTTCGGATCGCGCGTGTAGCGCTCCTCGCGCTCGCCGCCTTCGCCGGTGTTGCTCTTCCCGCCGATGCGGTTCATCGCGATGGCGAGGTTTTCGTGGGCTTCCGCGCTGATCGAGCCGAAGCTCATCGCGCCCGTGGCGAAGCGTCTGACGATCTCCGTCGCGGGCTCGACCTCCTCGAGCGGGACCGGCAGAGACCCGGGCACGAACTCCCAGAGGCCACGGAGCGTGATGGCGCCGTCGGCCGCCGTGTTGATGGCGCGCGAGTACTCCTCGTAGCTCTTCGCGTCCTCCGCGCGCACCGCGTGCTGGAGCTTCGCGACGGTGGTCGGGTTCCAGAGGTGGCGCTCGCCCTGCGCTCGAAAGTGGTACTGCCCACCGAGCTCGAGCAGCGGGCTCGGCTGCGTCACCTGCGGGTAGGCCTTCTGGTGACGGCGCCGGCACTCTTCCGCGATCACGTCGAGATCGATGCCGGAGATGCGTGACGCCGTGCCGGTGAAGTAGCGGTCGATGACCTCGGGCGAAAGCCCGATCGCCTCGAAGATTTGGGCGCCGTGGTAGCTCTGCACGGTGCTGATGCCCATCTTGCTCATGACCTTGAGCAAGCCCTTGTCGAGCGCCTTCACGTACTTTTTGCGGGCCGTTTCCGGATCCTTGAGCCCCGGGTAGCTGCCCGAGCTCACGAGGTGGTCGATGGTCTCGAACGCGAGGTACGGGTTCACCGCGCCCGCGCCGTAGCCGACGAGCAGCGCGAAGTGGTGCACCTCGCGCGCTTCGCCCGTCTCCACGATGATGCCGATGCGCATGCGCGTGCCGTTGCGCATCAAGTGGTGGTGCACGGCGCCGAGGCCGAGCAGGCTCGGCACCGGGGCGTACTCCGCGTTGGAGCCGCGATCGGACAGGATCACCAGGCTCTGCCCCTCGTGCACCGCCTGCGACGCTAAGCGGCACAGCTCGTCGAGCGCCGCCTTCAGCCCGGCGCCGCCCTCGGCCACGGGATACAGCATCTTCAAGGTGGGCGGCTGGCGCACCTGCTGGAGGTGCGTCTCGCGCAGCTTGGCGATGTCCGTATTGGTGAGGACGGGGCGCTCGAGCTCGAGCATCTGCGCGTGATCGGGCAGCTCGAGCAAGAGCTGAGCCTCGCCGCCGATGTACTGCTTCAAGCTCATGACGAGCTCCTCGCGGATCGGATCGATCGCGGGGTTCGTCACCTGGGCGAAGTGCTGCTTGAAGTAGTTGAAGAGCAGCTGCGGCTCGTCGCTCAAGACGGCGAGCGGCGTGTCGGTGCCCATCGAGCCCGTCGCCTCTTCGCCCTTCTCGGCCATCGGCGCCATGAGCAGGCGCAGGTCTTCTTCGGTGTAGCCGAAAGCCTTCTGGCGCTGGAGGAGCGAGGCGTGCTCGCGCCGGGTCGCCGTGGGCGGCGACGCGTCGATCTCGCTGAGCGCGATCTTGTTCTCGCGCAGCCAGCGGCCGTAGGGCTTGCGGCGCGCGATCTCGTCCTTGATCTCCTCGTCTTCGACGATGCGACCGGCCTCCGTGTCGACGAGGAACATGCGACCGGGCTCGAGCCGGCCCTTGCGCTCCACGTTTTCCGGCGGGATGTCGAGCACGCCGGTCTCCGACGCGACGACGACGAGGCCGTCCTTCGTCACGGTCCAGCGCGCGGGGCGCAGGCCGTTCCTGTCCAGGATGCCGCCGATGCGCTTGCCGTCCGTGAACGACAAGGCGGCGGGACCGTCCCACGGCTCGATCAGGCACGAGTGGTACTCGTAGAAGTCGCGCTTGCGCTGCGACATCTGATCGTCGTTCTGCCACGCCTCCGGCACGAGCATCATCATCACGTGCGGCAGCGAGCGGCCGGCGTGCACGAGCAGCTCGGCCACGTTGTCGAGCTGCGCCGAATCGGAGCCGCCCGGCGCGATGATTGGCATGATCTGCCGCACGTCCTCGCCGAAGACTTCCTCGTCGAAGAGTTGCTCGCGCGCGCTCATCCACGCGGCGTTGCCGCGCACGGTGTTGATCTCGCCGTTGTGGGCGATCATGCGGAACGGCTGCGCGAGCTCCCAGGTCGGGAAGGTGTTGGTGCTGAAGCGCTGGTGCACCATCGCGAGCGCGCTCACCATCGCCGGATCGGTGAGCTCCGTGTAGAAGGCAGCGAGTTGCTCGGCGAGCAGCAGGCCCTTGTAGACGATGGTGCGGGACGACAGGCTCGGGATGAAGAACGAGCCGCGCCCGGCCATGTTGCTCTCGCGCACGGTGCGCTCCGCCCACTTGCGGATCACGAACAGCTTGCGCTCGAACGTCGCTTCGTCGTCCGCCGTCGAGCCGATGAAGACCTGCTTGATGACGGGAGCGCTCGCGCGCGCCATCGGGCCGAGCGCGTTCTCGTTCACGCGCACGTCGCGCCAGCCGATCAGCCGCTGCCCCGTGCCGAAGATCTTGTCTTCGAGGATGTGCATGCAGCGACGGCGGTCGTGCTTGTCGCGCGGTAGGAACACGCAGCCGACGGCGTACTTGCCCGCCTCGGGCAGCTCGACGTCGCTCGCTTCACACTCGCGCCGGAAGAACGGATCCGGCAGCTGGATCAGAATGCCGGCGCCGTCACCCGTCAGTGGATCGCAGCCGCACGCGCCGCGATGCACGAGGTTGAGCAAGATATCGATCCCCTTCTTGACGATATCGTGGCTCGCTTGGCCATTGGTTTGCGCAACGAACCCGAAGCCACAGGCGTCGTGCTCGAACTGAGGATCATAAAGTCCCGATCGGGGAGGTAGGGGCATGTGGGAGGCGCACCGCCGCCGTAGGTCTGACGGGGGGCGTCCGTCGATTATATGCTCGAAAGTTGCCCAGGTCAGGCAGGTTCCTACACGGCACCTGTCCACCGTCGCTGGAACGCTCTCGTTGCCCCTCCCCGCGGGGTGACGACCGCGACTCCGCCTGGGTCTCCGCGGCTGGAACCGCTCCCGCGTGCGCCGTCTCGCCTTGGGATCAGCGGCGCGTGCGGCGTTCGGCTTCCGCGCGAGCTCCGGAAACAGCGCGCGCGGCCGCGCGGCGCGTCTCGCTCAGGACGAGCGACTGCGGCGCGGGGATGTGGAGATCCGGAACGATCAGGAGCTCGAGCGCTAGGTCGGCGGACGTTTCGTCGACTTTTCGGACGCGCCAGACGGCGTCCAGGCGCTTCACGTTGCCGCGCACCATGTGGCCGCGGAGGACCTCGGTCTCGCCCTCCGCCTTGGGCGGATCGAAGCGAACGATCGCCCAGATCTTGGTGGCACCGTGCAGGATCGGAACCTCGAGGTAAACGTCGGTTTGCTGTCCGACGCGACCGACTATCCTCGCCTTCTCGAAGCGCGTGATGATCTGCGAGTAGTGCGCGTAGTCGGTGAGCACGCCGCGGAGGGTGTCGCGCGACGAGGCCACGCGGGCGCGCGCGGCGCCTGCGTTCTGGTCGACGTTCGGAACGCGCACGTCGTATCCCTGGATGTCACGCGCGTCGGCGGCGCGCGCCGGGGTAGCGGAGAGCGAGGTTCCGGCGGCAAAAACGGCCAGCGTGAGGAGCGACTTTCGCGGCAGACCCGTGAAGGACATACCCCCACATAATGCACGCCACGTGCCGTCGTGCGCCCCGACGGGCTGCGCCAGATTTCGAGTACTTAGCGCAGGGTTATAGCAGCGGCACCGGACGAGTGACGCACCAGGGGCACACCGTAACGCCAGATAGTGCAGGTGGGGCGTCACCCGCTGTTACGTACTCGGGGTCATGCCGAAGCCGGGCGACGCGGGCCCGTGAGGCGCCTAGCTCTCGGGCTCGGGGGGAGGCGCGGCAACGGCCGGGGCGCTCGGCGCGGGCATGTCGAGCGGTCCGATCGTGCAGGTGCCGGCGAACTGCACGCCCTTCTCGATGTGCACCTCCGGCGCGTGCAAGGTGCCCGACGCGCGCGCCGGCACGTAGAGCTCGATGGAGTGAGCCGCGCGCACGTTGCCGTCGAGACTGCCACCTTTGACGATCACCATGCCGGCCTCGATGTTGGCGTGCACCTCCGCGCCGTCGCCGATGACGAGGGCGTCATCGCCGCGGATCTCCCCGCGGAAAGTTCCGTCGATGCGGACACGTCCCTCGAAGTACAGCTTTCCTTCGAAGGTCGTGCCGCGGCCCAGGAGGGCCGTGAGCTCGGTGGCGGGCAAAGCGCTCGGCATGCGTTCGGCGCATCCTAGCGCGGCTCCTACCCCGTGAGATACTCTCGCGTCGTGGCCGCCCGGCTGTCCCAGACGCTCGTCGTGCTCGCGCTCCTCGCGGTGTCGAGCCTTGCAGAGGCTCAGGGCACCGCCGACCAGGCCGTCACCTCGGCGCAGCGCCGGGTACCCGGCGAGAAGCGCGTCCCCTGGCACGATTCCACGGCGATTTGGGCGCAGCGCGTGAGCACGCAGACGCTCGGCGTCGGTCGCGACTACCAGAGCACCGATCCGTACTTCGACTGGGTGTTCTACCTACGGCCTCGCTACTACCTCTGGGAGAACGACCGCTCGTCGCTCAGCTTGCGCGGGCAGCTCATGGGCTCCGTCGAGCTCACGAACAGCGACACCACGACGCGGCAGCGCGAGTTCGTGCTCGAAGACACGATCATCGCCGTCGCTCCCGAGCACGCGTTCGTCAAGCACGGCGAGTACCTCACCGACCTGACGCTCAGCTTGCCGCGCTTCGTCTTCCCGACCTCGCGCGCGGGCTACGAGAGCGGGAAGATCCTCCAGGTCGGCGTCCGCGCCCTCCTCGTGCAGGCGTTTCCCCTGCGGGAGCACGACGATTGGCTCGCGCGCGGCTACCTCGGGTTCCGCGGCGGCTACGACTACCAGTTCGCGCGCTCCGTCGTGCCCGAAAGCACGTCGCTCGACCGAGTCCGCACCGATCTCGAAGGGCACCTCGTCACGAACGGCCAGCTCGCCGGCGGCGCGCTCGCCGAGCACACCGGGGTCGTGCACGGCATCGTTCACGGCGACATCTACCAGGACTGGATCGCGCTCGAGTCCGAGTTCGGCGTCGATCCGGCGTACAAGTTCGCGCTCCCCGCCGTGTCGCCCGTGTGCAACGTCTCGACCGGCTGCGTCGAGCCGGCGACGGTGAGCGATCCGACGCGCCTCGCGGTCTCGACGTACCTCGACGCCTACGTGGATTTCCTCGTGTTCGACCACGCGCTCAAGGTGGAGTTCGGCTACGAGAACATCACGGGGCAGCTCGGTCCCGACGGCCAGCGCCGGAGCTTCTTCTGGAGCCCCGACGCCAAGGTCTACCTGAAGCTCGAGTTCCAGCCGGACTTCCTCGTGAAGAAGCCGGACAAAGCGGTCGCGCTCGGCACGCCGCACGAGCGCTTCGCCGACGCGCGGCTGCGCCGCTAATGCCCGCTGCTCTTCACTGACAGCTCGGGGCGCCCCGGCTCCGGCCAGTCCGTGTGGAAGAACTGCCCGCGGGGGCGATCGGTGCGCTCGTACGTGTGCGCGCCGAAGTAGTCGCGCTGCGCTTGGAGCAAATTCGCCGGCAGGCGCGCGCTCCGATAGCCGTCGTAATACGCGAGCGCGCTCATGAAGGCCGGTGCGGCGATGCCCTGGCTCGCCGAGAGGCCGACCACCATGCGCCAGTGCGCCTGGGCGCGCGTGATCTGCTCCTTGAAATACGGGTCGAGGAGCAAGTTCACGAGCTCGGGATTGTTGCGGTACGCCTCCGTGATCTTTTGCAGGAAGCGCGCCCGGATGATGCACCCGCCGCGGAAGATCGAGGCGATCGTGCCGAAGTCGAGCTTCCAGTCGTACTCGCGCTGTGCTTCACGCATCAGCTGGAAGCCCTGTGCGTAGGCGCAGATCTTCGAGCAGTAGAGGGCGTCCTTCACGGCGTCGATCAGGTCCGCGCGATCGCCGCTGAACGGCGTCGTCGCCGGTCCCTTGAGCACGGCGCTCGCCGCGACGCGCTCCTCCTTGAGCGCGCTCAGGCAGCGCGAGAACACGGCTTCGGAGATCGCATTCGCGGGAATGCCCATGTCGAGCGCGTTCACGCTCGTCCATTTGCCGGTGCCCTTTTGCCCGGCGGTGTCGAGCACGCGATCGACGAGGAACGCGCTCGGGTCGTGCGGGTCCTTCTGGCCCAGGATGTCGGCCGTGATCTGAATCAGGTACGAGTCGAGATCGCCCTCGTTCCAGCGGGAAAACACCTTGCCGAGCTCGTCCGGGCGCATGCCGAGCAGGTTCTCGAGCAGCGTGTACGCTTCGCAGATGAGCTGCATGTCGATGTACTCGATGCCGTTGTGCACCATCTTCACGTAGTGCCCGGCGCCGTTCGGCCCGAGGTACGCCGTGCACGGCACGCCGCCGACGACGGGCTTGCCGGGCTGGCCGGTCTCGATCGGCTTGCCGCTCTTCTCGTCGACCTTGGCCGCGACCGCTTCCCAAATCGGCTTCAGGTGCTGCCACGAGGCGGGATCGCCGCCCGGCATCAACGAAGGTCCGAAGCGCGCGCCCACCTCGCCGCCCGAGACGCCCGAGCCGAAGAACTTGCAGCGCGCGGCGTACTCCTTCTCGCGCCGGATCGTGTCCGTCCACAAGCTGTTGCCGCAATCGACGACGATGTCGTTCGGCTCGATGCCCGCTTCGAGGAGCTCCTTCACGACTGCGTCGACGGCGCCGCCCGCCTTCACCAAAATGATGAACTTGCGGGGGCGCTTCACCGCCTGGACCAGCTCGCGCATCGTCGCGCAGCCGACGAGGCCCCCCGGCGTTTGCGGATTCTGTGCGACGAAGTCCTTCATCGTCGCCGTCGTGCGGTTATACGCCGCCAGCTTGAACCCGTGGTCGGCGATGTTGAGCGCCAGGTTCTGCCCCATCACCGCCAGTCCGATCAGCCCGATGTCCGCCGTTGCTTCCATGAGAACCTCGCTCGCTGTCGCCCCTGATAGCACTACCTCGGTTCTGGCCCCAGATGTAAGCTCGACCTCATGGCTCCGCCGGCCAGCGATCCTCCACACTCGGCTCGGCTCGGCACGATCGTCGTCGCAGACGACGACCGCCTGACGCGGGAGCTCCTGGCCGGCATGCTTCGTGCGCGCGGCCATCAAGTCGAGGTGGTTGCCGATGGGCAGGCGGCCGTGGAGCGCGTCGCGCGCGGTGGCGTTTCACTCGTGCTTCTCGACGTGCTGATGCCGCGGCTCGGCGGGCTCGAGGCCTGTCGCCTCCTCAAGGGCATGACGAGCGGCGCGTTCCTACCGGTCGTTTTGGTGACGGTGAAGACCGATAGCCAGAGCCGGGTGGAGGGCCTGAAGATCGGCGCCGACGACTATGTCTGCAAGCCCTTCGACGAGAACGAGCTGCTCGCGCGCGTGGAGGCGATGCTGCGCATCAAGCGGCTCCACGACCACGTGGCCGAATCGCGACAGCGTCTCGAGCAGCTGAGCATTTTCGACGATCTCACCGGTCTCTACAATTACCGGCATTTGCAGGTGCGCCTCGGCGAGGAGTACAAGCGGGCCGAGCGACATCATGAGTCGCTCGCCTGCATGGCCGTAGACATCGATCGCCTGCAGCTGCAGAACGAGCTCGGGGGCCGCGCGCACGGTGACCACGTCATTCGGCACGTGGCCGACACGCTTCGGCGCGGCACGCGCTCGGAGGACGTGCTCGCGCGCTTCGGCGGGGATGAGTTTCTGCTCGTGCTGCCGGGCCTGCACTTCGCGGGCGCCGTCTCGGTGGCCGAGCGGCTGTTCCGCGAGCTCCGGGAGCGTCCGGTCGTGGCGAACGGCGTCGCGGCACATCCGGTTTCGGTGTCGGCGGGCGTGGCGCTGTTCCCGTCGCGCGACGTGCGCACGCGCGACTCGCTCTTGCGTTCGGCCGACGTCGCGCTCGGCTGCGCGAAGCGCGAGGGCGGGGGGCGCGTTTGCGTCTACCAGCAGGAGGGCCAAATCTACACGCCGTTCGTCAGCTCCGAGGGCGGCCCGCCGGAAAACCGGGGGCAGCGCTGATGGATGCGAGCATTCGACCCGGGGAGCTCGGCGGGCCGAGCTTTTCGGCAGCGCCGCCGCGCGTCCTCGTGGTCGACGACGAGCCGGGCCTGCGTCGCGCGCTATCGCGCCTTTTGCAGGCGCACGGCATCAGCGCGAAGACGGCCGACGACGGCGCCATGGCGATCGAGATGCTCGCCGAGGAGACGTTCGATGTCGTTCTCGTCGATCTGATGATGCCGCGCGTCGGCGGCCTCGAAGTGCTCGCGCACGTGCGCCAGCGTCACCAGGGCACGCAGGTGATCCTGATGACGGCGTTCGGCGACGTCGAGACGGCCGTGCAGGCGGTGCGCTCGGGCGCTCACCATTTCCTCACCAAGCCCTTCCGCTCGAACGACGAGGTCGTGCTCGCCGTGACGAAGGCGGCCGAGCACCGGCGCCTGGTCGATCACGCCGTGATGCTCGAGCGCCGTCTCGAGCAGATGCAGAAGTTCGGCGGGCTCATCGGCAACTCACCGAAGATGCAGGAGGTCTATCGGCTCGCGCTCGGCGTCGCGACCACCGCGTCGACCGTGCTGATCCTCGGCGAGAGCGGTACGGGCAAGGAGCTCACGGCGCGCGCGATTCACCAGCATTCGGCGCGCTCGGGCAGGGCGTTCGTGCCCGTGAACTGCTCGGCGATCCCCGTCGATCTCATCGAGAGCGAGCTCTTCGGTCACGTGAAGGGCGCCTTCACGGGGGCGACGACCTCGCGCCCGGGATTGTTCGAGGTTGCGGACGGCGGCACGCTGTTCCTCGACGAGGTCGGTGATCTGCCGCCGCTCGCGCAGGTGAAGCTGCTCCGCGCGCTTCAGGAAGCGGAGATCAAGCGCGTCGGCTCGAACGACACCAAGACGGTCGACGTGCGCGTGATCGCCGCCACCAACGTCGACCTGAAGACGCGCATCACCGAAGGTCGCTTCCGGGAGGACCTCTACTACCGGTTGAACGTCGTCGCGATCATTTTGCCGTCGCTCCGCGAGCGGCCCGAGGACATTCCGCTCCTCGCTCAGCATTTCGTTCAAAAGTACGCGGAGCGCGCGAACCGGCCGATCCGCGGCATCAGCCCGCCGGCGCTCGAGCTCCTGAAGAACCAGCACTGGCAGGGCAACGTGCGCGAGCTCGAGAACGCGATCGAGCACGCCGTCGTGTTTTGCGCGGGCGAGAGCATCGAGCCCAAGGATCTTCCCGGGGACACCGAGCAGCTGAAGCCAGCGACGCCGCGTCCGAACGGCACGGCAACGGCGGCGGCCCTCGCGGAGCTGCCGTTCCCGGTCGCGAAGGCCAAGGCGCTCACGGCCTTCGAGACGGCGTATTTTCAGAACGTCCTCGATCGCGCGCAGGGCAACGTGTCGGAAGCGGCGCGCCTGTCGGGACTCGATCGCTCGAACTTCCGGCGCGCCGCTCGGCGCGCGGGTGTGAAAATGCGTGACGATGGCTGACGCTCGTTAGCCACACCCGGGTAAGCACGTATGCTAGGAGTTCGATAAGGGCGCGCTCGAGCGCGCCCTGGTTTTCGCGGGCCGGCCGCCGGAAAGCGCCCAGAGTCACGAAATTCCTGGTGCCCCGTCGGCGGCCCGGATTAAGGGCTGGCGGGTGGCCGAGGATTTGCAAAGGTAGGACCCGCGCCGCCTAAGATCGCGAACGTGCAGGCTGAAATCGTGGAGCAATCGCTCGTCATCCCCCCCGAGGTTCGGCGCGGCGTCCGGCGCCGGCGCTGGGTGATGCTCGCCGTGCTCGGAGCCGCCGCCTGCGCCGGAGCAGTCGTGCTCGTGGCGCGCAATCGGCCCCAGCCGGTGCAGTACCGGACCACCCAGGTCGAGCGGCGCACGGTCGTGAAGATCGTCGAAGCGACGGGGCACCTCGACGCGACGACGCGAGTCGAGGTGGCGTTGCCCGACCAAGGCTCGATCGTGAAGCTGCTTGCCCGGCAAGGGGATCACGTAACGGCCGGTCAGCCGCTCGCGCAGCTCGACGCACGCGCCACGCAGATTGCGTTGAGCGGAGCCCAGGCGACGCTCGCCGCGGCCGGGAGCCGGGTGGCCGAAGCGGAGACGGCCGTCGCTTCCGCTACCGAGACGCGCGAGCGCACGGAGCGCCTGGTCGAGAAGCAGCTCGCGAGCGCCGCGGATCTCGTGGCTGCGAAATCGGCGGAGTCGAAGGCCAAGGCCGCCCTCGCCACGGCGCGCGCCGAACGCACGGCGACCACGCAGGGCCTGAAGTCCGCGCAGCTCTCGCAGACGCTCACGACCCTCGCGTCACCGATCGACGGCGTCGTCCTGCAGGCGCCCGCCTCGCTCGCGCCGCCGACGGCAGCGGACAAGCGCGGAGGCGGCTTCGTCGTCGGCTCGGCGCTCGAGACGCTGCGCGTCGACGCGGACGTCGCCGAATCGGAGGTCGGGCAGCTTCACCCCGGTCAGCTCGCGCACTTCTCGGTCCCGGCGTTCCCGGGGCGGACATTCGACGGCAAGGTCGTGCGCATCGGCATCGACGCCCAGCGCGGCTCCGCGGCGGTGCGCTACCCGGTGGAGCTCAGCGCCGACAATCCCGGGGGCGCACTCCTGCCGGGCATGACGGCGACGGTGACGATCGAGGTCGATCGTGCCGAAAATACGCTCGCCGTGCGCGAGGCGGCGCTGCGCTTTCGGCCCGAGGGGGCAGGGGAGGCCGCGGCGCGCCGTCAGGTGTGGACCGTCACGCCGAGCGGCCTCGAAGCCGTGCGTGTGAAGCCGGGGCTCACCGACGGCGCGTTCACGGCGATCGAGGCGGAAGCTCCGAACGCGCTTCCTGTGGGCACTCGACTCGCGCTCGGCGTGCTCAATCCGGAGCCTTCGAAGGGCTCGGGCCCCGGGATCAAGCTCGGGCGCTGACAGCCATGCTGGCGAACGCGAGCCCGACGGGTGCGCCCGTGATCGAAACGCGGGGCCTGACGAAGGTGTACCCGAACAGCGTCGGCAGTGTGCCCGTGCTCGCAGGTGTCGACATGAGCATCGCGCACGGCGAGATCGTCGCCCTCCGCGGTCCGTCGGGCTCCGGCAAGTCGACGCTGCTCAACATCCTCGGCTGCCTCGATCGTCCGACGCGCGGAGCCTACCTGCTCGGCGGCTCGGACGTGTCGGCCCTCACGCGCGAAGAGCAAGCGTGGGTCCGCCTGCACTACATCGGCTTCATTTTCCAATCCTTTCACCTCTTGGGTCACGCGACGGCGCTCGAGAACGTGACCCTGCCGCTCCACTACGCGGGCGTGCCCCGCGAGAAGAGCGAGCAAATGGGGCGCGAGCTGCTCGCGCGCGTGGGCCTCTCGCACCGCCACGAGCATTTCCCAACGCAGCTCTCGGGCGGCGAGCGCCAGCGCGTCGCCATCGCGCGGGCGCTCACGGGGCGCCCGCCCGTCGTGCTTGCCGACGAGCCGACGGGAGCGCTCGACACCAAGACGGGCGCCGAGATCATGCGCCTCTTGCTCGAGCTCCGCGACGAGCGCAAGACGAGCATCATTCTCGTCACTCACGATCCGGAGGTCGCAGACTACGCCGACCGCCAGATCTTCTTGCGCGACGGCCGGGTCGTTGACCGCTCGGAGGTGCCGGATGGCCCTCGGTCGTGAGACGTGGCGGCTCGCGTTCAAGCTGGTGATACGCCAGCCGGGCCGGAGCGCGCTCACCATGCTCGGTCTCGCGATCGGCGTGGGCGCTTTCATTGCGATGGTGAGCTTCGGGGAGGGCGCGCGCCGCTCCGTCGTCGCTCAATTCGAGGTGCTCGGCACGAACCTCATCAAGCTCCAGACCTCGAACCCGGGCTCGAATCCGCGTCCTGCCGTGCCGCTCACCGACGCGGACGTGCGCTTCATAGAGCGCGAGGCCACGACCGTCGCGCGCGTGCTGCCCGTGGCGCGCCGCAACACCCCGGTCGCGTTCGGCGGGGAGCAGCGTCCGACCTGGGTGAACGGCGTCGCGCCCGGCTACATCGGGATTCATTCGTGGGAGCTCGCCGCAGGCGGTAACTTCGACAAGACCGACCTCGACGAGCGCGCCAAGGTCTGCGTCCTCGGTCAGACCAACGTGCGCGAGCTGTTCGGCGATCGCGACCCGCTGGGCGAAACCGTGACCCTCGCCGGCTCCGTGCCGTGCCGCGTGGTCGGCGTGCTCGCCGAGAAGGGGTTCTCCACGAACGGCATCGACCTCGATGACATCGCGCTCGTGCCATACACGATGTACAACACGCACCTCACGGACCGCCCCACGTACGCGTACGTCGAGGTCGAGCCGACGAACAAAGGCCTGATGGACGCGGCCCGCGAGGAGCTCACCGACATCCTCCGGCGTGCACACGGGATCCAAGAGGACGAGCCGAACGACTTCGTCGCCTCGACCCCGCTCGAGGTGATTCGCGCCGCCGATCGCACCGCCAAGATCCTCGGTACGCTCCTCGCGTCGATTGCGGCGGTGTCGCTGCTCGTCGGGGGCATCGGCATCATGAACATCCAGCTCGTCTCCGTGGCGGAGCGCACCGAGGAGATCGGCGTGCGCGCGGCCATCGGCGCGTCCCCCGCCCAAATCCTCACGCAGTTCTTGATCGAGGGCCTGATTCTCACGCTCATCGGCACGCTCGCGGGCGTGACGCTCGGCATCGCGGTCGCGACCCTCGTCGCGGAGAACATGGGCTGGCCGCGCGTGATCTCGCCGTCGGGCGTCGGGCTTTCGGCGACTTTCGGTGTCGCGGTCGGGCTCCTCTTCGGCTATCTCCCCGCCCGTCGGGCGGCTCTTCTGGATCCGATTCATGCGCTCCGTCGCGAATAACCTCATCCGCGCTTCGGGTCTCTTCTCGGTGCTCTGTGTCGCCGCGAGCGCGCACGCCGAGCCGGTTCGCCTGGAGGAGCTCGAGCAGCGCGCCGTGCAGAATCGCGCCTCGCTCGTCGCCGCGCGCTCGCGCGTCGACATGGCGGAAGCGCGCGTCGATGTCGCCAAGGTGCCGTACTACCCGACGCTCTCCGCGACGGCCGAGCTCGATGCGGCGCCGGGCGGACGTCTCATCAAAGTCCAAGACGTGAGTAGTACCGATCCGACCCCCTATACGGTGTCGGGCTCCCGCACCATCACCGAGCAAGGCGCATTCATCCCACGCTTCCGATACGCGGGCACGATGGCGTTCTCGAGCCGCCTTTACGATTTCGGCCGCACCGCGGCCTCGGTTCGCGCCGCGCGGGCCGACCGCGACGCCTCCGCCGCCGGTGTGAGCGCCGAGCGCCGGTCGGTCGTCGTGGAGGTGCGTGCCGCGTACCTCGGGTGGCTCCTGGCGTTCGGGACGCGCCAGATCCTCGCCGAAAGCGCGGCGGATTCGGCGGCGCTCCGTGCCTCGGTCGAAGCGCACGTGGCCGCGGGGCAGCGGCCGGGCGCCGAG
>DATMCL010000217.1:0-13878 GCA_035558375.1 Polyangiaceae bacterium
CCTCTTCGCGAACGATCGTGATCTTCGGGTGGCGGCTTACGGCGTCGGTCACCGCCTGGGCAAACCGCTCGCGGTCGACGGCAAGCGCCGCGCCGGCGGGCACGCGGTTGGCGTCGGCGGCCCGCATCACGAGCGAGCCGAGCCGCCGCATCTCCTCCTTCAGGAGGCCGACCGCGTTCGCGAGCGCGGCGCCCCGGAACGAGTTCGAGCACACGAGCTCACAGAGCGAGTCGCTCGACTGCGCGGGCGTGCGGCCGAGCGGCTTCTGCTCGAGCACGCGCACCCGAATGCCGCGCGCCGCGAGCTGCAGCGCGCATTCCGAGCCGGCGAGGCCCGCGCCGACGATGGTGACGACGGGCGCGGTCACGGGGGTGCCGAGGCCGACTGCTCCCCTGCCCCGTGCGCGTGACCCGCGGCTCCGCCGTGCTCGCCGGCGTCCCCGCCCTCGCCCGCTTCCTCGAGCGGGCGCGAGTAGCCGCATTCCTTGCCGCGGCCACAGATGAGCTTCGGATTCTTCTGTCCGCCGCCCTGCACGAGGAACGGGTGCTTGCAGAGCGGGCAGGGCTCGTTGACCGGCTTTGCCCACACCTTGAAGTCGCACTTCGGGTAGTTGGTGCAGCCGTAGAACGGGCGCGCGCCGCGCTTCTTCGAGCGGATCTCGACGATGTCGCCACCGCACTTCGGGCACGGAACGCCGAGTGGCACGGGCTTCGCGTTCTTGCACTCCGGGTAGCCGCTGCAGGAGAGGAACTCTCCGTAACGCCCAGTCTTGATCATCATCTTGCGCTGGCACTTGTCGCAGACGTAGTCCGTCATGCGGGGCTGGGCAGGCGCGTTGCCGTCCTTGCCGAGGTCGCGGGTGAACTTGCACTTGGGGTACGCGGAGCAACCCAAGAACCAGCCGTTCTTGCTCCAGCGCTTGTTCAAGATCGAGCCGCAGTCGTCGCACTTGAACTCGGTCGGCTCGGGCTCGGGCGCCCAGCGCTTGCCCTTCTTGGCGCCGTCGAGCACCTCGCGGAAGCGCTTGTAGAAGCGGGAGAGCAGCTTCGTGCGCTCGAGCTTGCCCGCCTGGACGTCGTCGAGCTCCTCCTCCATCTTGGCCGTGAAGCTCGGGTCGATGAAGTCGAGGTTCGTGCCGACGAGGCCGTCGACTACTAGCTTGCCGAGCTCGGTCGCCTTCATCTGGCCGCCGGGCAGCTTCTCGACGTAGTCGCGCGCCTGCACCTTGCTGATGATCTCGGCGTAGGTGCTCGGGCGACCGATGCCGCGCTTCTCGAGCTCGCGCACGAGCGAGCCTTCGTTGAAACGCGCGGGCGGTTGCGTGAACTTCTGCTCGGTGAGCACGCCCGGCGGCGTCCGCAGCGTGAGGACTTCGCCTTCGGAGACGGGCGGGAGGAGGCCTTCCTCGTCGTCGGCGGCGCGCGCGGCGGCAGCGCTGCCGTTCGCTCCGTTGCTGCCGTTCGCGCCGTTGGTCGCGGCCGGTGCCTTGCCCTCGGCGTCCGCGTCTTCCTCGCCAGCGAGCGCCTTCGGGCCCTCTTCGAGCGCGTGGCTCGCCTGGTACTGCTCGAGCCAGCCGCTGAACTTGAGGACCTTGCCGGTCGCGCGCAGGCCATACTTCTTGTGGCTTGGACCGGAGACGCTCGGCGTGGCTTCGATGTCGACGCCCGTCTGATCGTAGACGGCCGGCGCCATCTGCGACGCCACGAAGCGATCCCAGACGAGGCGGTAGAGCTTGAACTGCTCGTCGGTGAGGTGCTTCCTCACCTTCTCGGGCGTGAGCTCGAGCGACGTGGGGCGAATCGCCTCGTGCGCCTCTTGGGCGTCCTTGCGGGACTTGAAGACGTTCGGCTTCTCGGGCAGGTGCCGCGCCCCGTACTTTTGCTCGATGAACGCGCGGACCTCGGTCACCGCGTCCGGGCTCACGCGGACGGAGTCGGTACGCATGTAGGTGATGAGACCGACGAGACCACCGTCCTTCTTGAGGTCGATGCCTTCGTACAGGCGCTGCGCCACGCTCATCGTGCGCTTGGTCGTGAAGTGCAGGTAGCTCGTGCCGTCCTGCTGCAGCTTGCTCGTCGTGTAGGGGGCGGGCGCGTTGCGCTTCTGCTCGCGCTGCGTGACCGCCGCGACGCGGAACTTGGCGCTCTCGAGATCGCGACGCACGGCCGCCGCTTGCTCGCCGTTCGTCACCTCGAGCTTCTCACCGTCTGCCTTGGCAAGGCGACCGACGAGCTCCCCGGCCTTCGCCTTCAGCCCGACCGCGACGTTCCAGTACTCTTCGGGCACGAACGCCTCGATTTCGCGCTCGCGATCGACGATCAGGCGGAGCGCAACCGATTGCACGCGGCCGGCACTGAGACCGAAGGCGAGCTTGTTCCAGACGAGCGCGGAGACGTCGTAGCCGACGATCCGGTCGAGCACGCGGCGCGCTCGCTGCGCGTCGTAAAGGTGCTGATCGAGCTCGCGAGGCGCATCGATGCCGTGCTGGACCCCCTTCTTCGTGATCTCGCCGAACTCGACGCGCTTCACGTCGAGCTGGGGACGCCCGAGCTCCTCCGCGAGGTGCCAGGCGATCGCCTCACCTTCGCGGTCAGGGTCGGTGGCGAGCAGGAGCGTATCGACCTTCTTGGCCTCGGCCTTGAGCTCGGTGAGCACGTTGGCCTTGCTCTCGATGACCTCGTACGTCTCCTGGAAGCCCTTCTCGACGTCGATACCCATCCGCTTGGGCAGATCCTTGATGTGCCCTTTGCTCGCCACCACCTCGTACCCGGCCCCCAAGTACTTCTTGATGGTCTTGGCTTTGGCGGGCGATTCGACGACGACGAGGGTTTTACCCATGGGGATCCTTGATATCGGGCCGGTGACGGGAGGCTAAGTTTCGGTCAATGTACGTCGAGCGCAAGGTGCTCCGGACGCACACTGGCTGCTTTAGTCAGACATTACGGCTATTTACGAGGTGAAACCGGCTGTGCGGCTTGCCGCCGGCAGAGAAGGCCGGCGGGGTCGGGACCTAGCACGCCTTCCAGAGTGAGCGTCAAGACATGCCGCTGGGCAGCCGGCGCCGGTAGCCCCGAGCGCTCGCAAACCGCGTCGAGGTCCCGCGCCCCGGCGTCTATGGCCGCGAGCACCCGCCCGAGCTCCTCTCGGTCCGCTTTAGCCGTCCCGAAGAAGGCGAGCTCCTGCTGCGCGGCGGGGGGCCGACGACCCGACCTCGGCTTGCGCTTGGGAACGTTGAGCGACTTCTCCGGTAAGGAGAGGCGGCGCTCGAGCTCACGGAGCACGTTCTCCGTGCGGACGCAGGGCAGCGCCCCTCGCTCCAAATCCTGAAGCGAGCCCCGTCCGCGCTTGCTCCAGGGCGCGGAGGGAACGACGAACAACGGTCGCCCGAGCCGGCGCGCCCAGCGGGCGGCGTTGCGGGCGCCGCTACGAAAGGGAGCTTCAACCACGACGAGCGCGTGGGCGAGCGCCACCAAGGCCCCGTTTCTTACAAAAAAGCTGCTCGTCTGCGCCGGCACGGCGTCACCCACCAGCGAGAGGTATGCCCCGCCGCGCTCCAGGATACTTCTGAAAAGCGCTGTGTTCTTCGCAGGGTAAGGTACCCAGTAGCCGGCTGGGGCAATCACCATCGTCGCGCCCCGGCCACGGAGGGCGCCGAGGTGAGCCGCAGAATCGATGCCTTCGGCGCCACCGGAAAGGACCACGACGCCGGCCCGCGCCAAGTTCGCTGCCAGCCGAAAAGCGAAGCGCCATGCCTTCCTGCTCGGCTTGCGGGTCCCCACTATCGCGACGCTCGGGCCGTGAGGGAATTCCCCCGTGACGTGGACCCGCGCCGGGGGAGTCGCGAGATCGAGCAAGCCGGGAGGTAGCTGAGGACCTTCGAGCACTTGCGACGATGCACTGACCATCGCGGGAGGAATCGGCCCCTCAGGGTGTCCGGTTGTGCCCCAAGAAAGTTACAAGATTGGAGGATAGCATGCTACATTTCCCGACATCATGAAGCTCGTCGTGGCGACCCATGGTCATTGCTTCGACGGCCTCGGGAGCGCGGTGCTCTTCACTCACCTCGCGCGCGCTCTTCACGAGGAACCGCTCGACGTGACGTACCGGGCATGCGGCTACGGCGGCGGCCAGGCGCGCGCCGACGACGCGATGCTCGATGGCGACCTCAACGCGATCCTCGACTACCGCTACCACCCGACCGACAAGCTCAGCTGGTACTTCGATCACCACCGCACGGCGTTCGAGACCGAAGAGAGCCGCCAGCACTTCGATGAGCGCCAAGCCACCGGTCGTTTCTTCTACGACGCGGCGGCCTCCTCCTGCACGAAGCTCATCGCCAACGTCGCGCGCGAGCGCTTCGACATAGACTGCTCGGCGCTCGACGAGCTCGTGACCTGGGCCGATCGCATCGACTCGGCGCGCTTCGGGAGCGCGGCGGAGGCGGTCGATCGCAGCGACCCCATCATGCAGCTCGTGAGCGTCGTCGAGCACTACGGCGACGATGCTTTCCTGACGCGCCTGGTTCCCGAGCTTTTGACGCGCTCGCTGCGCGATGTCGCGGCGCGCGCCGAGGTGAAATCTCGCTATCGCCCGCTCGGTCGCAAGCACGAGCGCTACGTGGATCGCGTGCGGAAAAGCAGCCTGCGGCAGGGCCGCGTCGTGTTCGTCGACCTGACGGAAGAGGTGCTCGACAGCGTCGGGAAGTTCGTGACGTATGCGCTCTTCCCCGACTCCGTGTACTCGGTGGTGATCGGCCTGCTCAAGCACGGGCCGAAGATCTCCGTCGGCTACAATCCCTGGTCGGGGCGCCCGCGCGACGCCGACATCAGCTCGATCTGCGCGCGCTACGGCGGTGGTGGTCACCCGGTCGTGGGCGGGATCGCGTTTTCCAATTCCGAGATCGACCGCGCGCGCAACGTCGCCCGCGAGATCGCGGCCGAGCTCGCGGGTTAGGCTTTCCCGGAGACCCTTGTCGACGAGCGCGCGAACGCACGCTTGGCAGCGGCCCCAAGGCGCGCGCCCGTTCGTGCTCGGACACCGCGGCGCGCGCCACGCCGCGCCGGAGAACACACAGCGGGCGTTCGAGCTCGCACTTGCGGAAGGCGCCGACGGCATCGAGCTCGACGTGCGCCTCGACGGCGACGGGCGCGTTGTCGTGCTCCACGATCGCACGCTCGGGCGCGTTTCCGGCGGGCAAGAGACGCGGGACGTCGAAGAGCTCGGGGAGGAAGAGCTCGGGCAGGTATCGCTCGGTGGCGAGCGCGTGCCGTTGCTCACGGACGTGCTCGCCTGGGCGCGCGAGCAGAAGACGCGCGTGAACGTGGAGCTGAAGAGCGACGGGAGCCGCCCGCTGGCGCTCGCGCGTGCGGTCGCGCGCGTCGTGTGCTCGAGCGGGGCCGGGCCCGAGTGCGTGCTGTTCTCGAGCTTCGATCCGCTGCTCGTCGCCGCGCTCGGGGTGCTTTCTCCGGCGCTGCCGCGCGCGCTCTTGCTCGATCACGGCGGCACCATCGAGCGCGCCGCAACGGCGTTCCGCTGGCTATCGGACGGCGTGAACCCTCACCGCGAGCTCGTGACGCGTGAGCGCATGGCGCACTGGAAGGACCGCGGCGCGATCGTCGCCACGTGGACCGTCAACGACGAAGCGGAAGCGCGGCGGCTCGCGGCGCTCGGCGTCGATGGCATCATCAGCGACGAGCCGGGCAAGATCCTCCGCGCGCTCGGCGGCGGTCCCGCGAGCGCAAACGGCTGAGGCTCAGGCCGAGCGGCGGCCGGCGCGACCGGAGCGATGCGTGCTCGGCGCGGGACGAGCGCTGCGGCGCGTGTCGGCAATCGCCGCCAGGATCTCTTGCAGCACGGCGACGCCCGCGAGCGCCGTGATCCCCGTCGGATCGTAGCCGGGAGCGATCTCCACGACGTCGAAGCCGACCACCTCCGCGCCCACGAGCGCGCGCAAGATCTGCTGGAGCTCCCAGGTCGTCATGCCGCCCGGCACGGGGAAGCTCGCTCCAGGGGCGTAGGCGGGATCGAGCGCGCCGATATCGACGGAGACGTACACCGAGCCCTTCTGGACCAGCCTTCGCACCTGGCTCACCACGGCGTGAAGATCCCAGCGGACCTCGTCGACCCCGGCGATGTCGATGCCCTGCGCGAACGCGAGCGACAGCTCATCGGGGCCCGGGTACGGCCCGCGCAGCCCGACGTGCATCGCGCAATCGGTACGGACGAGGCTCTCCTCGACGGCGGCGCGGAAGAAGCTGAGGGCGTTCGGCTCCTCGCCCGTCGCGACCGAGGCACCGGGGTGCGCGCCGATGAGGAGCACGCCGAGCGCCTTGTGCTTCGCCCGGCGCAGGCCGCGCAGCGCTCCGAGCGTCACCGTACGATCGCCGCCCACGAAGCCGGGGATCACGCCGGATGCCGCGACCGCATGAGCGTGCTCGGCAACCGCCTCGATCACGCGGGAGGTACCCGGGCCGGGCGCGGCGACGTCGCCGCCGTCCGCGGCCGCGAGCTCACCGAAGACATCGACGCCGAGCGCGCCCGAGAACGGGCTCGACAACGCGGACGCTTCGCGCACGGCGCGCGGTCCGAAGCGCGCTCCGGGACGAAACGCGCTCCCGGCATCGAACGGTACGCCCGTGAGCAAGACGTCGACGCTCGGGATCGCGCCCGGCTCGCGGGTCACGGGGAGTCGAAGGAAGCTCGCGATACCGGCGGAGCGCGGCGCCGTAGCCGGCGGCGGCCCGAAGCGACCGGGGCGCGAGCGCGTGGGGGGCGCTCCGTGCGCGGGTGTGGCGACGGCAGCTTTCGTCGCGCTGCGGCCGCTTGCGGTGCGCGCCGCTCGCGCTTCACGCGCGTGGCGGCTGGCGGCGTCGGCGCTGGCGCGCTTGGTCGTCGGCGCACCGCGCCGATCGGAGGCGGAGGTGCGTCCTCGCTTCGGCATGTGGGGGTCAGCATACCCGAGTTTGCCGGTCGGCGGCCGAGACCCCCGGGGGGCCGGCTCTAGAACGCCGCCTGCACGGCGAGGATGCCTTCGGTGCGCTTGGGGTTCGTGGGCGCGTTTCCTCGGTGGGCGCGTCGTGGGCGATGGCGAGCTCGAGCTTGGCTTCGTACTTTTGGAAGAGCCAGCTCAGGCCGCCCTCGTAGTGCCAGAAGTGATCGCCTACCCAATCCTCTTCGGATGACGTTCTCGGCATGGCTCGGTAAACGGTTCGAGAAAGCGCCGTGCGACAGCGCGACGACGAACGTGTGACGCGTCGCGCACGCCGCCGCTTCGCGGCCGTGCCACGCAAACTGCGGTGCTAGGGTCCGAGCCCGCGATGGCCGGCAAGCAAGAGGAGGCCGCACGTCAGGCGGTGCGAGATGCCCTCGAATCCTGGTACGGCCCGCCCCCGAGCGCGCCGCCCGCGGGCAAGCGCCGGCGCGTCTTCGGACAATCCGGCGTGCGCACGGAGCTCTCGACGACGGTGTTCAGCGCCGAACCGGATCAATGGGTGCGCTACCTCACGCTCTCGCACGCCGAGCGTTACCTGCCCGACATGCGCGTGCTGGCGCACCGCCACAAGGCACTCAAGCTCGTCGCGTTCGAGCCCGAAAACGAAGGTTCGATGTGGCTCGCCACGCTGCTCGACGAGGGACTCCGCGCCGTCCGTGCCTCGCTCGAGCGAAAGCCGAACGTTCGCGTCGCTCTGGACGAGCTGCTCTTCTCGGAGGTCGCTGGACCGACCCAAACGCTCACGATCCTCTTGAGCCCATCGCTGCCGAGCGCCGCCACGCGAGAATCGGCTCACGACTGGGGCACCCACGTGCGCGACGCCAAGGTGGTGCTGAACGAGCGCCTCGCCCACCACATCCACGAGGAGGTGGGCAGAGACCATGACGCCGGGAGTCTCGAGCGCAACGTGGGATTTTACTGGACGCTGATCTCGCGCCTCGTCTCCGAGCTCGCCTACCCTTCTGCGCCGCTCGACCGCTTCGCCGCGAAGGTCTCCGTCTTCGCCAAGGCGACGTACGTCACGCTCGGGGTGCTCTACGAAGGGCGTAAAGGCGGGAAGCTCATCCCGAACCCTGCGGGCGCCGTCTACTCGCGGCTCGCGAGCGCCTACTCCCGGATCCCGGAGACGCGACTCGAGGAAGATCACGGCTACTTTCGGCTGCTCTCGACCCTCGGCTTCATGGCTCGCGCCGAGCCGTACGCAAGCTACGCGAATGAAGCGAAGATCGCCTCGCGCGAATACCTCGACGACCTCTACCTCAGGCTGAGCTTGTCCGGTGCGATGCCCGATGTCCCGGAAGGCATGCGGCCCATGACCTGGGAGGTGTCGGGACGCGACGCGCGCACGCCGAAGCCCGAGCTCGGCCACTACGGGATCCAGAGCGACGAGGACCTCGACGCGTGGAAGACGGTCGACAAGCCGTTTCGCGATCTCGGCTTCACGCTGCTCCGGCAGCTCGGCATGGGCGAGTTCGGTCGCGTGTACGAGGTCCTGAACGGCAACAACGCGGGCTTTCCAGGCCATTTGGCGCTCAAGGTCGATCGTATCCAGGGCAAGAAGAAGGAGGCCATCCTCGAGGCCGAGCAAGCGATGATCATCGGCCGCGATCTCGCGCCGGCCGTTCACCTGATCCGCCTTTACGATAGCGGCAAGCTGCGCGGCGAGCGCTACACGTACCATCTGCTGCAGCTCGTCGACGGCGACACGCTCGACAACCTGATCGGCGTGACCGGCACGGAGCACGCGAGCGTGTCACGTCCCCCGCCGCGCCGCTCCGAATCGGAAGCGGAGCTCGAGTACGAGCGCGCCGTCAGCCAGACGAGCAGTCAGCTCTGGCGCCGGCGCAGGCTGGCCCTACCGTTCCGACATCCGCTGTCACCGGCCATGATCCTCGATCTCATGAGCAGCATTCTGCTCTGGCTGATGGAGGTCCACCGCCTCGACTACGCGATCAACGACCTGAAGAACGGCAACCTGATGATGAGCCGTCGCGGGCAGCTCAAGGGCATCGACCTCGATTCTTATGCTCCCGTTCATTCGAGCCGCGACAAGATCACCGACTTCATGTTCCTCGCGGTGTCGCTGGTCCTGCTCTTGCTCAGCGCCCGCGGTCGCGCGCCGAGCGCACGGACGCCGTGGGAGGAGCTCATCAAGGACGAGCAACGCCTGCGGAAAGGGCTCGTCGAGTCGTGGCCGTTCGGCGATACCGAGGCGCTGAGCTCCGGCAGAGTGAACGACGAGGAGCTGCTCGAAACGCTGGTGCACCTGGTGCTCCGCAGCCGGCACCTGGTCTACGCGAAGGATCCGGCGCTGTTCGCCACGGACGTCGCGCGCCTCGTCAGCATCAAGCGCCGGCTGCTGCCGGAAGAATTCGTGATCGACTGAGCGGAGGGTCCGAAAGCGACCGCCGCGCACCGGGCGCTCAGCTGAATTCGCCGCGGATATAGGCCTTCGTTTGCTCCTCGCGCGGATCGCCGAAGAGCTCGCTCGTGGGGCGGTACTCGATGAGATAGCCGGTGCGCCCGCCGGCGGTCGTGTCGACGAAGAGAAACGCCGTGCGATCCGCGACGCGCTGCGCCTGCTGGAGGTTGTGCGTCACGATCGCGATCGTGTAGCGCTCCTTGAGCTCGAGCATGAGCTCCTCCACCTTGCGTGTCGCGATGGGGTCCAAGGCCGAGCACGGCTCGTCCATCAGGAGCAAATCCGGCTCGACCGCGATGGCACGCGCGATGCACAGCCGCTGCTGCTGGCCGCCCGAGAGCGCGAGGCCGCTCGTGTGGAGCTTGTCCTTCACCTCGTCCCAGAGCGCCGCTCCGCGCAACGCGCCCTCGACACGCTCGGCGTAGTCGCCCTTGAAGCGGTTCAGCTTCAAGCCGAACGCGACGTTGTTGTAGATGCTCGTCGCAAAGGGGTTCGGCTGCTGGAACACCATGCCGATGGACCGGCGCACCGCCACGGGATCGACGCCGTGCGAGTAGATGTCCTGCCCGCGGAACCGAACCGAGCCTTCGAGCCGGAAGCCCGGAACGAAGTCGTTCATGCGGTTCAAGCAGCGGAGCACCGTGCTCTTGCCGCAGCCGGAGGGGCCGATGAACGCCGTGATCTCGTTCGTGACGATCGGGATCTCCGCGTCGCGAACGGCGAGAAATTGGCCGTAGAAAACGCGCTTGAGGCGGCAATCCATGACCAGGGGACCCATGTCCACGGCGCCGCGGGCTCGCGCGATCGCGGGGGCCTTCGCGGCATCGGGGGCGCTCATCGGAATGTCCATGTTCATCGGATGATTCTCCTGGGTGACCCCTCAAAACTCTTTCGGTCGCCGGATGATGACTTGGGCCAGCACGTTGAGCGCCAGCACCAGCACCACGAGCACGAGCGACGCAGCCCACGCGAGCTCCGAGAGGTGTGCGAAGGGGCTGCCGGAAAAATTGTAGATGAGCACGGACAGCGACGCGATCGGCGCGCCGAGCTTGCCGTCGAACCAGTAGTCGCTGAAGAGCGCCGTGAAGAGCAGTGGCGCTGTCTCGCCCATGGCGCGCGCGAGCGCGAGCATCACGCCCGTCAGGATGCCGGGCAACGCCGTCGGCAGCACCACGCGCAGGGTCGTTTCCATGCGCGACGCACCCATGCCGAGCGCCGCGAGCCGCATCTTCTCCGGCACGGCGCGCAGCGCCTGCTCGCCCGTGAGCATGATCGTCGGCACCATCAAGATCGCCATGGCGACGCCGCCCGCGAAGGCGCTGAACGACCTCGTCGTGACCACGATCACCGCGTAGGCGAACACGCCCGCGAGGATCGAAGGCATCCCCGTCAGCACTTTTCCTGCAAAGCGCACGACCGTACCGAGCCGGGATTCCCCCGCATACTCGGCGAGGTAGATCGCCGCCAAGATGCCGAGCGGCAGGCTGAAGACGCTCGCGAGCACCACCACGATCAGCGTCCCGAGCACCGCATTGCCGATGCCGCCACCCTCCATGCCGGCCCCGGGCGTGAGCTCCGTGAAGAGCATCGGCGACAGGAGGTGCCCACCGCGCACGATCAACATGTAGAGGACCGAGAACAGCGGAAAGAGCGCGAAGGCCGCAAACCCGATTGCGAGCACCGTGAGCACGCGATCGAGCAGCGTGCGCGTGTTCACGAGCGAGAGCTGAAGTCCCGCCGGCCCGCGCGGCTCGGTCGCGGTCGCCATCAGCGGAGCCCCTTGAGGCCTGCCGTGGCCTTCATCATGATGAGCGAGCCCAGAATGTTGACCGTCAGCGTGATGACGAGCAGCACGCCCGCGGCGTACATGAGCGCGTTCACCTCGTACTCCCCCGCCTCCGGAAAGTGATTGGCGAGCAGCGCCGCCAGCGTATTTCCCGGTGAAAATAGCGACCAGCTGAAGGTCTGCGCGTTGCCCGCCAGCATCGCGAGCGCCATCGTCTCGCCGAAGGCCCGGCCGAGCCCGAGCACGAGCGCGCCGAAGATCCCGCCGGACGCCGTCGGGAGCATCACGCGGAAGATGACCTCCCAGCGCGTGGCGCCGAGCCCGTACGCCGCCGCGGCCAGGCGGGGCGGCACGGCGGCGAGGGCTTCGCGCGCCACGGCCGTGATCGTGGGCAAGATCATGATCGTGAGCACCGCGGAGGCGGGCAAGACTCCCGGACCGCTCAGACGCGTCGAGAACAGCGGGAACGCGCCCCAATGCTCGTTCAGCCACGCGGCGAACGGCCGCAGCAACGGGACGAGCACGAAGATGCCCCAGAGGCCGTAGACCACGCTCGGGATCGCCGCGAGGAGCTCGACGACGTTCTTCATCACGAGCTCCCCGCGCCGGCTCAAAAAGCCCTGACTCAGGATGAGCGCCAGCGTCACGCCCAAAAAACCGCCGAGCAGGAGCGCCCAGAACGACGTGTAGAGCGTGCCGGCAATCTCAGGAAAGATGCCGAATTGGCCTCGATTCGCGTCCCACACCGAGCCCGAGAAGAAGCCGAGCCGGTGCTTGAGCATCGAGCTGCCCGCGTGGCGCATCACCTCGAACACGATGGCGGCGAGCAAGAGCACGACCGCCGCGCCGAAGAGGTGCGCCACGCCGCGGAACACGATGTCCGCGCGGGTCTGCCAGCCCGTCGGGGGCTGCGCGACCTGGGCGTGCTCCTTGCCGGTGATCACTCGATGCCGTCAACCGCTTTCAGCACGCGCGAGGTGACGGACTCGGGCAGCGGCAGGAAGTGGAGCTCGTTCGAAAGCTTCTGACCGTCGCCCAGGCACCACTTGAGGAGCGTCTTGAGCGCGTCGCTCTTCGACTTGTCGCCGTACTTCTTCTTCGCGAGCACCCACGTGTAGGTGGCAATCGGGTAGGCGTCGTCGCCGGTCGGGTCGGTGACCCAGGCGCGCAGATCCTCGGGCAGCTCGACGTGAGCGAGCGCCGCGGCGGCCGCCTCCGGCGTCGGCGCGACGAACTTACCCGCCTTGTTTTCGAGCCACGCGACCGGCTGATTGCTGGTCGCCGCGTACACGAACTCGATGTACCCGATCGAGCCGGGGGTACGCTGAATCAGCGCCGCGACGCCGTCGTTCTTCGCGCCGCCGACCGCGGCCTTCGCGGGCCAGGTCACGGACTTGCCGGTGCCGGGGCCCGCCTTCCACTTCTCGCTCACGGCCGAGAGGTGCTGCGTGAAGACGAAGGTCGTGCCACTGCCGTCGGAGCGGTTGATGGGAGTGATGTCCGTAGCGGGGAGCTTCACGCTCGGGTTCGCCTTCGCGAGCTTCGGGTCGTTCCACTTCGTGATCTCGCCGAGGAAGATGCCCGTGTACGCCTCGCGGCTGAGCTTCAGGTCCTTCACGTCGGGCAGGTTGTACGCGAGCACGATGTGCCCGGCCGTCATCGGCAGGAGCACCACGTTGCCCTGGGCGGCCTTGATCTCGTCGTCGGTCATGGCCGCGTCGCTCGCGCCGAAGTCGGTCTGACCGGCGGTGAAGGCCTTGATCCCGGCGCCGCTGCCCGTCGCCTGGTAGTTGACGCGCACGTTCGGATTCTTGGTCCCGTACTCGCGGAACCAGCGCGAGTAGAGCGGCGCAGGGAAGCTCGCGCCCGAACCCTGGAGGGTGATGGTCGTGTCGGCCGCCGGCGCGGCGGCGGAGCTCGCCGCGGGGGCGCCTTGTCCGGAAGAGCCCTTGTTGCAGCCGAGCAGGAAGAGCACGGCGCCGAGCAAGGCGAGCAGCGCGCGCAGGAGGTGTCGATCCGATCGATGCATCGTGGGTGTTGCCTCGTCGTTGGGCCGCGCCTCGGCGCGGTCAGTTTTTCTCAGGCTTCGCCTTACCTCGCTCGAGGGGGAAGCGTCACTCGAAGTCGGCGCTGACATCGACACGTCACAAAGACTTCATCGAGTAGTTTCCGGGGCGCTCAGTCCGGACGGATTTTCTCGGCGTAAGACTCGCGGGTAATGCTCGACACCACTCCGAACGACGCAGGCGAGCCGGTCCACCCCGGCGGCGTCGTCGCGCGCGCCGAATTAGCTCCTTCGAAGCCGACGACGCGAGTCGCTCTTCAGGGCCCGCACGGAGCGTACTCGGCGCGCACGCCGCCCGGTCGTTCCTGGCTGAAGCTGCCGGACGAGAGCGGCGGATTGTGCGCGACCTCGCGCAGTCCGAGCACGAGATCGTGCCCCTCGCCCGTGACCTCGACGTGGATGCGCCGCGGCAGCTCGGCGCCGCACGCCGGGCCGCTCGGCGGAACGGGCGGCTCGAGGCCGTCGGGATCGACGCGCGCAGGCGCCGTGTCGGCGCGCTCGTGCCCCTCGAGCTCGACCTTGTAGAGCGAGACGCCCTGCTGAATGACCTCGATCGACAGCACCCGCACCCGCTGCTCGGACCACGGCTTCGCGAAATCTTCGGGCAACGGCTC